>JAUJNC010000155.1 GCA_030446525.1 Armatimonadaceae bacterium
CACCACGGAACAGAGCCGGCAGCTCCTGGACCTGGTGCATCAGCTGCAGCCGGACTGTCTGGTCAGCGGCCGTCTGGGCAACGGCCTGGGCGACTACGCCTCGGCGCGCGACAACGTCATCCCCGGGCAGACGATCGACGCCGACTGGGAGACCCCGGCCACCCTCAACGACACCTGGGGGTTCAAGACCGACGACCACAACTGGAAATCGACGGCGGACCTGATCCGCAAACTGGTGGACATCGTGAGCAAGGGCGGCAACTATCTGCTCAACGTCGGCCCGACCGCGGAGGGGGTGATCCCCCAGCCCAGCGTGGACCGGCTGCTGGGCATGGGCGCCTGGCTCCAGGCCAACGGCGAGGCGGTGTACGGCACCACGGCCGGGCCGCTGCAGGGCCGGGGCTGGTGCCGCACCACGGCCCGGCCGGGGCTGGTCTACCTGCACGTGTTCGACTGGCCCGAGGGCGGCGCGTTACGGGTCGAAGGGCTGGGCAGTCAGGTGACTAGCGCCCGCTTGCTGGCCGATCCGTACCGGGCGGCGCTGCCCGTCACGGCGGAGGGCGAGGGCGTCACCATCCAGGGCCCGGCCACCGCCCCCGATGCGACCGACACCGTTGTTGCGCTGGAGCTCCCGCAGGAGGGGAATCAAACGCCGTGATCCGACGCTGGGACCTCGTTACGATCGGCAACATCTCGCGGAACCGCTACTGGGGTGAAAGCGACGACCGCGCGTATCGCTCCGCCATCTGCACCTGCACCCTGGTGACCGGCGACGGCTTCCGGCTGCTGGTGGATCCGTCCCTGAAGGACGCCGACCCGATGGCGGCGGAGCTGGACCGCCGGACCGGCCTGAAGCCGGGGGACATACAGGCGGTCTTCCTCACCCACGAGGACGCCGACCACGCCGCCGGGCTGACGCACTGCCCCGAAGCGCGGTGGCTGGCCGCGCCCCCTGTCGCCGCGCGCATCAACACCTCCGGGGCGTATGGCAAACAGGTCGAACCCGCCCCGGACCGGCTGCTGGGCGCGATCGACGTGATCCCGACCCCCGGCCACACCCTGAGCCATCACAGCCTGCGCTTCGACTGCGAGGGCCGGTCCGTCGTCATCGCCGCCGACGCCGCGATGACCCGCGATTTCTGGGAGGACCGGCGCGGCTACTTCAACTCGGCGGATTTCGACCTGGCTGCCCGGACCATAGAGCATCTGGCCACGATAGCGGACATCGTGGTCCCCGGCCACGACAACTATTTTCTGGTATCCCGGCAGTCCTGACCCCGGCTAGCCGAGTGGTTCCGGGCAGACCGCGTTGTTCTGGCAGTGGACCGACCGGAACAGGGTTTGGCGCAGCGGCGGCATGGCGGCGAGCAGCTCCGGATGCGGCTGCCATGCGTGCCATTTGCTGTTGATGGTGTTGTAGCAGTTGAAGACGGCGACCCGGTCGCGGTCACGGTTGATCCATTTCGCGCCGGTGTGCGTGATGGCCTCGGTGAAAAAGAGGACCGAGCCGGCGGGACAGCTATAGGTTTCCCAGAGCGGCGAATCCGGGTCCTGCGTGGACGCGGGCCGCTTGAAGGCGGCCTTGTGGCTGCCGGTGAGGAAGAGCGTGCCCCCGTCCCCCTTCTCGACCGGGTTCAGCTCCCACACGGCGCGGGTCAGGCCGCTGTTGGCCCTGCCCGGGTAGCAGCGGTAATCGTGCGAGTTGCCGGGGAAGTTGAACAGGCCGTTGCCGCCGTGCGGGCGGAAGTTGTCGTGACCCGGGGGGCGGATGGCCAGGAAGCTGTTCTCCAGGCGGAAGCCGTAGCCATCCCGGGTCGCCAGGGGCGGGTGCGCCACGAACTCGTTCATGAAGCCGACCACGACCGGATGGTCCGTCAGCCGCTGCAGCGGCCCGCCGATCGACGAGCGCTCGGGAAGGGGGACGGCATTCTTGTCCCGGTGCAGCCGGTAGCAGAAATCGCGCATCTCTTGGATCTCGTCGTCCGTGAGCACGCCGGGGATGGCCAGCCAGCCTTTGGTGTCCAGGATATACTTCTGTTCCTCGGTCAGTTCCACGGCCGGCCTGCCGTCGGCATTTGTTTCGGGCAAGGGCATCGGATCGTTCCTCCAGGGATGGCGGAGTGCGTGTCCGCCATGGATTCTTTCGCAGACAATCATTCCCCGAGCAACCATACATCTCCTCTTTCCGCATTGCGCCGGCGCGCGGGGTTCCTTGCCGGCGCGCCGAAAGGGCGCGCCGCGAGGAGGGCTTCGGGCATGCCGAACAACGGCCTGTTTCTGGAGTCGGATGCGACCCGTGACGAGATCCTGCGGGCGGCGAGGTGGTTCTAGCGCGCCCTGCTCGAGGCCGAGCCCGACCGGGCCGCCGAAGACGCCGCGTTCCACGGCACGCCGCTCGGCTGGGCGCGGTATCTCAAGCTTTCCGGCGGAACAGGAACGGTGTAGGGTGCTTCCGGCAAACAATCATGGAATCGCCATTTTAACTGTATGCGGCCTCACGGTATCCCCGAGGCCTTTTTAAAGTGAAGCCACATCGCCTCTGGAATCCGCTGGGCGGCACCGTTCTCAAAAATGACGCCTCGCATGCCTTCTATGGGTTTCACCTCGTAGACAGCTACGACACTGCTGGTCGCGCCCGGCGCGGCCATGGCCAGCGTTTTCTTTCCCGACAGTTTGGCATTCACGCCGTAAAGCTGGTTTGTCCCCGGCTGGACGAATGCGGTCTCGTTCTTAAGGTAGCGAAGGAGCACCCTCTGGACCGTGGTCGGGTCGTGCATCGGCGGATAGGCCCCGCCATGTTCGTGGACGTACTTCCGCAATGCAAGGCCTATCTGCTTGAGGTTCGCAAGCGACACGAAGGCGCCGTCCGCATCGGAATACCTTCTGCTTGGTGGGGCCGATACCTGTCGGCTTCTGGGGTTCTCGCTGGATACGGTGAACACCAGCGGCGGGGTCTTGATCTTGCCCTTCCAAAACCCATTGTTTGGCACGGGCAATCGGACGCGAGTCGTGTCATACTCGCCCGAAAGCTTATGTCGACCGGTGGTCAGGAAGTGGTCAAGCGTCCGCGAAAACAGGTTGTGACGGGCGCTGACCGACTCGCCCGGGGCAAGAAAAACGAGGTCACGAGCGCTTGGTCCGATCATCGAGACGTTGCTGTAATTCCTGGCCAGGATGTCCCCGCTGTTGTCGAGCCACAGGCGGTCGGAGTATGGGGAGGGACGGAACACCAAAATCGGCGCTTTCCCAGCGTTGGTCAGCGTGGCCTCGACGCTAATCGAGTCGCCCTGGCCGAGGGCGTAGCTCGCATGGTTCATCCGGACCGTGTAGCGAAGCGGGCCATTAGAAGCGGACTGTCGCGGCGCTCCCAGCCCTCCCTGCTGCGCCGCCGCGACAATACAGGCCGCGAGGCCAAGACGGACCGCCGGCAGATAAGGAAATTGTCTCTTGTTCATGCTTTCTTGACCGACCCTCCTGCTGAGTTTGGTTCCGCAGCGGGGGTGGAAGGTTCACGAATCAGGGCTTAATCCAGGTTCTCGCGGAAGTAGCGGCACTGGATGACGATCAGCGTCATGATGACGAAGCAGAGCACGATGGCGAGCGCGTTCCGGTCGCGGTCGCTGAGCGGGGCCAGCCTCCAGCGCCTTTCAAGGAACCTGAGGATCGAGACCGTTTCGTGACGGAAAACAGCTTGGCTGGCAAGCCTAAGTATACCCTGCAACCCCCCGATGTCTACAGGCTCTTTACAAGGAAGCTTCCCCGACGTTGGGACTGGCTCGGGTGTGTTTTCTCATTCTTTCGGCGCGCCTGTCGACAATCGAAGTCCGCAGGTACAATTATCCAACCATTAACCGAGCGATCCTTTCTGGCGCCCCCGCCCGGGTCTCGTCCGCCGAAGGCGAGGTGATGCAGGCGGCGTGCATCGCTCGGAAGCTATCCAGTCGTCGCGCTGCCGAGCGATGTCGTTGCTGCCACCACTGCCTGTTTGGCATTCACATCCGTAGCCGGGATTACGGCTTGCAGAGGATTCAAAATGATCACCGAAAGCGCCATCCCTCCCGTCGGCCAACCCAAGCGCGAGCAGCAGCCGGAGTACGCGCAGGCCGAGTGCTGCCGGTTACCAGACGTCGTTGTCGGCGGTGACGGCGGCGTGGCGGATGCGTCCGTGGACCCGGCGACCACGAATTCAACAGAGGAGATGTCGCGCTGAGAGTTTATCAAGCGCAGCGGGACCACGGTTACGCTGGGGGCCGCGGTAACGCGTGGGATGACAGACACGGCACTCGGGACAGGAAGAATAAAAAAGGCAACCTGAAGAACTTCCGAGCATGTCGTGGTTCTGATGATGGAAAACCGCTCCTTTGACAATCTGCTGGGCTACCTGTACGAGCCGGGCCGGGTTCCACGGTCACAGGCTTTTGAAGGTGTCACGGGAAAGAGCTTTCCAACCCGATCCCGCCCTATGCCGACCAAGCCCATCGCCAGGTGGTTCCTGTTACGAAAGGGTATGTCATGCATAACCCCAATCCCGATCCGGGTGAAGAGTATCCCATGTCAACACGCAACTGTATGGAACCGTGCTGCCCGAACAGAACCGCTACAAACAAGTTCGCGAAATGGCGGCTCCCTTTAATCTGCCGGACCCGGCGCGCTTGCGCGCCGATGGCGGGGTTCGTCACCGACTACATCAATAACTTCAATTAACCGAAAAGAAAACCGACTTACGATCAGTACAAAGTCATCATGGACTGCTATCCACCGGATGCCGTCCCGGTGATCACGCTCGCTCGCCAATTCGCAGTGTGTGACCACTGGCACTGCGACGTCCCAAACCAGACCTTCTGCAACGATCTTTCCTCCCATGCGGCCTCGTCCTCCGGCGCCGTTATCAACGTCCTACGCCCACTGGATAACGGAAAACCGGGCGGGAGACCATTTTTAACCGGATGGACTCGTTCAAGATAAAGGCCTCACCTGGAGAGTCTACTTCGACAAAGAGGATGTCTTGCCGGGCACGGGGGCTCATTCACTATTCGCGCTTACGGGACCACTTCGACACCCATTTCTTAGAAATGGACACGTAATGTGCAACTCTTTTTTGTACTCAGGCGCTGACCAGCCCGTCTAAATCCAGAGGCGGCCGGCCCATCTGCAGGTTCAGAAACACGGCTACCGTGTGGGACAGCACCTTCCTGACCGAACTGATGCTCATAATGCCAAGATCACCTGCGAATCCGTGCCACACAAAAACGCTCCCAAAGGTGCGCGCCACCGTTTCACCAGCTTGCGCCACTTGGCAGGCACGGCGCACCGAGTCAGGCAGTGCGCGGCAAGCCGCCTTCATCCCCTTTCTTGCGGCCCGTGACTACCAGAACGTCATGGCGCACGGCAAGCAGAGCGTGCCGAACGGCGTCGATGAAGCCGCGATCCTCCGGGGCAAGTCCGGCAAAATCTCCTGCCATCGTCAATAGGTAACGCACGGTTGTATGTTACCCCCGGACTTTGTAGTCGCGCTCGCTCAGGCGGCCCAGCAGCACGTCATAAGTAGATGGACCAGAGGCCGGCGCCGGTCTCTTCCAGGCCGAGGTGCTCGTCCACGAGCGCCTCGCTGAAGATGGGGCGGTGATGCAGGCGGAACATGCTGGACTTGCTGACGAGCCGCACCTGGAAGTGGCCGGGGTACTCTGGCTGCGTCGGTAGTGCCGCGGTGACCGGGTTGGAGCGCTCCTCCGTGCGCCATGCGTCGAATCGTGCCTGCTGCGCCACAGGTCGGCTTCCGGTGGTCGGGCCGTCGCGCGGGGTCTTGTGCATCCGCTCGTGCCGCCCGTTCTGCTGACCGGGTTGGATCCTCTGATGGGCGATGCCCTGGCATCCACCAAACCGCGTGGACAAGCCGCAGATGGCCTGCGTGGCACGCCGTTGTCGGTGCGGATCGCCTGGGGCAGGCCGAACTCTTGGAAGGCGCGCTCGAAGAGGGGAAAGGCTTCCTGCCGTACCGAAGGCAGCGCGTGGCAGCAAGAGGAACCGGCTGTACGCATCGGTGACGGTCAGGGTAGCGATCTTGCCGTCTCGGGTGGGGAACTGTCCTTTGAAGTCCGCACACCAGGTCTGGTTGGGGCGTCCGCTTGCAGGGACGGCTCGCCCGCGTGCCGCCAGGTGCGGGCCGGGCGTTCACGCGGTTGGGAAAGGCCGTGCTGCTTGAGCAGTTCGCCCACCGTGCTGGGGGCCGGCAGGGGCAGGTCGGGGCGGCGCGGTTGCAGATAGGCCAGCAGCTTTGGGTCCCCGGTGGGGAATTGGTCCCGGCGTGCTGCAGCAGGGCTTCTCGGACGTGGGGTGGCGTTTGACCAGGGCAGGCGCTGGGTCTGCGGCTCTGGTCTTTGAGGCCGTCCAAACCCTCCTGTTCAAAGCGGGCCAGCCACTTGTAGCCGGTGCGGCGCGAGATGCCAAAGCGCTGGCACAACTCGCTCATTGAGAACAAGCCCTCATCAAAGAGGGCCACGAACTTGGCGCGCTCGGTCATGGTTCGGTCACTTTCCAGGGCATGGCGTCTGTCCTCATGCCTTTGTACGCCTGGACTGTTACCTATGTCCCCGGTCTGTTGTACCGATGTGCCCGGTTTACCCACTCTCGCAGGAACAGGTGGCGGCACGTCTGGGGTGCAGCCCAGCACCGTCAGCCGCTGGGAGCGATCCGAGGCGTCACCGACGGCGGAGCGGATCCCGGCGCTGTTGGACCTGTTGCGGGCCCACCCCCAGGAGCGGGCGGCGCTGGCCGAGGGGCGTCTGTGGATCGCGCCGCCGGGCGAGACGGCGGTCTCGCTGGATGAGTGCGCGTCCCGCGTGGCAACCCTTGCGGCCCAGACGGAGCGCGGCGAACAGACCCTGATGGACCTGCGCTTTCTGGCGGTGGAGTCGCAGCTGTGGCCTCTGGCGCTGCGCCGTCCGTCCGCGCGGCGTCTGCTGGCGGAGGCCTGCGCGTGGCACGCCCGGTGGCTGTCGTATCGGGCACGGATCGCCGAGGCGGGACGCTTGGCGGAGTGCGCCCTGGACATGGCGGGGAGGGAGTTCCTGCCGGAGCCGTTCTATATGTGGGCCGTGTTCGTGTCCGCGGTCCGGGCTGCAGGGGGGAAAAGGCGTACCCCTGCCGGCGCGCGCGGTGGACGCGCTGCGGGTCTGGCTTCCCCACGCGACGCGCCCGGAGTACGCGTCCTGGATATGCCGCGACATGGCCGAGTTCGCGAGCGCGAGCGGGCGAACCGAGGCCGCGCTGGGATTCATCGCCTGGGCGCGCGAGGCGGCGGAGCGCACGGAGAACGAGGACTGCGTCCGCCTCAGCAAGCACGTCCATGCTACCGTGCTCCTCAGGGCCGGGCGGCCGAGGGAAGCGCTGCCGATTTTGCCCCCGGACTCCTCCCCCGTGTTCATCAACGCCTTTTTTCAGGCGATCCGGTGGGCCGAGGCGCTGCTGGCCGTGGGCGACAAGTCCGGTGCGCGCGACTGGCTCAGCCGGGGCTACGAGGCCGCGCGCGCCTACGATCTGCCGAGGGAACCCTGTGACCAACTCGCCCGGCACTTATGAAATCCCCCGGCCGCGGGAACGCGGGCGCCGTACGCTGCGTCTAGAACAGTATAGGTTTAACGAAAAGGAAAGGCGGGGCATATACCGGAATGTTGTCCGGAGGAAGGAGCCCCGAACGTGGCGATGATCTTGTTGATACTACTCAGCTCGATGGTGACGGGATGCGCCCTGGTGTTGATGATGGCGGCGCTGTCGCACCGCGAGGCCCAGCGTGAGATAAAGCGGCTGGCGGCACAGCGCGTCCCGGTGCTGAATCACCCGCGCCGCCGGCGGCGTTAGGCCGGAAGCCCACGGCGGCTCCCCCGCGGGGCGCACCCGGTGCGCCCCTGGTTTTTGTGAGCCGCGCCCGCCTCTTTTGAAGCCGGCCCACAACGTCGGGGTCGGATACGGTAGCTATGAATGTCACCCTCTGGCGGCGCGGCTTTTGCCGCGCCGCGCTGATCATCTCCGGCATCGCTCTCGTCACCGGCTGCGCGCGCTTACCCGAGGATGGGGACGGCGGGACGCGGGGGAAGCAGCTGGTGATCACCCTGCGGGTCCGCGGGCAGATCCAGCCCTTCGACGCGCAAACGCCGTACTACTACTTCGCCCTGATCAACCGCACGGACAACATCAACGACGCCGGCCCGGCCCCGGTCGTGGAGCGGCCGTGGGGCAACGGCTTCGCGGCGCCCGCGCAGCCCGGGGCGCAGGGCTTCGTCGCCTTCGTGCGCCAGGACCGTTTCCAGGTTCAGGGGGGTTATGGCGTGTATCGGGTCGCCACCAACCCGGCCACCGGCGGTCTCTACAACCCGGTCGTTAATGCGTTCAACTTTCTGGGCGCTCCGGAGAGCTACACCACGCCGCAGCGGGGCGAGGCGACGCTGTCGTTCCGGCTCGACCTTTCCCGCCTTCCCAACCCGGGCGCGCGCTACGTCCAGATCAACCTCCTCGCCACCAACAACCTGCCGCAGGGCGCCGACGACGCGCCCAAAGCCTGGGACGCCCTGGGCGACGGCCGCGACACCGGCACGATCAACACGTGGATAACGATCCCCACGGATCAGAACAGCGTCCGTACGAACGACCAGGCCGCCAACCGTGAGCCGGCGGGCGACGTGCGGGAGAAGCTCGGCCCGACCGTGGACGAGCCCAACCTGGACATCGTGGATTGGACGGTGCAGATCACGGATTGACGGGTTCTTACCGGCCCAGCTGGCGGACGAAGTGGTCGGGGTTCAGCGGCTCGCCCGTGGCCTTTTCCACCAGCACGTCCCAGGGCAGGCGCGCACCCTGGGCGAAGATCGCCTCCTTCAGGTACGCGCCCACGGCTTTGCTTTGCACCAGGTCGGCGTCCGTGGAGCCCGGCGGCAGGACCTTCTCGCGGAGGTAGTCCAGCAGCTGCGAGGCGAACATCTCGCCGAGCAGGTAGTTGTGGTAGTAGACCGGCGCGAGCGCCAGGTGGATCTTGGCGGCCCAGTCCGGCTCGTCGCGGCCCTCCGGGGGCGTCACGCCCTGGAACCTGCGCACCATGTCCCACCAGAGCCGGTTCAGGTCCTGCCCGGGGTCGCCGTAAAGCGCGCGCTCGAAGTGGGTCATCACCAGGCACCAGCGCGCCAGGATCAGGAGCTGGGCGCGCATCTCCCGCCGGGCCGAGGCGCCGGCCCGCTCGGCCTCGTCCGCGGGCACGTGGGCGTACTTTTGGAGCCAGGCGCCGTGGCGCGAAAACCGGCCCATCAGCATCGCGATCGCCTCGGTCGTCAGGGTGTGCGCCGTATCCCGCAAGAAGAAGGGCAGATCGGAGCCCAGGTACTTGTCGTAGACGGCGTGGCCGAACTCGTGCAGCAGGGTGCTCATCCAGCGCTCGGAGCCGGTGCAGTTGCACAGAACGCGCACATCGCCGAACCGGCCGACGTGGATGCAGAAGGCGTGCTGGCACTTGCCCTCGCGCTCGTACAGGTCCGAGCGCCCCAGGACGTCGCGGACCGGGAGGCCGATCGCGGCGTAGAAGGCGGCGGTGAGCGCCTCCAGGTCCTGCTCCTTGAAAAAGGCGTCGAGGTCGACTTCGCCGGCGGGGGCCTCCTGGAAGAACGGGTCCGGGTAGTGCCAGGGGCGCAGCGCGCCCGGGGTGGTCCGGAAGCGCGCGGCAAGCGCGCTGTCGAGCGCCGCCTTGTACGTCTGCCAGAGCGGGTCCGTTTTCCGGCGCAGGTCGTCGAGCAGCGCGAACAGGGCGCCCTCGTCCAGCTCCTGAAGTGACAGCGCCATGGCGTAGTAGTCGGCGTAGCCCAGGCGGCGCGCCTCGCGGTTGCGCAGGGCGACCAGCCGCTTCACCCGCTCGGCGACCTCCGCGCCGATGCGCTTGCTCGCTTCCCAGGCCTCGCGGCGCAGCGCCCCGTCCTCGGCGTCGCGCAGGATCTCGCGCAGGTGGTTGTCGCTCACCCGCTCGCCGCGCAGCAGGGGGCGGAAGTTGTTGTAGGCGCTCTCGACCTCTTTCTCCGTGTCGACGAGCTCTTCGATCGTGGCGTCGTCCATCTGGTTCGCGGCGTAGGCGTCGAGCAGCAGCTTGCGCTGGCGGGCCATGTCCGGCGAAAGCGGGGAGGGGTCCAGGTCGCGGAGCCAGGCGAACGTGTCGCGGTCGGCGTACAGCTTTGTCAGCCGCTTCTGTATGTGGGCGGAGCGCTCCTCCGCCTCGGGCGTGCCCCGGGTGTTGCTTTCCCACCAGGCGTCGCCCATCTCGACCTCCAGGCCCTCGACGCGTTCGCGGTGCGTTCGCAAAAACGCCGCGAACGCGTCGCCGCTCGCCGTCGCCTCTTCCCCCGTGCTCACCGTCTCGCCCCTTCCCCCGATCCCCTCCCCCACGCTGTGGGGCAAGGGGCTCACAGTTCCCGCAGGTTGTAAAGGATGCGCCCGGGCCGCATCTCGGGCGGGGCCTGGCGGGCTTTTGCCTCCGAGGTCACGCCCGTCAGCACCAAAACCGTCGGCACGCCGAGCCGGTTGCCGCACAGGACGTCGGTGTCGAGCCGGTCGCCGATCATCACCGCCTCGGCGGGGGACACGCCGGCGGCATCGAGGATCGCCTGCAGGCCGTAGGGCTGGGGCTTGCCGATGACCAGGGGCGTCGTCTCGGTGCACGCCTCGATCGCCGCCACGATCGCGCCGCCGCCGGGGATCTCCTTACCCCCTTCCAGGGGGTACGAGCCGTCGCGGTTGGTGGCGACGAACGTCGCGCCGCGCAGGATGACCTGCTGCGCGCGCCACAGCGTGTGGTACGTGAAGTGCCGGTCCATGCCGACCACGACGAAGTCGGCCTCGGTTTCCACGGGCGCGTCGGGGGGGACCAGGTTTATGCCCGCCCGGGTCAGCTCGTCGCGGATGCCGTGCCCGCCGACGACCAGAGCGGAGCGCCCCGCCGCGCCCTGCCCCTTCAGGTACGCGGCCGTGGCCGACGCCGATGTGACGATCTCCTCCTCCGCGCAGGGCATGCCCAGCCACGTCAGCTTGGCGGCGTAGTCGCCGCGCGTCTGCGTCGAGTTGTTGGTCAGGAAAAACAGGGACGGGGCGGCGGGGAGCGCCCGCAGCCGGGCCAGCGTCTCCGCCGCCCCGTCGACGGCGTCCGCGCCGCGATACAGGACGCCGTCCAGGTCGAAGATATAAGCGCGTGTTGGCACGCAAGAGTGTAACATGGCGCCCGATTTTCTGTCAAATGGACGGCAACCTGGGGCATTTCGGGTTGCGGATGGACGACCTTTGTTGTTATACTCCTGTTGCCGGCCAGTGAAAGCCTGGCGGGAAATTGTGCTATAATAAAGGTGATCGGGAGGCTACGCATGATCTCTGGCTCCGTCGCGTCTTTTGTATCCCGGCAGGGACCACGTCAGTTCGTCAAGTTTTGCCTTGTGGGCGCGACGTCGACCGTGATTGATTTCGGTCTGTTCAACCTTCTGAAGTTCTATTTCGGTTGGCCGCTTGCCTTCGCCGCCAGCTGTTCGTTCCTGGTTGCCGTCTGCAACGGCTTCTATTGGAACCGGCGGTGGACGTTCCGGGCGGGCGACGGGGACGCCCGGCGGCAGTACGCGAAGTTCGTCGCCACCAACATGGTGGGCTGGGTGCTGAACCTGTCCATCATGACGCTGGCGCTGATCGTCGCCGCGCGCCTTGGCCTGACCACGGTAAACAGGTCTCCGGCGGAGATCCTGGGGCTGATCATAGCGGGCCAGGGGAAGCAGCAGTTCTCGCCGCTCGCCGCCAACGCCGCGAAGGCCGTGGCGACCGTCTGCGTGACCGCGTGGAATTTCACCGCCGCGAAGCTGTGGACGTTCAGGAAGTGATGCGTGACGCCTCTCGAGGGAGGTTTTATTGTCGAAAGAGATTATCGTCAACACGGACCCGCGCGAAACGCGCATCGCCGTCCGTGAAGACGGCCAGCTAGCTGAGCTGCACATCGAGCGCGAAGAGCGCGTCGTCGGTTCCATCTACAAGGGGCGCGTTGACAACGTCCTGCCCGGCATGGACGCCGCGTTCGTGGATATCGGCCTGGACCGGAACGCGTTCCTGTACGCGGGCGACATCGTCCCCGGCGGGGACGCCGAGGAGGGCGAAAACGGCGAAGGTGGCGCCCCCGGGCGCCACGGGCGGCGCGCGCGCCCGCATGCCAACATCCGCGAACTGGTGAAGCGCGGCCAGGAGATCCTGGTCCAGGTGGTCCAGGGGCCGCGCGGCACCAAAGGCTCGCGCGTCTCCACCCGCATCTCACTGCCGGGTC
>JAUJNC010000156.1 GCA_030446525.1 Armatimonadaceae bacterium
CGGCGTGCCGCGCTGGACGAGATAGAGCGTGACCACGCTGGCAAGCGCGCCGATCACCGCGCCGGTGCCGTGCGCGCGGCGCGTGAACAGGCCCAGCGCGAACAGGCCGGCCAGCGCGCCGCCGGTCAGCCCCAGCATCGCCAGAAAGGCGTCCCAGGTGGACTCGATGTCCAGATACGTCATCGCCAGCGCGACCGCCGTGCCGATCACGCCGGAGAGGAGCGTCGCCCGGCGCGCGCTGGCCAGCCGCGCGGCGTCGCTCAGGCCCGGGCGAAGCCGCGCGTGAAAATCGGTCACCCAGGCGGTGGCGATGCTGTTGAGGCTGCTCGTGGGCTGCGCGGCCGCGAAGAGGCCGGCGACCACCAGGCCGCCCAGCCCGGCGGGCATCTCGTTGACCCTGAAAAGCGCGAAGATCGCCAGGACCAGGAGCGCGTTGGCCCAGATCGAGCGCGCGGCCTGGCGCTCGTCCCGGGTGGGCACGTAGCGCTGCACGACGTCCTGGCCGGCGGTGTAGGGGATCAGGTTGGGAAAGGCGTTGCCGAGGAGGATCACCCAGCCGGTGGCCACGCTCAGGCCGGCGTCCCAGCGCAGCGGGCCGAAGCCTTTGTCGTCCGCGGCCGCGATCTGGGCCAGGCCGGCGGCGCCGCCGGGGATCCCGCCGACGATGACGAGCAGGGTGACGAGCGCGCCGGCCAGCAGGATCACCGTCTGGGCCACGTCCGTCCAGACCACCGCCTCGATGCCGCCGGCGGAGGCCATCGCGATGCAGATCACGCCCATGATCAGGATGCTGGTGCGCATGGAGAAGTTGCTCACCGTGGCGAGCGCGAGCGCCGGCAGGTAGAGCACGATCGCCGTGCGGCCGATCTGCAGGACGATGAACGAGAGGCTGCCGAACCAGCGCGCGGCGAGGTTGAAACGCTTCTCGAGGTATTCATAGGCGGAGGTGACATCGAGCTGGCGGAAGAACGGCAGGTAGACGGCGATGATCACGGGCGCGAGCAGGAGCACCGGGATGTTGGCAAGGAAGAAGGTCCAGTCGGTCGCGTAGGCTTTGGCGGGGACCGCCATGAACGTGAGCGAGGAGAGCATCGTGGCATAGATGCTCAGGCCGACCGCCCACCACGGGATGCGCTGCCCGCCGCGGAAGAACTCCTCGCTGGTGCGCTTGCGGCCGACCAGCCAGGTGATGCCCATCATGATCAGCGGATAGCAGCCAAGCGCGGCGTAATTGGCCCAGCCGAACGCGGCCTCGCGCCGGGTCCCCTCCGCCGACCAGACCTCCGGCGAACGCACACCCGGCCGCGCCTCGCCGCTCGCGATAACGAACTGCCCCTGCCAGGGGGTCACCGGCGTGGTCACCAGCGAGAACGGCGCCGTGCCCGCGCGCGTCCAGGTGTCGGTGATGGTGTGGTACGCCAGGGCCTCGCGCGGGAAGCCGGGGTGATTCACCGGCGGCTGCAGGTGGATCTGCGAGGCGTCGTCGCCGCCCAGGACCAGCAGGTGCGACTGGCCGGACGGGAGCGCGGGCGACGGCGCGGCCACCGCCGGGCGCGGCAGGTCGGCGCAGCGTTTCCAGCCGTTGCCGGGCGTGAAGCGGTACGCGTCGCGCAGATATTCACGCACGGGTTTGCCGTCGGGGCCGGCGCGCAGCTTCACCCCGCTGAAGAGGAAGAACGAGCCGTCCTGCACGCCCGCCACGGCCAGCATCCTTCCGGGACCCG
Organism: Armatimonadaceae bacterium; assembly: GCA_030446525.1. The sequence goes on from JAUJNC010000156.1 coordinate 1,725, forward strand.
GCCAGGGCTCCCGCTCCCGCCAGCGCGCATCGGGACGGGACAGGTCCAGCGCCCAGAACGTCTTCAGCGCCGTGGTCGCATCCGGCGTTTCGATACCCCCGGCGACGTACAGCATGTCTCCGAGCAGCGCGCCGCTGGCGTTGGCGCACGGCCGCGGCAGGCTCGGCAGCGGCGTTGCCGTGAGCTTGCCGCCCGCGTATTTGAGCAGGAACACATCCGGGTAGTGCCGCCGGGCGTCGCTGCCGCCGGCGCAGACGACGCCGTCCTGCGCCGTGACGCTCACGCCGTAGGCCAGAGGGCGTGGGAGCTTGAGTCCGGTCTTCCACGTGCCGCCCGGCTTCTCCAGCACGAAGGCCGAGTCATACCAGACCTTGCTGCCGCCCTCCCAGGGCCGCTTGTCCGGAAAGTTCGCCCCGCCGGCGATGATGAGCGCCCCGCCGCTCACACCCGCAAAGGGCGCGGCGAAACCTTCCCGATCGGGAATGGGCGGCAGTTGCTTCCATCGAAGTGAGGTGTTCATCCGGGGGGATTGGTCTGTCTGCGCGAATGCGGGCAGGCTCACGATAGCGAACAGCCACGCGACCGCAACGGCGATGCGCAGGAACGAAATTGCAGATGCCATTTCCGTTACCATTCGCCTTCCCCGTCGAATTTTTCGCGCTTATTCTCGCTGAAACGCTGCGCAGCCTGGTTGATAGCGGCGAGGATTTCGCTGCTGGCTTTGCCTGCTTTGCCTGCAGTGTCGCGCGCAGCGGCAATGACCGTCTCGCATTCATTAGTCCAGTTCTGGGGCGTCGGTAGCAGGTCGCTGCAGGTGAGTCCGCCATCGTCGCTGCGTTTCATCGGCCCGCACGCGCCGCCGTGACCATACGTCCAGACAGCGTAGATCGTCTTCCCGTCCGGCATCAGCAGCGTGGCGGGATGGCCAAGGTCAAGGGTAGGGATCGTCGGCGACGTTGCCGGCTTTACTGCCTTGGCCTCTGCGGGCTGCGAGCCGCTGAGCGCATCTTTGCCCTCCGTCAGCCATTCGAGGTTGAAGCGGGCGAGGGTGAGCTGTCTTTGACGTTCATAGAAGCACAGAACCGTCCCGTCGGGCAGCACGGTCATATCGGAATAGGCGCTGGGTCCTTCCTCCAGCACTTTATTCACCGGCCAGGTCTGGCCTTCGTCGTAGCTCAGCTTGACCGACAGGTTCCTGCGCTCGCGCGCCTGACCCGGCGCCTCACTCCGGCTGGGACGCGGGCTCAGGTTGTGGGGATTGGCGAAGAGGATGCGGTTCTTGTCGGCGTCGGGCCTGGCCGAAAAGCGCACGATGCTGGCCATACAGATCGGCTCCAGTAGGGCCGCATCGAGGCGCGGCGTCGACCAGCCGGTGGCGCCGTCGGGGCTGGTGACCACGAGCCGCCGGTGGGGCTTGGACTCGCTGCGGACGTTGCGCATCACGCGCCCATCGGCCAGCTCAACGGCGGCGGTCTCGTTGGGGCTGATCCATCGGCGGTGTTCGGCGCCGCGACCTCGCCGCACGCCGGGTATAACACCCACCCGTCGTCGCTATGCGGTGGTCCCGCCAGTCACCGACGGCGGAGCATGTGGTGCCAGCCGGAAAAGCCACACCGGTACCACAAGGCGTACGCCTTTCGCTGAATGCGTGCCCCGGTCCGGCGGCAGGACCTTCAATCGCCGCGGGCCGGAACTTCTCAAACGTGCTGGTGATCTCGACGGGCTTGCGGAAGCTCACGCCGTCATCGTCGCTGCGCAGGTAGAAGCAGCGGGCGTATTCCACGCAGTAAGAGGAAGTGCACCGCCCGCTGTACCGATCCACGATGGCAACAGGGTTGTTGACGGTCTGGCCGCTCTGGCTGCCGAGCTTCTTCTCGAGCGCGACAAGACTTGCGGAACAGACGCTCGCCGAATGGGCGATGTGCTGGGAGGTCCCATTTTCTTTCACCATCCGTTGAGCGGCGCAGCAGGATATCGATGGTGTCCCAGTCGCTCTTGCCCGTGCGGCGAGCCTCGCAGTAGGCGAGCACGGTCGCTCGTCCGCGTGGTCGCCGAGGATCTGGAACCGGCACTGCCTGCTTGAATCACGCGCCACGGCAGTGAAGGATCTTCTTCTCCGGCGCAGGCGGCTCGCGGCGCTGAGAGCCGAAGTTACCAAAGCGTACCGTCATGGCAAAAACGATGCGTCGTATAGTGCGCAGCAGAGGTTGCCTGCCTGATCCATAGGAATGCCTCTAGAGGTGTTTTGTTCCATTCCAGTACCTGACCATCCCGCTCCAAACGGGGGCGCAGTTTCTTATAATCCACCTTCTGGACCGGCACACCGTCATCAGTCGATATTTACGCCGCGGTCGCCGCCGATTGGCCTGTGACCATAAACACCGGCTCCATCCGGATACTGCTGAAGGCGGTATGGCTCGCCGAAAGGGCGAACGGCAGAAGGTTTTCGCACTCCTCGCCTTCGGTGCTATGGCCCCGTAGCCGATCCGGTACGGGCGAAGCCGCCGCGGCCCGTGGCCGTCTTGCCCTCGGATCACCGTACCGTCCCGGACGATGCGGCGGATCTCATGGGTGTCGATGCCGTAGGAACCGAGTCCAGGTAGAATCCGGCGCCACCTGGCGATCGAAGGTGTGGTGCTCCGTCAGCACCAGATCCGACACCATACGGCGTCCTTCGCCATAGATCTGGTGCGGCCAGCCGCCGTTGTCGACGAACTCGTCTTTGGGCAGGCCGAAGCGGCGCATCTCGTCGCGCACTTTCACCGGCACGCGCGGATCGGTCGCGAGGAAGTGCAGCAGACCGCGATGGTAGTTCTCGTGCTCCCGCGCAATGACCGCACGGCAGGCGCGTCGCCTCCAGGCCGTTCCAGGCTCGCCGAACGGAGTGCTGCCGAAGAAGGTCGCCGTGTTGAAATCCACTTCGCGCCCAGCAGCGGGTCGACGCGGAGAACAGCGCAGGTCCATGTCGTCGCCCTGCGCGGTCGGCCCGCGATGAACCGCGCGACCAGCTCGCCTTCGGATCGGCGGTCAAACGGTGGTGTGGTCGAGAATACGGTCGTCGCACGTCGTCGAGCAGAGCCGGAAACCGTGCGCCTGCACGCCGGGTGCGAGGTCGCCTTCGTTGCCGGGTTCGCCACGGCTGCTGCCGCAAGCAGAACGAAGCCGCTTTTCGGGTCGCCCAGCACGACATGCGGGTCCAGCGGAGATATCGCGATCCCAGACGCCCAGCCCGTCGGGAAGACGGCCGTTGGATCCAGGCTTCTCATGGCCGAGGCGCGGCCCGGAACCGGGGGCTATAGTGAAAGCCGTTATAGGTCTCGCCGTATTTGGCGTTTCCCTCGCGCATCGGCGTGTAGAGAACGCCGACGTAGCCATCCGGAAGGTCGCCGGTGGCGTCGATGAACATCCGTGCGCGAAAACACCATGCCGTCTGGGCGACGAGTTCACTTCGATGCGCGCGCCTTGCCCCACGGACGCCGGAGAACGTGCCTCGAAAAACACGGGCGCCTGCGCCTCCTGCGCCATCTCGTGAAACAGCTCCTCCGCCGTGTGGGGCTCGATAGCGAACGCGCCGCCTGTCGCCACGGCGGAGGCGGTCCGCTTGCTTTCCCGAACGGGCGATCCCGGGCGAGCGTCTTGCCGTAGCGGCCGACGGAAAGGTGAAATACTCCCGCGCCAGACCACCGACGGAGCGCCGGATCGCCCATCCACCGCACTCAGACCGCCCGCCGTCATTTCCGCCCAGATGCCTGCCCGGCTCGACAACGATCGCCGTCTTGCCCATCGCGCCGCCTGCCGCAGCGACGACCCCCGCCTGACGTGCGCCGTAGCTTACCGCGTCCGATTCGACGACCTTTACAGGCTCAGCGGCCCGAGATTCGGAGGCCTTTCACCTGGGACCCGCCCCAGCGCAAAGCAGCAATGCGGTTTTCTCTGCCATGCCTCATTCTTGGTGGGTCCGGCGCGGGGTATCACGCCACGGGAGGGTCGGGGGCGGGCGTATGGACGACGCCGCGCGCAATGCCGGTCAGAGTGTCGCTCCATGACCGACTGCGCCGCCGCCCATCCGCAGGCGCGCAGATGCTGGACCATCTGCCGGTGCTCCTCGACGGCATTGCGCACCGTCTGCGCGTCGACCAGCATCGGGTCGCGACCTGGAAGAACTCCTGGATCAGATCGCCGAACTGGAAGAGGAACTGTTGTTGGCCCGCCGCCGAAGGTACGCGATGAAGGCGACATCGCGCTCGACGGCGATACCCTCAACCTCGTCGGCCTCTATGAGCGGTTCGCCATCTCCATACGCTGGAAATGCTCTTCGCCGGCCATGTTCCGCCACCGCGGCAACGAACTGATCGCCAACGCGCCGGGCGACGAAAAGATCGTTGATATCCGCCGGCTGAGCACGCCATCAAGGCTACGACACCTCGGCGAGCAGGCGGGATCGATGGGTAGACGCGCATCGCCAGGTAGCGCACCAGAGCCCCAACATCTCCCGGTGTTGGGCGCCTCGCGCAAGCGTCGGCCGCAGCTCACCACAGGTCAGCAGCGCCAGCGTCGCTCCGTCGACGAACGATCGCCGGGCTGCAGTTGACGACTAAAATAAACGAACTGCAGCACCTCTGAAAACAAAGCAGATCAGCGCTGGACGGTCTCTAGATCCTGTCGCTCGTCTGCTTCATGATGCTCGTCAGTTGCTGGACTGGTCCAGTAAATTCAAATCTCCAGGGTCTCTTCTCTAAGACCAGACGGTTGTGCATCAACCAGCGCAGTTTTCATTTCGGCAATGTCGCCCATCGGTCAGCCAGCGCGCCCAGATCGAGCGGGCCAGCAAGACGGTTTATCCATTCAAAGCAGCGCGTCGTCCATCGTACCGAGGCGGCCAGATCAGACGTGCGCCAGCCAGCCTCTGGCAATGTGACCAACGAACCCGGAATACGGCCTTCGTCGTAGCTGGAAGCAGTCGACTGATTTCCATGCCGCCGCCTCTGCGAATGCGCACTTCGTTCAGGCGCGGAACCAGTTGTACGGATTGGCAAGGATGCAGTTCTGCTCATCTGCGCGGTTTTCCGACAGCCATACGATGGCGCCATAGGCCCCAGTTTCGAGCAGTGCCTCATCAGCGCAGCGTCAGCAGCCAGTCGCCCCACATCGGGACTGGTGACAACAACAAACCGACGGTTCAGTTTCGACATCTTACTGAACATTGTTGAGCATCACGCGCCCATCAGCCCGAACAACTGGCGGCTAATCTCGTTGGGGCCTGATCCACTCGTCGGTGTTGGGCACCGCGATCTCTCAGCCTGCCAACTCTTGCCCTGTCGTCACTATAGATGGTCACTAGCGCCCGCCGCATTATCCGTACGCCGGTGCCGAAGGACAGCCGAACCGGGCACGATAAGGCAGCCATCACGTTCTTCAGGCGGATGCCATGCACAGGTCCAGTAAGCAGGGAACCCGCCACGTCGTGCCGCAGGCCGGAACTTCTCCAGAGGCGCTGGTGATCTCGACCGGCGCGGAAGGTCGAGCCGTCATCGTCGCTGCGCGGGTAGAAACGGCAGGCGTACTCCCGGACGGTAGAAGTGCACGCACGCACCGCTCTGGGTAATCCACGACCAGCGGGATGTTGGCAATCTTCAATCGTCGCCAGACTGCGCTTCTGCTCGGCGGCGACGCCGACGCGGCCCGCTCACCCAGATGGGCGATGTGCCAGGGCAATACCCAGTGCACCCGGCAGAACGAACAGGGCCAGAAGCGCAGCAAGTTCATCGATGGTGTCGATCTGCGCCAGCGCCGGAAGGCTACCGCCAGCAGTAAGGCCGGGACCGTCCCCGCCTTTGGTCGACGATGCCGGAATACAGTACAGGCCGTAGCGAATCACACCACCGCCTTCGAAAAGTCGCTCTTCTCCCAGAAGAGGCGGCAGATCAGCGGTATGCGCGACAACCACATCACTCCTTCACCTCGAGCAGCCAAACCAGCGGAACATAATACACCACCAACGCCCAGAAACTGACCAGCAGTTTTCCCTCATCACCTCATCACCGCCAGCCCGTCAGCATCCAGCCAGAACGGCGAACACATCCTCGAAATCTCCAGACATTCCCAGATCATACGCAGCGCCACGCCAATAACGTCAAGCGGCTGGCGGCTGGGCGCACTGGGCGCGACCGATGCCGATCCTCGCCATCGCCGCCTGCGGCTAACTAAGCCCCGCGCTGACTCAGCGCCAGTCATCTCCTCCGCACATCTGCCACTGCTGTGCCGGGCTAAGTCCTGCCCAGTATGCGTCATGATCTTGTGGTGAACAGCGCAGTTCGTGCGCAGTGGCGGCCTCACCGCCCACCAGCATGCTCAGGGCGACGGATCTCATCGCCAGGGATGGAAACCCGACATGTAGAGCAGCGCGGTCATCCCCGGGTCCTCATGGAGGTGAACTTGATACCAGCAAACGTCGGGATGCGCTCCACCGCCGGGAAAGTCGGCATCGGCAGCTCAACCAGCAACTGATCACCTTCTTCGCCTGTCGCCAGTAGAGCAGCAGCTCAGGCGCGCTTCCGCGATGCTCGGCGCAGAAGGCGATCGAACCACTCCATACGCGCGGAAAACCGCGCCGGGCGCCATCGGTAGCGACGGCATAGAGCGCCTGGGCTGCGCCGCCAGGCGGCCAGCTCGGCTGTCCGCCAGACAAGTGTGCGAAACGACGGCCAATTACCTTGGCGCCACCGCCTACCCGGTGCCAGTGCTCAGCGACCTGGCGGCGTTCCGAAAAGGTCAGTGGCAACTCCTCGCCGGTTGTCCCACCAGATGAAGGCCCTGTGGCCGGATTCTCCTCCAGGAAGCTGCCTGCGCAGTCAATGACTTCCAGGTGGAGGCTGCAGTCGGGTGCATTGGCGTGTGCAGTGCAGCCACGAGACCGTTCAGGTTGATTTCAATCCGTTTTTTCCTACGCGAAATAATTGAAGAGCGCGGGATGAACACCGGTGCCGTCCGTGACGCCCTGACATATCCGACGACTTCCTTTCGCCTGATCCATGCAATTTACGCCAAAAGCACTGGCAGGTGTCGCAGTTGTTCCAGACCACTTGGCATGACCATCGCAGTAAAACGGGTACCGCCAAATTTGCTGTGTATGTTGTGTTGAGCTAATAGCGCGGTATCCGGTGCTGTAGGCGCTGAGCCGGGTCACCGAGTTCTTGGTGATGTCAATGCCCTCATGGGACCAGATAATGGACGACGGATTAGGAATCTGCGCCATCGCACGCCCAAAACCACCGATTTCCCGTAGTACGACGCCCGGCTGAGGGCAGTCGGCGCGGCGGCGCCCGTGTTTACCTGCGCGTCGGGACATTGATACACCTGCGTGTTTTTGAGATACGGCTGTATCACGTACATCCAGTTCGAGTTTAGGAACGGCGGCAGCGTAGCTCGCAGGCTCGTTGTAAAACGCTACGATCCAGTCGCCGGAGCCGATGGAGTGAGTCGGGCATGGTTTCATCGTAGTCCTGCGTGTACATCATCAGGGCATTGCCAATCTGCTTCATGTTGAAAGGCAGGCGGTCTGCCGCGCCTTGGCGCGCGCCTGGGCGAAGACAGGAAAGAGGATAGCGGCGAGAATCGCTATGATGGCTATGACGACGAGCAACTCGATCAGCGTAAACGCACGCACTGTTCGAACATCGGCGTATCAACCCCTGCGGGGAATGGTTACTGGAAGCATGAGATTACCTCTGCCTGGTTCTCCAGGAAATTTGGGAATTGGTCGGACCAAGTCCTAGACTAAGTGTGTAACACAGGGTCCAACCACTGTCAAGCCGGTTGAGAGACGGTCTGAAAAGGGTTATCTTGCCTGCTATTATGCTATTTACGTAATCTCAACGCTGGGTTGTTGGCCTGCCCATCGCCCTAAAACCGTCTGTAGAGGTGCATATAGCAAGCTAACTTACAATTCATAGGGACTTCAGACCGTCCTCTTAGAGGCCACCCCAGGATGCTGCGCGCCATCACCCTCGAGCACGGCCCGCCCAGGAGCGTCCACCACGACCGGCACACGATCCTGCGCCCCCCGAAGGGGCCACCCTCGATGACGAGCCGGCGGGAGGCAGCCGATGAGCCAGCTGCAGCCGGTGCCGCACGAGCCTGGGCACCGAAGCCATTGCCGCCCTCTGGCCCCGAGCCAGGGGCGTATCGGACGGCTCCGGGGCACGCCGCAGGGCCGGCTGGCGCGAGATGCGCCGGGCCGGGATCGCCCGAGGCAGCAGGCCAACGCCTTCCCGCTTGGCTTTACCGTTGGCTCCGATGCGCGTTTGGGCAAAGAGCCCCAGGGCCAGCAAGCGGCCCGGCTCGCCGCCCCTGCCGGTCTGGACCTGGGCTATCACTGCCGCCCAAGGGATGCGCGTGCTTAAGGCCGACCACACCCTCTCCTTACCCTCTCCTTCGAGGGAAAGACCCTGCAGGCCTTGGACAGAGCCGACCTCTCGGGCAAGCGCGTGTGAGCGCGTGTGGGTGCCCGAGGGCGATCTGTCTGTCTATGAGGGCAAGCGCCGTCTCTCGCATCCTTTGTTGGGAGTGCGCCCGAAACCTCCAGCCGCTGCGCCTGCGCTACGACCGGTTCAGGCGAGCGGTCCCTGTGCCGGGGCCGAGCGCCGGGGCCGAGCGGCGGGCTTGGCTCTCCGGTCAGTCGGCATGAGGAGCAGGCGAGCGGACATTCTCACTGAGCAATGCGCGGACATAATCACGGAGCAGGAACAGGGTCGGGGGCGGGATTCGCGAGCGCCGCTTCGGCCTTTTCGCGCCAGGGTCCGCGGCGGGTCCGGGTGACGGATTGGAACAGGCGCAGGGCGTCCTTTTCCCGGCCCAGGGCGCGCAGCGCGACCGCCAGCCAGTACGCCCCCTCGCCCCCGGCGTCGAACGGCTGGTAGCCGCGCCGCAGGAAGGGAAGGAGCGCCCGCTCCGCTTCGGCCCACCGCCCCTCACGCACGTAGGCGCGCCCCAGCGCGATGCGCCACGCGGCGTTGCGACCAATGGCCGTGTAAAAGGGCCAGATAACCAGGACACTGCCGATCGCATCCACGAGAAGCCGGTTGCGCCGGACGGAGGGGATCTGCCGCTCCAGCAGCGTCGAGAGCAGGGCAACGGCGACGAGTCGCACGAAAACAAAAACCACGGCACGGACGTTGCGGCGCAACAGCGCGCTCATGGCCTCGCCCAACGGCGGCGCGGGCCGGGCGGGCGTCTTGGCCGGCAGGGCTGCGCGACCGGACACGCTAGTCCTGGGTCTCCGGGACATCCGCGGAACGTTCGCCGGACAGCAGACGCGCCAGCAGTTTGGGGAGGTGCAGGGATACGGACGAGTTGGCGGCGACCATGTCCGCGCCCGCAGCGCGGGCGGCGTCGTGCTTGTCCGTCTCGACGTGGCCGGCGAAAGCGAGGACCGGGATGGCGCGGGTGGCGGGATCGTCCTTGAGGCTCCGGATCAAGGCGGGGGCGTCGAGGCGGCGGGCGCTCAGGTTTACCAGGATCGCCGCGGGCGGGGCGGCGAGGGCGCTCTCCCGCACAGCGGCCGCACCGCCCGCCACGCGCAGCTCGTAGCCCAGGGGCCGCACCGCCTCGCCGATACGAGACGGGAACATCAGGTCGTCGGCCGCCAGCAGCAGGACCGGCCGCCCGCCCGCCCCGCCGTTTCGCTCTTTTCGGACATCCACACCCGGCATTATAGCGCGCCGCGTGCCCGGGGTCAAGCCGCCTTCGCGCGCCCGCGCATCCTTCCGAGCCGCCCGGTGAGGGCGCGCAGCGGGAACCGGCGCGCGTGAGTGGGCAGGCGCTCGACGAGAACCCACTCCCGCAACAGCACGCCGTGCTCCCACACCGAAAAATGGCAGGCGTCCTCGGGAAGGAAGTAGCCGTTGCGCTCGACCCACTGCTCGAGCTCCCGCCGCGCCGACGGCGCGTCCGGCTGATCGCTGCCGATGAGCAGCTTGTCCGGGTAGGACAAGGGCCGCTGAATCCGCACCATAGTTTTCCGATTCCCCTCCAATCCGTTTATCGGGAGCGGACGGCACCGTGACCGCCCCACAACCCGTTATGCCGTAAACGGCCGGGGGCTTCACCGGTTTTTTGGACGGCGGCGCCGCTACTTTGGACGCGCCCGGGTCCCCGATGCGGTACACTACGGTTAGCGGACCAGAACAAAGGAACATAAGACCGTGCTGAACCTGATGCCGATCGTGTATTTCGCTTACGCCGCCATCCTGCTGGGCGGGGGCGTCATGGGGTTTGTCGCCGCCAAATCTTCCGCATCGCTCATCGGAAGCGGCGTCTTCGCTGTGGTGTCGCTTATCGCCGCCGTGCTGACCAGGAGCAACCCGCCCGCGGGCCTGGGACTGGGTCTGGTAAACGCGCTCGCCGTGGGCGGGTTCTTCGTGTACCGGTACCTGAACACCGGCAAGCCCATGCCGGCCTTCCCGTCGATCGCACTCAGCCTGCTGGTGATCGTCGTCACCCTGGTCGCGTTCGCGAGCGCGCGCGCGGCGTCCGGCCGGTAGCCTCCCATGGAAAACCTGATCGAGGATAGGTGGATCGCCCTGATCGCCCACGACGGCAAGAAGCCGGAGATGGCCGAACTGGCACGGCGGCACCGGGCGGCGCTTGCCGCGGTGCCCCTCGTCGCCACCTCCACGACGGGCGGCGTCGTGGCGGAGGCCACCGGGCTCGGGATCCGCAAAGTCTTGTCGGGCCCCCTGGGCGGCGACCTCCAGCTCGGGGCGCTTATCGCCGAGGGGCGGGTCCGGGCGGTCATCTTCCTGCGCGACCCGCTCCAGCCCCACCCCCACGAGCCGGACATCTCCGCCCTGATGAAGGTTTGTGACACCCACAACGTCCCGCTGGCCACCAACGCCGCCACCGCCGAGATCATCCTGGGGGCGCTCGTCGGCGGCTGACGCGCGCTTAATCGACCGCGGCAGACGGCGCCGCGCCGGCCTCGGGTGACCGATGGGGGTTGCCCACAACCCCCTCCCCCGCCACCACAGTGAGCGTGTCGCCCTTCTGGCCCGCAACCGGGTTCTTGATCTCCGGCGCTTCTTCCTGCAGGTTGACCTCGATGTGCTTGCCCAGGCGCGGGATCAGGTGGAGCACGATCACCTGGAGGCTCGCCGCCACGGGGACGGCGAGCAGCATCCCCCCGATCCCGGCCAGGGTATGGCCCGCCGTCAGCGCCATGATGGAAAAGATGGGGTGCAGCCCGACATGCCCGCCCAGGATGCGCGGCGCGAGCACCTGGTCGAAGAATAGCTGGTGCAGGCCCACCATCGAAGCGGTGACGATCAGCATGTTGGAGATCGAACCGTACTCGGGGTGCACCAGGGCCACCAGCGAGATCAGGGCGGTCGACACGATGGCGCCCAGGTAAGGGACGGCGTACAGGATGCCCGCGATGAGCCCGAGCGCGGCGGCGTACGGCCGCGTGGGCGCGAAGAGCAGAAGCACCAGGGTCGTCGCCAGCGTGTTCAGCACGCAGACGACGCCCAGCCCGCGCAGGTACTTGCCGAACACGACGGTCACGTCCGCGGCGATGCTGCGCACGTCGTCGCGCGAGTGCCGTGGGACCAGGAGCAGCACCTTGGCGAAAATGCGGTGGTAATCGATCAGCGCGTAAAAGGCGACGATCGGGACCAGCACGACCCAGATCAGGTTGGGATCGCGCGCACCAGCAGGGCGCCGAAGGCTTCGAGACCTGCCGTGAAGCTGCGCCGAGTTCTTCGCCTGCTGCAGGACCGGCCGGAGCACAAACTCGGAGTATCTCGTTGTTGCGGCCGAAGAGGCGGATCTGCTTGGTCACGGTCTGGGAGAGATCGCCGGGCTGGCCCAGGTCGAACTTCTGGCGCAGGTCGGCGACGATCTGTCCGATCTGGCCGGTGACCATGGGGACGAGCACGAACAGGAGCGCCCCAGCGCGGCGAACAGGCCCGCGTAAACGCTGGCGGTCGCCAGCCAGCGCGGCCAGCCCCGGGTTTCCAGGCGGTCGACGACCGGCGCCAGTGCGATCGCCATGACAAAGGCCACGAAGAACGGCGGCAGGATACTGCGCACCTGCCACAAAACCCAGAAGGCTGCCAGCGCCAGCAACGCGTAGACTGACAGTGTGCCCAGGAACCGCAGCGTCCTTAGTTGTACGGTATCCATGCTGTGACGGCGCACTACGGGCCGCCGGGCGCTGCGGGAGGACTCGATTCCCGCCGGGGCGCCTCCAGGGCGATGGTCTGATCGCGCGCTTCTTCCCGCCCGGCAAAGAACGCGAAATAGGTCACCGCGAGCAGGGCGAGGACCACGAGCGCCACGGCGATGAGGGTCGCCCTGTTGGAGGGTCTCAGGTGTGGGTGCTTCGCCAGGCCCCGTGCTCATGTAGTTTTCCCACCGGGAAGTGTTCTCCGCACCCCGATTATACCCGGCGCTTCGTCCCTTGAACCGCGGGTCAGTTCAAGGTGGGAGACATCCGGACGGCGATCCTTTCCGGGATCCGGTAGGTGTAGGCGTCCGTGCCGCCGTCTGGGAGCAGATACACCATGACGAACTGGGAGCGCGGATCGAAACTGGCGACGCGGCGCGTCACGTCGTCGCCCAGGGACGCACAGGCGGGCTCGGCCAGGAACGAGACCTGGAGGCGCTCCTCGGGGGGGCCAGGGCACGACCACGGCCCCGCGCCCGGACCGCAGGTAGCCTTGCCGCGCCGCCTCCACCGCGTAGCGCCGCGCCAGATCGTGCAGGTTGCTCCTCCGGGTCAAATGCGTCCATCAGGGCGTCGTCTGGCTCATCGGCGATGAAGGCTGGGGTGGGGCACGAATCTTGTCCATGGGCATGTTCACAACTCCGGCGAGTGTCATTTGAGTTGACGGATTTCTATTAACAGGTTACCCGATGCGGCGGGAACTTCCGCCGCTTATTATACGGGTTTTTACCCGGCCAGACCGAGATGTTCCCGCAGGCACATCAGCAGGGCTCGCTTCTCCGTTGGAGACAGGGTGGTCAGGTCCACCTCCTCCGTGGCCCCTCCCATGTCCTCCATCATCGTCAAACGCCATCTCGACGTCCAAGTCCTCTTCGCTCTCCAAAACCCCTTTGTCCGGCAGGTCGGCGCCTTCGCCTTCATCGTTCCTTCGCGTCGCCATGTTATCCCTCCCGCGGCCGGTTTGCAACCTAATTGTACCTGGAGCGCCGCCGCGCCCAAACTGCCCGCGGGCGGGCGCCGAACCCGCGCGGTATAGTGGTATACTGGTTGATGGGCCGGAGGGCCCGGGATTCTTTTACAGAAGGGTGTCATTTCTTTGCTCAGCGACCTTTCGAAAGAGGTAACACTGGTCCGCGAGCGTTTGGACGAGTTGGGAGGTCATCTTTGACCTGGCCAAACGCGAGCAGGAACTGATCGAATGGGAGAAACAGAGCGCCGATCCGGGGCTCTGGGATGACCCGGAGCGGGCGCAAAAGACCCTGCAGGACGCGGCGCGGGCGCGCGAGGAGATCATGCCGTGGCACGATCTGGACCGGCGCGTCGATGACGCGGCCACTCTGCTGGAGCTTGCGCAGTCCGAAGACGACCCGGAAACGTACGAGGCGGAGATCGCCGCGGAGCTTTCGGGCATCAAAAGCGCCCTGGAGTCGCTCGAGGTACGGATCTTGCTGTCCGGCCCCTATGACCACGCCTCGGCGATCCTGGAGTTGAAGCCGGGCGCGGGCGGGACGGAGGCCTGCGACTGGGCGGCGATACTTCTGCGGATGTATCTGCGCTGGGCCGAGCGGAGCGGCTTCCAGGCCGAGATCGCCGACGAGCTGCCGGGCGAGGTGGCGGGTATCTCGTCGGCCACGGTCTTTATCAACGGCCCCAACGCGTACGGTATGCTGCGCTCGGAGCACGGCGTGCACCGCCTGGTGCGCATCTCGCCGTTCAACGCGGGCGGCAAGCGGCAGACCTCGTTCGCCGCCGTGGAGATCGTGCCGCAGATCGAGGGGACGGAAGAGGTCAAGATCGACCCGGACGACCTGGAGATAGACACGTATCGTGCGTCGGGCGCCGGGGGGCAGCACGTCAACAAGACGTCGTCGGCGGTGCGCATCACGCACAAGCCCACGGGCATCGTGGTCGCCTGCCAGAACGAGCGCTCGCAGTTCCAGAACAAGGAAGTGGCGCTGAAGGTACTGGCGGGACGCCTGGCCGAGCGGGCGGAGCGCGAGGCCGAGGCGAAGATGGCGCGGCTGCGCGGCGAGCAGCGCGCGATCGAGTGGGGCAATCAGATACGCTCTTATGTCTTCCAGCCCTACACGCTGGTCAAGGATCACCGGACCGGCGTCGAGGTGGGGGACGTGCAGCGGGTGATGGACGGGGACATCGAGCCGTTCATCACCGGCTACCTGCGCTGGCGCGCGGGGGAAGGAAGTGCCGACGATGTGTCCGGCAAAAAGCCTTCGAGGCGAACGAACGGCGGTGACGACCCGTAGCCGTGCGGCATGGGCCGCCCGCGCCGGGCTGTGCTGCGCGCTGGCGCTGATCGCGGCCTCGCTGCCCGTTCGCGCCCAGACCATTTCCACCCGGGATGTGGGCGCGGCCGAAACCGAGGCGGGCAACATCATCGCCGACGCGCTCCGCGCGGCGGCCGGGGCGGACATCGGCCTCGCCCCGGCCGCCGCTTTCAAGCCGGGGGCGTCCGCGCCCCGGCCCGCCACGGCCCAGCAGGCGGCGGGACTGGTGGAGCCCGCCGACGATGCCGTCGTCGTGCTGAGCCTGCGCGGGGAGCAGATCCTGGCCGCGCTGGAGCGGTCCGTCGCGTTCGCGCCGCAGAAAAGCTCCCGTTTCCTCCAGGTATCCGGCCTGCGTTTCACCTATGACCCGGGCAAGCCGGCAGAAAAACGCCTGGTGGAAACGGCGGCGAACGGCGCGCCGATCGAAAAGGAGAAGATCTACAAGGTGGGCACGACCCGGTCACTGGCGGACGGACAGTTGGGCTACTTCCAGATATGGGAAAGATCCCAGGTGACAGGCGAGACCGGGAAGACCGTGGCAGAAGCCTTGAGCGACCTGGCCCAGGCGCGCGGCGGATCCCTGTCCGCGGCGCCGGAAGGGCGCATCAACGCTGGGGGCAAGTGATCCGATGGACCAGGCTGTGATCTTCGCGCACGTCTCCACAAAGCTCCGGGTCGTCCTTTTCGGGAGCGCCCTGTTCCTTCTTCTGGGCGCGGGCTGCCAGGGCGGCGGGGGGAGCGCCGCCGCGGACGGCGCTCCCCCGAGCACCCCGGCGTTCAACGCCGACCGCGCCTTCGCCGATCTCAGGACGCAGTGCGACTTCGGCCCGCGGGTCCCCGGCACGGCAGGGCACCAGAAGGCGCGCGACTGGCTCCTCCGTCAGCTCCGGCAAACCGCGGATACGGCGACGCTGCAAGACTTCAGCTATACCTTCGACGGCAAGCAGCTGGCGATGAGCAACATCGTCGCCGAGATAAACCCCGGCGCGGCGAAGAAGGTGATGCTGTGCGCGCACTGGGACACGCGGCCCACGGCGGACATGGAGATAGACCCGGCCAAGAAGGCGCAGCCGATCGCCGGGGCCAACGACGGCGCCTCCGGGGTCGCCGTACTGCTCGAACTCGCCCGCAGCTTCCGGGCGAAGCGGCCCGAGGTCGGCGTGCAGATCGTGCTCTTCGACGGCGAGGACTACGGCCCCGGAATCGACCGCATGTTCCTGGGGGCGCGGCACTACGCCCAAAGCCCCGCTCTCGCTAAGCCGGACTATGCCATCTTGATCGACATGATCGGCGACAAGGATCTACAGATCTACCGCGAGCGCAACTCCGAAAACAACGCCCCCCAGATCAACGACAAGGTTTGGAACGCCGCGCGGGAGCTGAACGCCGCGCCGTTCCAGAGCGGCGTGCGGCACGACATCCAGGACGACCACATCCCGCTCCAGCAGGCCGGTTGGAGAGCGATCGACCTGATCGACTTCGATTACGCCCCGTGGCACACCCTCGAAGACACGCCGGACAAATGCTCCCCCGCCTCCCTCAAGGCCGTAGGTGAGGTGCTCGCGCGCGTCGTGTACGCGGAAAAGCTCTGAAGCGGAGCGGGCCAAAGTCGCCTGCTACGTAAAGCGGCCTATCACCCGGCTGCCAAAGCGACCGTTGTAACCCGCCGGCCTCGGCGGAGCGGACTTCCCAGGACGAGGGACGGGGCCCTAAAAGGGAGGAGCCTGGACGAGAGGCGGTCTCGCCCAGGCTCCTCCGCTCGTTCTCACCGCCGACAAAAAAGGCGGGCAGGTCAAGGCACAACCCTGACCT
>JAUJNC010000157.1 GCA_030446525.1 Armatimonadaceae bacterium
CGGGCGAGCAGGTCCGCGCCGAAGTCGCCGCGGAAGTCGCGCCAGACCGTGTGGATGTGGTTGGCGTTGTTCTGCGTGTTGTCGTACTCGATGAGGAAGGTGGGACCCAGTACGCGGTAGTAGTGCCCCTGGCCCGGCTCCAGGCCGCCCATCCAGGCGAACTTGACCTCGTCCAAGCCCGCGCCGCGGATCCTTTCCAGGCGCCGCTGGGCGACCGCGCGCGGCATGGCGTCCGCGTAGACCCGGATGAGGGCGAGCAGCAACCCCTTCTGTTCCCCGTGCAGACGCCGATGGGCGATCCCCCGGCCGTCCTCGATCGCCGCCCGGCGCCGTGCGCCCGTGAGGATGTCGCGCGGGGCCGTCGCGCCGAGGACCGCCTCTCTCTTCTGTTGCTCGTCCAGCGACTTGACGAGCGCGCGCGCCAGATCTTCTTCGGCCTCCAGCACCCGCGTGCCCCGCAACGGCCCCGACGCGACGCGGGCCGGGTTGGCCCCGAGGAACTGGGGGCTGTCCCCGATCACCTTGCCGTCCACGACGGTCCAGTTGAGCGAGATATGATGCCCCTCGTAGCGACAGCCCCACGGCCCGGCAGCCGAGGGCGTGCCGAACAGGGTGAAGTAAAACAGCTCCGGATCACGCGACGGGTTGCCACCCTCCCGTTCGCGCAGGATCGGCTCCAGCGCCCGGATCGCCTCCACCTTGCGGTAACCCTGCGCGCTCAGGCCCTCCCGGAGCAGGTCCAGCGCGGCTTTCCGCTGCGCCTCGTTCAGGGCTTTGAAGGGGATGCCGCTGCGCTCCCGGGGAACGAAATGCCAGTTCAGGCGCTCGTCGGAGTCGAAGGCAAGCCTTGCCTTGCCCCGCTGCTCGGCGTCGAGAGTGGCCAGGAACGCGTTTGCCGCGCGCAGCAGTGGCGTCTGCAGTGGCGTCTGCTGTGCGCTCGCCGCCCCTTCTTTGGGGGGCGCGGCGGATTTCTCCTTGCCCGGGGCGGAGCCGAGTACCAGCACGGCGCTGCCGGCCACGAAGGCGAGCAAAGCTGCAACGGGGTGTTTCATGGTCGTTCTCCTAACCTCCCTGCGTACCTACGGGCCTGGGACACCCGGCGCCGGTGTCTGCTGTCCTTTCGGGGCGACGGGCGCGAAGTCGCTCACCGGCAGCCGGAAAAGATCGCGCTGTTCATTGGTGACGATCAGGCTGTCGTTGCCGTCGAAGCACACCGCCTCGCACTGCCGGGCGTTCGTGAAGACCAGCCGCCGCGCCCTGCCGGAAAGGAACCGGTCCCCCGACCGCGGCGCGTCGAAGAGCCACACCGACTGGACCGGCCCCTGACAAAGCACGGCCAGCGTCCTGCCGTCGGGGGACAGGTCGGCGGCGGTGACCCAGCCGCCCAGGTCGGGGTGCGAATCCACCCTGGTCAGGACGTTCACCCGGTCGGTGTGGGCCGTGTCCAGGCGGTACAGGTTGGCGCCGGCTTCGGGGACGTCGATCTTGCCCGAGGCGCGGTGTTTGGTCACGAAGTACAGCTTGCCGCGGGACGCGAAAACCGCCTCGCAGTCGAAGTGCCACCGGTCGCCCGGGAAGGCATCCTGGTCGGCGTACGCCACGGGCAGCCACTTCAGGGGGCGGGCCCGGTCGGTCGCCTCCGGGTTGGGCTCGGTCACGACGTACACCCCGAGGTCCCGGCGGGCGTTTCCGTTGTTGCCCACGTCGGCGATGTAGAGGGTGTCGCCGTCGACGGCGATATCCTCCCAGTCGGAGTTGGCGGCCATGTCGATGCGCACGCCCGGGTACGCCTTTTTGCCCTCGACCGCAGGCGCCCCGGCGAAGAAATCCCCGGCCAGCCACGGGGGCATCACGACGCCGCCGTCGGCCCGGATCGCGAACAGGCGCGGCTCGTCGCCGCTGTCGTTGTGGACCCAGTAAACGCCGGGGTAGCGGCGGCTCTTGACGATGCCGCTCATCTCCGAGAGCGGTTCATGCGCGACCTGTGCGGCCGGCGTCAGCGCCCGCACCGGAGCGGCGCTGCCCTGCGCCGGCCGGGGCGCCGTGCCCTGTCCGCTCTGCGCACGGGTGGGAAGCGGGGCCGCCGCCAGCGCCGCCAGCGCCAGGGTGGCTGCCCATCGCCCGGATACTTTCTTCATCGGCTGTCTCCTGACAACGTCGTGTGGTGATGTCTGCCTTGCCATGCCGCCAAGTAGTATACCCTCTTTACCGAAGCGCGCGCCCTTGTACAGCCTCGCGCTTCGGGAAGGACAACACACGCCCGCGGGCGAACGTAAGGGTGACTGGCCCCACGGGGCCGTCGGCAAGGAGACGACACGCGCCGCAGCCCGCTGCGTGATCGTACTGTTGCCCGCTGGGAGGTTTGCATGACCCAGATTTTGGCCGATACCAAGCTCTCGCCGCTCGTCCTGCACACGCGACCGGCTCTCGAGATGAGCGACACACAGTTCTTCGAGTTCTGCCAGCTCAACCGCGACCTGCGCATCGAGCAGAGTGCCGAGGGGGATCTGATCATCATGGCACCGACAGGAGGGGAAACAGGCGACCGCAATGCCGAGCTGACCACGCAGTGTCGTCTCTGGGCCAAGAAGGATGGTGCGTGCGTCGCCTTCGACTGCTCGACCGGTGTTATACTCCGCCATGTCGCGCAACGCTCTCCCGATGCGTCGTGGGTCGTACGATCGCGTCTTGCCGCGCTCACACCGGAGCAAAAGCAGCGATTTTTGCCGCTTTGCCCCGACTTCGTGGTCGAGCTGCGCTCGCCATCGGACAGTCTCACGGACGCACAGGAAAAGATGCGCGAGTACATGGACAACGGCGCGCGTCTGGGCTGGCTGATTGATCCGGTGGAGCGACGGGTCCATGTCCACCGGCCAGGCGTCGCCGTCGACGTTCTGAATGAAGCTAACACCATCTCCGGCGACCCGGAACTTCCCGGCTTCGTACTCCAACTTCAGGACATTTGGACGCCAAGTTTTTGACCCTGGACGCTTCCCCGGCCGAGCGTTCTCCGTGATCCTTGACAGCCCCCGTCCGCGTCGTCTATACTTCCCGGTGGGATTACGGGTAAAATCCCGAGCGACGCCATGAAGATTTACACCGGCACGGGAGACACGGGCGAGACGGGCTTGTACGGCGGCGAGCGGGTCGGCAAGGACAACGTCCGCGTGGAGGCCTACGGGACGGTGGACGAAGCCAACGCGGCGCTCGGCGTCGCCGCCGCTCATCTGCGGGACGCGGAGGTAAAAGCCGTGGTCACGCAGCTCCAGAACGAGCTGTTCGAGGTGGGGGCCGATCTGGCGACGCCGCTCGCGCGCGAGCGGGCGGCGGGCAAAGGTTTGGTGCCCCGCATCGAGGCGCGCCATGCGGTCGCTCTGGAGAACCTCATCGACGGGTTCGAGGCCGGGCTGCCGCCGCTGCGCCGGTTCATCCTGCCGGGGGGCGGCGCCGGGGCCGCCGCGCTGGTTCACGCCCGCGCGGTCGCCCGCCGCGCCGAGCGGCGCACGGCGGCCTTGTGCGCGCCGCGGCCGATGACGTGAACCCGGAAGTGCTGCGCTACCTGAACCGGCTGGCGGACCTGCTGTTCGTGCTGGCCCGCGCCGAAAACCACCGCGCCGGGGCCGGCGACGTTCCCTGGTCACGGCCGGACACCGCACAAGAAGGAGGAGCCTCCCATGGCTGATAGTGACACCCCGCCGTCTCCACCCACTATGAGGGGCGCGCCCGCGCCGAGCTCTGGTCTGCCCCGCAGGTCGGCGACGGCCCCATACGCCTTTCCGACTACCGCGGAAAGAGCGCCGTGGTGCTGTATTTTTACCCCAAGGACGACACGCCCGGCTGCATGACCGAGTCCTGCACGTTCCGCGACATGGCGGGCGAGAGTATGCGTGGAGGCCGGCGCCGTCATCCTGGGCGTCTCGCTCGATGACGTCGACTCACACCGGCGGTTCGCGGACAAGTACGCGCTGCCCTTCCCGCTGCTGGCGGACACGGACGCGAAGGTTTCCACCGCCTACGGGGTATACAAAGAGAAGAACCTGTACGGGAAAAGAGTGCATGGGCACCACGTTCGTCATCGACCGCAACGGCGCCGTCGCGAAGGTGTTCCCGCGCGTCAAGGTGGACCAGCACGGTGACGAGGTGCTCGCTTCCTGCGCGAAAATACGTAGAGTAGAACAGAGGACAACAAACACATGGCTGACCAGGCACAGATATGGCACGATCTGTCGCAGATGCTGCGCGCCGATTCGATCCGCTCCACCACCGAGGCCGGATCCGACACCCTCCTCCGCGATGTCGGCGGCCGACCTGATGGCGGTGCTGCTGGCGCGGCACCTGCGCTACGACTTCGACAACCCCGCCCTGCCCAACAACGACCACCTCATCTTATCCAAAGGCCACGCCGCCCCCGTGCTGTACGCCCTGTACAAGGCGGCGGGGGCGATAACCGACGACGAGCTGCTCAGCCTGCGCCAGTTCGGCTCGCGGCTGGAAGGGCACCCGACGCCGGAGATCCCCTGGGTGGACGCGGCCACCGGCTCGCTGGGGCAGGGGCTTCCCGTCGGGGTGGGGATTGCGCTGGAAGGCAAGTACCTGTCCAAGCTGCCCTTCAAGGTGTGGGTGGTTTTGGGCGACTCCGAGATGGCGGAAGGCTCCGTCTGGGAGGCGTTCAACACCGCCTCGCACTACGAGCTGGATAACCTGATCGCCATTATCGACGTCAACCGCCTGGGACAGCGCGGCCCCACGATGCTCGCGTGGCACACCGAGATCTACGCCGAGCGCGCCCGCGCCTTCGGCTGGCACGCCATCGTCGTGGACGGCCACGACTGCGCCGCGATCGACCAGGCCTACGCCGAGGCCAGGGGCGCCGGCAAGCCCGCCTGCATCGTCGCCAAAACGCAAAAGGGGCACGGGGTGTCCTTCGTGGCCGACGTGGAAGGCATGCACGGCAAGGCGCTCAAGCCGGACGAGGCACAGCGCGCGCTGGCGGAGCTCAAGGCGCCGGCCGATCTGATCGTCAAGCCGCAAAAGCCGGAGGACAAGATCCCGGCGCCCCTGCCCCCCGCGCGGCCGTTCCAGGCGCCCGCCTATGAGAAGGGGTCCGAGATGGCGACCCGCCAGGCCTACGGCGACGCCCTGAAGGCGCTCGGGGCCGCCAACCCGAACGTGGTCGTCCTGGACGGCGAGGTGTCCAACTCGACGTTCGCGGAGATCTTCAAGAAGGCGTACCCGGACCGCTTCTTCGAGATGTACATCGCCGAGCAGCAGATGGTCAGCGCCGCGCAGGGGATGGCGGCGCGCGGCAAAGTGGCGTTCGCGTCCACGTTCGCCGCCTTCCTGGCCCGCGCCTACGACCAGATCCGGATGGCGGCCATCTCGCGCGCGGACCTGCGCCTGTGCGGGTCGCACGCGGGCGTGTCCATCGGCGAGGACGGCCCGTCACAGATGGCGCTCGAAGACCTGGCGATGTTCCGCGCCGTCTGCGGGAGCACCGTCCTTTACCCCTCCGACGCCCCGTCGACGGTGCATCTGGTCGCCGCCATGGCCGAATGCGAGGGCATCTCCTACCTGCGCTCGACCCGCGAGAAGACGCCCGTGCTGTACGATGCGAAGGAAACGTTCCCGATCGGCGGCTCCAAAACGCTGCGCTCGTCGGAGGCGGACCGGGCAACCGTCATCGGGGCGGGGATCACCCTGCACGAGGCGCTCAAGGCGGCGGACGCCCTTCAAGGGGAGGGGATCGCCGTGCGCGTCATCGATCTGTACTCGGTCAAGCCGATCGACGCCGCCACGCTGCGCAAGGCGGCCGACGAGACCGGACACCTGGTCGTGGTCGAGGACCACTGGCGGGAAGGCGGTCTAGGGGATGCCGTTCTGGCCGCGCTGGCGGCCGACGGCGGGCAGGCGCCGCGTTTCACGCACTTGGCCGTGCGCGAGATGCCGCGCTCCGGCAAGCCGGACGAGCTCCTCGACCACTACGGCATCTCCGCAAAGCATATCGCCGAAGCGGTCCGGGCCTGACTTACCCCCCGGGCACCCAGAGGGTGCCCGGGGGGTAGGTCGGTGTGTGACGCCACACCAGATGGATCCGCGAAAGCAGCCCCGGGAGCGGCGGCGCCTGTTCCGCATTTTTCAGGTTCTGGTGGACTGGTACTCTTCCACAGTGCGCACGTTGAAGGGGTCGCCCCGCTTACGGGCTTCCAGGGCCAGGAGGAGCGCCCGGGCCGTGTCGAGCGACGTCAGGCACGGGACGTTCCGCTCCACCGAGGCGCGCCGGATCCGCGCGCCCTCGCGCTCGATGCGCTTGTCCTTGGAGATCGTGTTGATCAAGAGGTCCACGCGCCCGCCGTGGATCAGATCCAGCAGGTTCGGCGACCCCTCGCTGATCTTGTTCACCGGTTCGGCCGGCACGCCCGCGCCGCGCAGGAACCGCGCCGTGCCCGATGTGGCGAAGATGCGGAAGCCGAGATGGGCGAACTGCTGCAGGATGGGCAGGGCCTCCGCCTTGTCCGCGTCGGCGATGGTCGCGAGCAGGGTCCCCTTGGCGGGCACGTCCACGCCCGCGGCGAGCAGCGCCTTGTACAGCGCGCGCGGGTAGTCCACGTCCTGGCCCAGGATCTCGCCGGTGCTCTTCATCTCGGGGCCCAGCGGGATGTCGACGCCGCTCAGCTTCTGGAACGAGAAGACCGGCGCCTTGACCGCCGGGTTCTGCTGCGCGGGCCACAGGCCGCCCGCGTACCCCTGCGCGGCCAGGCTCTCGCCCAGGATGCACCGGGTCGCCACCCGCACCATCGGGACGCCGGTGATCTTGGACAGGTAGGGGACGGTGCGCGACGCGCGCGGGTTGACCTCGATGATGTACGGCTCGTCGCCCTCGCACACGAACTGGATGTTCATCAGGCCGACCACGTTCATGGCGCGGGCCAGCCGGGTCGCGTACTCGGCCATCTTGTCGATGGTTTCCCGCTTCACCGATTGCGGCGGATACACGGCCATGGAGTCGCCCGAATGGACGCCGGCGCGCTCGATGTGCTCCATGACGCCCGGCAACAGGCACCGCGCGCCGTCGGAGATGCAATCCACCTCCATCTCCTTGCCGACGATGTAGCGGTCCACCAGGATGGGGGCCTTCGGGGACACGTCCACGGCGTAGCGCATATACCCGACGAGCTCGTCCTCGCCGTAAACGATCTCCATCGCGCGCCCGCCGAGCACGTACGAGGGCCGCACCAGGCAGGGGTAGCCGATCTCGCGGGCGACCTCGACGGCGGCCTCGGCGCTGGTCACCGCACGGCCGGGGGGCTTGGGGATGTCGAGCCGCCGCAGCAGCACCTCGAACTGCTCGCGGTCCTCGGCCAGGTCGATGCTCTCCGCCGACGACCCCAGGATCGGCACGCCGGCGTCCGCCAGGGGGCGGGCCAGGTTGATCGCCGTCTGCCCCCCGAACTGCACGATGACGCCCTCGTAAGGCGTCTCCCGGTCCAGCACGTTCAGCACGTCCTCGATGGTCAGCGGCTCGAAATACAAACGGTCACTGGTGTCGAAGTCGGTCGAGACCGTCTCCGGGTTGTTGTTCAGGATGACCGCCTCGTAGCCCGCCTCGCGCAGCGCCCACACGCAGTGCACCGAGCAGTAGTCGAACTCGATCCCCTGCCCGATACGGATCGGCCCGCTCCCGAGCACGATGATTTTCCTTTTGTCGCTCACTCTGTTATCACTGCGCTGCGCTTTTTGGGGATCAGGCTGATCAACGCGCGTAACGCGTTGTTCACTGCCTCCTCGTCGGGAAAATATTCCCGTACATCAGGCGCTAGCATCACGGCTCCTTCTTCGAGTTTGAACTGCTGGACGATCTTCGTACCATCCGTCTGGTGAATCGTGACAGTATGCCCGCTGCGGTAGGCTTGGTGATGTTTGCCACGCACGCCGCCCGTGAAATCGTATTCGGGCAGCATGTCGCTATCCTCTGCGTAATGCTGTTTAGAACTCGTTTCGTTCATAGTTGCTTCGCTCCGACTTCGTGGCTTCCCGATCTTCCCCGACTGAATGCTGAGTATCAGCTACGGTGATCGAAAAGAGGTCGTTGAAGACGGTTCTTGCTTCCTCGAAAGTGACGCCATGTTTTTAAATATTTTCTTCGGCTTTCGCCGCATGCCACTCGAACGTCAGCTCCACGGCGTACCTGCTCCTCACCCTATTGTCTAGCCTGCCCGCAGCGCCATCACTTCGGCGACCGCCTCCTCGACCGCCCGTGTCTGGCTGTTGATCCGGGCCACCGTCTGGTGGATCTCGGCGATGCTGGGCATGGCGAGCGGCGCGGGGGCGACCTGCAGGCGCGCCAGGGCGAAATGTATCGAGGCGAGCGCCTGGTGGATGATCTCCTGCTGCGCGTCCAGGCGCGCCAGCATCGGATCGAGGGCGCGCACGCTCTCGAGCCGCGCCTCGCACAGCGCCGTGCTTTGCCGCAGGGCTTCGCGCGCGGCCGCGTCATCGGCCCGCTCCATGCGCTGCGCCAGCGCGTCGCGCTCGGCCTCGAGATCCGCGAGCGCGTGGGAATCCTTCAGAGTCAGGACCCTCCGGCGGTGCGTATCGAGCTGGTAACGGTCCTCGAGCAGGGCGTTCAGATGCCGGAGGACGTCGCGTCTGGTCGGGTCGTCCAGGGGAATCTCCCGGTCGCTGAGCAGAAGGAGCGCCTCGTGGTAGATGCCTTCGGCGCGCGTGCGCAGGATCAGCGGAAACACGGCGCGCAGGACTTCGGGTGAGTAGCGCACCTGCCCCACGGGCTCTGTCTTACGCGACAGCCACCCCACCAGACACAAAAACGAGGCGAACGTGAGCGGGACCCCGAAGGCGGAGACGGTATAGTCGATGTAAGAGCTCGCGTACGTCCCGACGATCAGGACCGACATGAGCAGCGGCACCGTTGTCCCGGAAAAAGGGGGCAGCTGCGTGTCCGTCATTTCCTGTTGTTGCAGCACCGCGCAGGCGTGCCGTTCCTGCTCGCTCAGATCCTGCTGATCGGCGCGTTTTTCGGAGAGGACCACCACCTGCTCGTTTAATGCCTTCGCGATGCGTGGGTTCAGATCCTGGAGGCTAATGTACATACATGGCACCGTGCGCACACCCATACTATACCCGACTCGGCGGCATCCTCGCCATACCCGGCCCGGGTATGGGCGACGTTTTACCCGTCCGTATAGATTGTGTACGCCGAAAGCCGCTCGAAACGCAGCCGCGCGTACAGCGGCTCGCCGGCCGCGGACGACTGCAGCACGCACGTCCCGATGCCGCGTTCGCGCGCCTCTTCCAGCACCCGGCGCATCAGCGCCGTCCCGATCCCCGCGCGGCGGTGCCGCGGGTGCGAGGCCACGTTGTAGATGCCCGCCAGCCCCGCCGCCTCGCACAGCGCGGCCGACCCGACCGGCTCGCCCTGCTTGTAGGCGACGTACAGGCGCAGAAGCGGCGTGGGCGGCGCCTCCGGGAGTGCGGCCCGTGAGATGTGGTCGGGGATGCCGAAGCCGAGGGCCAGCAACGCCCGGTGATGGGCCACCGCTTCCGGCGTGTCGGCCGCGCGTATGTCGATCTCGCCGCTCCCCACCGGCCAGTCGTCACCCGGTGACGCCGCGTGTATCAAGGCGGGCAGCGTCTGCGAGGGGAAAAGGCCGGCGTCGCGCAGGCGGCCGGGTGGCGCGCCGGGGGCGTGCTCTGCCTCCACCAACGCCCAGGGTACGCCGCGCTGCCGGTAAAAGCCCCGCGCCCCGGCCAGAAAGGCGGTGATCTCGCCGGCGGGCGGGGCGAACGCCGGGTTGAACAGCGGCACGGGTGCCCCCGTCGCGATGAAACAGGCCTGCCCCTGCTCGAGAACTGCGCCCGACGGGGCGCCGCGCGCCAGGATGCGGAACATCTCGCGGAAGTTTTCGTCCGCCCGCCAGCGCAGCTCGGCCTTGTCCTCGCGCCGGTTCACGGGGCGCCCCCCGGCGCCTCACCCATGTCCGGGCCGGGCAGGGCGGCGCCGGCCCGGAGGGTCTCCAGCCGCCGCGCGACC
>JAUJNC010000158.1 GCA_030446525.1 Armatimonadaceae bacterium
ACCTCGATGGCCTCCTGGTGCGCCCGGGCGTCGAGCAGCTGCGACCCGACGTGGCAGTGGACGCCGAGCAGCCGGATGTGGCCCATCCCCAGCGCCTCCCTCACCGCCTCCAGCGCCAAGCCGTTCTTGATGTTAAGGCCGAACTTGGTGTCTTCCTGGCCGGTGCGGATGCGGCGGTGGGTGTGCGGGTCGATCCCGGGCGTGACCCGGATCAGGATCGGCTGCACGCGGCCCCGCTCGGCAGCCAGGGCCTCGAGGCGGCGCAGTTCGAAAAAATTGTCCACGACCACGCGGCCCACGCCCGCGGCCAGCGCCATCCGCAGCTCGTCGTCGGACTTGTTGTTGCCGTGCAGCAGGATGCGCTCCGGCGGGAAGTCCGCCTTGAGCGCGGTGTACAGCTCGCCTGCCGACGCCACATCAAGCCCGAGGCCCTCCTCGTCCATCAGGCGCGCCACCGCGGTGACCAGGAACGCCTTGGCCGCGTAGTAGACTTCGTTTTCGCCCGGGTAGCGCGCGGCGAACGCCGCCTGGTAGCGGCGGCAGTTGTCGCGCAAGCAGGCCTCGTCCACAACATACAGCGGCGTCCCGAAGCGGCGGGCCAGATCCACCGTGTCGCAGCCGCCGATCTCCAGATGCCCGGCATCGTTCACGCGCTGGGTGCCGAGTAGCATCGCTCCCTTTCCTTTCCCGAAAAAAGAAAAACGGCGAGTCCGCCGCTCCCGCACATGGTATCACAGAAGGGAGGGAGTGTCAATTGCCGGCGAAACGCTGCAGGCCCCACAGGAGCAGGGCGACCGCGCCGAAACCGAGCGTTCCGTAGCCCACCTGTGACGCCCGGGGGCGGGCGGGGGCGCCGTCCAGCAGGGCGTGGAGCACCAGGTACAGGAAGCCGCCGGCCACGTGGGCGAGGAGGGCGCCCAGCCAGAAAAGCGGCATGCCCCGGAGGAACCAGGCCCCGAGCACGCCGCCGGCGAGGGTGGTCAGCTCGACCCCCGTCGTCCAGAGCAGCGCGGCGCGGGGCGCGTAGCCGGCGCGCAGGAGCAGCGCCGCCAGCGCCAGCCCTTCGGGAAGCTTGTGGAACGACACGGCGAGGAAAAGGGGCAGGTCCGAGGCGTGCTGCATGTGCTGGCCGGCGGCCACGGCCACGCCGTCCATCACCGAATGCAGCGTCAAGGCGACGGCGAGCAGGACGGCCGTCCCTTCCAGCCGGCCCACCGCGCGCGCGTCCATCCGCGACGACGCGCAGGCGGGGCAGAGGGGGAAGACGTACCTGCCGATGAGGTAGAAGAGGGCGTATCCGGAAAGCAGGGCGAGAACCAGCTCGGGCGCCGGCAACAGGTGCGCGGCCTCCGGCAAAAGGGAGACCGCGGTGACGGCCAGAAGCGCCCCGGCGGCGGCGGGGACCAGGGCGTCGAGCCGGCCCGTCGCCGCCCCGGCCGCGACGCCGATGCCGCCGCCGACCAGGGCGGCGAGGGTGGCGAGCGATGTGCGGAGCAGGATCTCGTTCATGCGCTTCTTGACAACCTTTTGCAAATTGTACCGCGAGTCGGGCGGCGCGTCAAGGAGCGGTGGCGAGGGCATAAGCGCGAAGGGGCGCCGCGAGGGCGCCCCGGGAACGCGGCAACGTGGAGAACGAGAGACTCAGCCCGCTTTCTTCAGCAGCGGGAGGCCCGTGCGCTCCTGCTCAACCACGGTGTAGCCCTCGGGCAGCTTCTCTTCCACGCCTTCCTTCACCTCGCGGGCGAAGAAATACACCTTGGTCTTGCCGTTGTTGCTGGGCCGGGAGTGCAGGTAATACTTCTGCCCGGACTTCTTCGATTCCACCTCGTACGCCATATCTGGTCCTCCTTCGAGTCGTTCGTGCAGTGATTCGCCAGGATAGCACCCATCTCCTTCCGGCATGAAGCAAGCGGCGGGGGCATTACAGTGTATAATAACCGTATCGGCGCGCGGCGTTTCGCCCGCCTTCGCGCCGGTGGGGAGGTCCTCGGCGATGGCGGTAGCGACTCCGGCGCTGTCGCAGACACTTGCGCGGGCTTCGCGCCGCGTGCGTATCCGACTCGCCCTGCGGCACGGCGCGACCGGCCTGCTCCTCGGCGCGGCGTCGGCGGGCGTGCTGCTGGCGCCCGTGCCGTGGCGTCCCCCCGACGACCCGCCCGCCGGGCTGCTGGCGCTGCCGCCGCTCCTGGGCCTGCTCGCCGGCGCCCTCTGGGGGATGACGCGGCGCGTTCGTGCGCTCGATGTCGCGCGGCTGACCGAGCAGCGCCTGGACCTGAAGGAGCGGCTTTCCACCGCGGTCGCCCTCGCGCCCCTGCGGGCCGCCGCCGACGTCCTCCTGCTGGCGCGCCAGATCGCCGACGCCGAGGCGCACGCCGCGCGCGGGCTGGACCTGAGGGCCGCCCTGCCGCTGCGGCTCCCCCGCCGGGGCTGGGCCGCGCTGGCCACCCTGCTGGCCGTGTTTTTCTGGTGGTTCCTACCAACGCTCCCCTCTTTCCAGACGCCGCGGGCGCGGGCGGAGCGGGCGGCCGTGAGGCGGGCAGGGGAGCGCCTGGTCCGCGTCGCCGAGGCGCTGGAAACCGAGGCCGCCGCCAGAAAGCTGGACCGGCCGCGGCTGGCGGGCCCGGAGGGGGCGGCGCTGGGCCGGGCGCGGGGGGAAACCTGAACAAGCAGAAGGCGCTGATGAAGGTCGCCAAGCTGACCCGGCAAACCTGCAACAGTCGCGGCAGGCGCTGGCGGGCGCAACGTCCAAAAGCCCGCTCCCGCCGCCGGGCGCGAGCCTGCAGAAGGCGCCGCAGGCCGCGGGGCGGCGGCAGCGCCTTCACGGCAAGCCATGGAGCGGGCGCGGCAGGCGCTCCAGAACGCCGATACGCCCTCGCTGGCCGAGCAGCTTCCCGCCTGGGCGCAGCAGGCCCGGGACGGCCAGCCGCGTGCGGAGCCGGGCCGCGACGAGCCTGGGGCGGCAGCTTTCCGAGCCTCGCCGAGGCGCTGAAGGGCACGAGCCTGGAAACGGCTTCCGCCCTCTGGCACAGGCCGCCCTGGTCGATCAAAGACGGCGACATGCCGCAGGCGGCCCGGCGTACTTCCAGCAGGCGACGCGCCAGGCCGCCGAGTCCGCCCGGAGGAGCCAAGACGGCGGCAGCGGCTGGCGAACGCTCAGGCGGGTCGTGGGCGGAAGCCGCCGAGAGACCCGGCCGGCGGCACAACCCGCGCCGCTGCCGGCGCCCCGAGCAACAGACGTTTCGGCGCGGGGCCGCAGGCGGGACAGGGGCGCCGGCTTCCGCGTGACAAGCCAGGGCGGCCGCAGCAAGGGCCGCGCCGCCAGGACCCGGGCTTCAAGGCGCCCCGGGGCGACCGGCATGCGCGCCTTTACGCCCCCGGCGGCAACACGCCCGCACCCGCGACCGGCAAGCGCGGCCCCAAGGGCAAACAGGCTCCCGTCCTATTTCCGCGACGCCCCCGACCAGGCGGGAGGCGAGCGTCCCCTATTACGACGTGTACGGCCGGCACGCCCCCCGCCGCCGAAAGCGCCCTGAGTCGTGAAGACAACCCCGGCGACGTACAAGAAGAGGTAAGTGACTATTTCGATTCCCTCGCGTCCCGGGGCCGGTTCCCAAGGAGGAAAATAGGTGCGTAGATATCTAGTGATCGCCGCAGAGCGTTGCTCGGGGCGACGGGGACGTCGGCGCAGTCCCCGCCCCTGCCCGGCAGGCCCCGCCCGGCCCGTACCAGGCGCCTAGGGAGCCTGCCCCACCTGCAGGAGGCCATCAGCGACCGCTGGCGTGGTGTCCGGCGCAACCCGGGCCTTTTGTGGACGCACAACGATTCCGGGGACAAGCCCTACCTGTACGCCGTCGACCAGCAGGGCGTCACGGCGGCGGTTTCTCCAGGTGCGGGGTGAAGGCGGCGGACTGGGAGGACATGGCCTACGCGGCCCGGCCCGGACGGCAAAGGCAGCTACCTGGTATGTCAGGATATCGGGGACAACGAGAGGCGACGGACGGACTGCGTGGTACTGCGTCCCGGAGCCCAAAGTCGAGGCGCGCCTGGGGCCACGCATCCCCGCAGTCGCCGCCGCAGCCCACGGGCGGGGACCCCACCGTAGCCCGCGCCTTCACCTACCCGGACGGGGCGCGCGACGCCGAGGCGCTGCAGTTGCGCACCCCACGACCGGCCGTGGCCGTCGTCACCAAAGAAGCGAACGGCATCGCGGGCGTCTACAAGTTCCCCGGAGTCGCCCAACGGGGGCCAAAAGAACAAGCTCATCAAGGTCGGAACGGTGACGACCCCGGCGAGGCGCCCCTTCCCCAACCAGGTCACGGGCGGTGACATCTCCCCGGACGGGCGCAAGGCGGTGCTCTGCACCTACAACGCCGCCTACGAGTTCGCCCCGGCGGGCGCGAGCGGTTTCGACGCGATCCCGCCGGGCGGCCCGTGTGGATACAGACGCCGGCTCTGCCCCAGGGGGAGGCTGACTGCTACACGCCGGACGGCAAGTCGCTGCTCATGACCAGCGAAAAAGCGCCCGCCCTCGTTTACCGTCTGGACCGGCGGTGACCTGCCCCCTGCCTTCCCAGGGGGCGGGGACAGGAAGGGGAAGACGATGACCGATGATATCGACGCGAAGGTGGCGACGTTTCGTGGCGCCCTCGCGCAGGTGCGCGGCGAGATCGGCGATGTGGTCGTCGGGCACGACGACATCGTCGAAGGCGTGCTGATCTGTTTGATCGCCGGCGGGCACGCCCTGCTCGAGGTGCCGGGCCTGGGCAAGCACTTGCTCGTCCGCACCCTCGCGCAGGCGCTCGACCTGTCCTTTTCTCCGCATCCAGTTCACGCCGCCGATGATCTCCGGCACGAACATCCTGGCCGAGGACGGGCAGGGGCGGCGGAGTTCCAGTTCCAGCCCGGCCCCGTTCGCCAACATCGTCCTGGCCGACGAGATCAACCGGGCCACGCCCAAGACGCAGAGCGATGCTGGAGGCGATGCAGGAGCACTCGGTGATCTGGTCGCGGGCAAGCTGCACCGCCTCGAGGAGCCCTTCTTCGTGCTCGCCACGCAAAACCCTCATCGAGATGGAGGGCACTACCCGCTGCCGGAGTGCGCGCTCGACGAAGCCTCTCGGTTCAAGCTACGGTCCCCTGCCCACCCCAACTGAGCCTCGCCGCCATCGACCGCACCACGGGCACGCGGGCGCCGCAGGTCCGGCCCGTGCTGGGCGCCCGGGAGATCCTTGAGAGCGCGCGCGCTGGCCCGCGCCGTCCCGATCGGCGCCCCACCTGACCTCCGGTGGCGTCGCCCTGGTGCTGGCGACCCACCCCGGCGCGCCCGACGCCCCCGACGTCACCCGGCAGTTCGTCCGCTTCGGCTCCAGCCCGCGCGGGGGGCAGGCCCTCGTGCTGGCCGCGAAGATCAAGGCGCTCCTGGCGGGCCGCTACAACGTCGCCCTGGAGGACGTCAACGCGGTCGCCCTGCCGGCCCTGGGCCACCGCATCCTGCTGAACTTCGAGGGCGAGGCGGAGGGCATCGCCGGGGAGAACGTGGTGACCGCCGTCATCGAGCTTGTCGGCACACGGCAGCGGGCCGCACTGCGGGTATAATGAGATATGTTCGGCGGCGAGATCCTGCTTCTTGTTCTGCTGGTGGGGCTGGCGGGGGTGTTCCTGGCGGCCCTGGCGGCGCCGCTCGTCCCTGTGCGGCGCCGCGCCCTGTCGTCGTTCCCCGTGGTCACCCTGGGCCTGATCGCCCTCAACCTTTACCTGTTCGCCGTCACCTCGCCCGGCGGGTCGCTCACCGTCGAGGTGGCCCGGGCCTGGGGCCTCACGCCCCGGGACGCCTCGCTCGTGACCCTGCTCACCTCGGCGTTCCTCCACGGCTCGTGGCTGCACCTGGGCGGCAACATGCTCGGCCTGGCGCTGTTCGGGCCGCACGTCGAGGAGGCGCTGGGGCGGCTGGAGTACCTGCTGTTCTACGTCGGCTGCGGGGTCGCCGCCGGCCTGCTGCATGTGGTGGTGTCGGCCACCCTGATGCCGGCGGCGGCCGGGGTGCCTATGGTGGGGGCGTCGGGGGCGCTTTTCGGCGTCCTGGGGCTGTTCGCGGTCCGCTTCTACCGCGCCCGCGTCCGCGTGTTCCTGGTCGCCGAGGTGCCCGCCGTCTGGGCCGTTTCCGGCTTCGCCCTGCTGCAGGTCGTCTGGGGCCTGCTGTCGCTGGGCGGCGGCGGGCGCGGGGACAACACGGCCAACTGGGCGCACGTGGGCGGCTTCCTGTTCGGGATGCTCCTGGCCGTGCCCCTGCGGATGCGCGAGGAGGGCAAGCGCGAGTACCGGCTGGAGGACGCCCAGGCCGCGCTGGGCGCGGGGCGCCTGGACCAGGCCGCGGCGTTCTACCGTCTGGCGCTCGGGGAGAAGCCGGACGACGCCGCGACGCACCGGGCGCTGGCGCGGGTCTGCGTGCGGCTGGGGCAGACCGAGGCGGCGCACCGGCACTTCACCGACGCCCTGCGCTTTCTTGTGCGGGCCGGGGAGTCCCCCGCGGTGGCCGACCTGTACGAGGAGATAGGCCGTAACTTCAAGACGTTCCCCCTGCCGCCGTCCCTGTTGTACCGGACGGCGTGCGCCTGCGAGGAGGCCCACCGGTTCCCCCTGGCCCTGGGCGCCCTGGGGGAGCTTTGCCGCGAGTTCCCCGCGGCCTTCGAGGCGGAGATGGCGCTCCTGCGGATGGGCAAGCTGCACCTGGGCAAGATGGATCAGCCCGAAAGCGCGGCGGGCATCCTGGAGGAGTTCCTGCGCCTCTACCCGGCGTCCGAATGGCGCTCCCACGTCGAGCGGCTTCTCCTGGAAGCGCGGCAGGCGCAGTGCCCGGGCCCCCTGCCCGCCGCGCAGGGATAGATGGACGAGTACTACCGCGCGCCGCTCACGTCGGCGGAGGCGCTGGCGGCGATGGCGGTTTTGCGCGCCGTGGACGCGCTGATCGAGGCGGGCGCGGTCGAAACGGGGATCGAGCCGGGCATCCTCCGGAGCGCCGCGGACCGCGTGGCGGGGGAGGTCCCGGAGTTCGTGGCCGACCAGGCCCGGGCGCTCGCCGGACCGGTGGCGCACGGGCTGCTGGCGTCCGCGGGCGGTGCGCCGGACGACGGGGGGCGCGATGAGCCGCCGTTCCCCACGCGCCGCACGCGCCGCCTCCTGGAAGGCGCTTTCGAAGAGGACACGCCGGTGGAGATCGAGTACTTTGTTCAGAGCCGCGGCGAGTGGACGACGCGCCGCCTGCTGATAAGCGACGTGTACGAGCGCGAGGGCGCCTGGTACGTCTCCGGCCATTGCGAGCTGCGGGGCGACTTCCGCCAGTTCCGGCTCGACCACATCCGCTCGGTGCGCGTCCTCGAAGAGGACGCCCCGGCCGGGGACCCTTTCCGCGAAGAGTAGAAAAGCGAGGGAACATGTCATCCGCCACGGGACCGCTGCTGGACCCGGCGTTCCTGAAAAAACTCGAGCGCCTTTCCGTCGCCTCGCGGCGCCCGCTCCCCGGCCACAGGAAGGGCGAGAAGCGCTCGCCCCGGCGCGGCACGTCGATCGAGTTCGCCGACTACCGGGAATACGTCACCGGGGACGACCTGCGCTACGTGGACTGGAAGGCCTACGCCCGCCTGGAACGGCTGTTTCTGAAGCTCTTCGTCGAGGAGGAGGATCTGAGCGTTCACCTGCTCGTGGACGGCTCGCAGAGCATGGACTTCGGCCGGCCCCTCACCAAATTCCTGTACGCGCGCAAGGTGGCGGCGGCGCTCGGATACATCGGTTTGGTGAAGTACGACCGGGTCGGCGTCTCCAGCTTCGGGCAGGCGTCGGGGCGGCGCGTTCCCACCCTCCGGGGCCGCGCTTCCGTCCCCCAGCTGTTCGGCTACCTCCAGAACCTGCGCCCCGGCGGCGGCACGGACTTTTCGCGCACGCTGCAGAACTACGTTTTGCGCGCCGGCGCGCCCGGCGTCTGCGTCGTGCTTTCGGACTTTTTCGACCCCCACTGGGAGCGGGGCGTGCGCGCCCTGCTGGCCCGCCGCTTTCACGTCGTCCTGCTCCAGGTGCTCGACCCCAAGGAGGTGGAGCCGGACCTGGCGGGCGACCTGCGCCTGGTGGACGCCGAAACCGGCGAGTCCCGCGAGATCAGCGTCACGCCCCACTTGCTCGCGCGCTACCGCCAGGCCCTCGAAGCCTTCTGCGGGGGCCTGGCCGATATGGCGGGTCGCCACGGCATGGACTACGTCCGCGTCACCACCGAGACCCCGTTCGAGGATCTGCTCCTCAAAACCTTGCGGGGCGCCGGCCTGCTGCGCGGCTGAGACACGGCCAACGAAAGCACCTCATGCGCACCGCCGACCTGCTCACCTTGTTCACCCGGGCCTTCGCCGGCTGCTGCCTGCTCGTGATCGCCGCCGTTTACGGCGTGCGCCGGGAGTGGGTGCCCGCGGTTTTGTTCTTCCTCGTGTCCGCGCTCGTGTGGCTTCTGGCGGTCGGTCTGTACCGCAAAATGCGCGCGGACCGGCAAGCGGAGCAGGGGGAGGACAACCCGTGAGGGACGCCCGGCGCGGCCCGGGGGTCGGCCGCGGGCGCGCCCTCGCGCTTCTCCTGTTCGCGATCCGGCACACGCTGGGCGTGGGCATCTTCGTCTGGCTCACCTTCGAGGCGCGGCGGCTGATCGACGGCGATGGGTGGCTGGTCGTCGCGCTGCTCGGTCTTGCCTATCTCGTTTTCGCCGTCGTGGCGGGCACGCGACTGCTCGCCCTGTACCGAAGGCGCGCGCACGGAGAACGCCCGTGGAAGTGACGATAGCGTGAACCCGTGAACCTCCTTTCACCGTGGAGTCTGCTCTGGCTCGTGCCCATCGGCGGTACGATCGTGGCCCTGTACCTGCTCAAGCGGCGGCGGCGGGAACAGGTGGTCTCGTCGGTGATGCTGTGGCAGGCCGCGGCGCAGGACACGCATGCCGACGCGCCGTTCCAAAGGCTGCGGCGCCACCTGCTCCTGCTGCTGCAGCTGCTGATCGCCCTGTTTTTAGCCTTCACCTTGGCGCGGCCCTTCCTGTGGGCATCGGGTCTCGGGGGGCGCACCACGGCCATCGTCCTCGACGCGTCCGCGTCGATGAAGGCCACGGACGAGCCGGGGGGGCGGTTCGCAAGGGCCGTGGCGGCGGCGAAGGCGCTCGTCAAGCGCAAAGCGCCGGGCGACCAGGCCCTCGTCGTGGTGGCGGCGGAAAAGCCGGCCGTGCTCGCCCCGCTCACAGGCGACACCGGCAAGCTGATACGCGCTCTCGATGGGGCCGCCTCCAAAGGGTACCCGACCGACGTCACGGGCGACCTGCGCGAGGCGATCACCTTCGCCGCCGCGCAGGTGGTGTCCCGGGCCGGCGCGCAGGTGACCGTCCTTTCCGACGGCGCCTTCGGCAGGCTCGACGCGGTGGCCCTCGGCGGCGCGGAGCTCCGGTTCCTTCCCGTCGGCAGGCGCGCCGAAAACGTGGCGATCACCGCCTTCGACGTGCGCGACACACTGGCCGGGGACACGCGGCAGGTTTTTGTCACCCTGCAGAACTTCGGCAGGTCGGCGCGAACGCTGCCGCTGGAAATCCATGTCGGCTCAAACCTCGTGGCCGCGCAGGAAGTCACGCTCCCGCCGGGAGGGAGCAAATCCGAATCGTTCGACCACATCCGTGCCGGGTCGGGCGGCGTCGTCACCGCGCGGCTCGACGTGGCCGACGACCTCGCCGCCGATAACGAGGCGTCGGTCGCCTTGCCCCCGCCCCGCGCGCTCAAGATCCTGCTCGTCTCCGAGGGGAACCTTTTCCTGGAGCGCGGCCTGAACGCCGGGCGCCGCGTACAGCTCCTCGCGCGGGACGCGGGCGAAGAGGCGGGGCAGGCGCTCGGCCACGATCTGACCGTCTTTGACGGCGGCGCGGCGCCCAAAGATCCGCCGCCAGGGCGCTACCTGTTCTGGGGCGGCCCCCCGTCCGGGCCGCAAACGCCCGCCGCCCGGCGGGCCGGACGCGCACAAGCCGGAGGTGCTGGATTGGAGCCGGTCGCACCCCTTGATGCGCTTCGTGGACCTGGCGAACGTCCACCTGCGCCGCGCCCACACTGTCGCCGCCGCGCCGTGGGCCGCGACGCTGGCCGAGACCGACGCCGGGCCGCTGATCGTCGCCGGGGGCGGGGACACGCGCGCCGTGTACGGGCTTCCCGCTCGTCGACTCCGACCTGCCGCGGCGCGTCGCCTTACCCATCTTCCTCACCACCTGCGTGGACTGGCTCGCCGCCCGGCCCGGCGAGGCGGGCGGCGTCCACAAGGCGGGCGCAGTGGTGCCGCTCGCGGCCCCGCCGGACGCGGGCGTGATCACCATCGCCCGGCCTGACGGCCGCACCGACACCCTGCGCCCCCACCCGGAGGGTACCCGCACGCCCCCCCTGTACGACGCGGCGGACGCGGTGGGCGTTTACAGGGCCACCGGCGAGAACTTCGCCCAGACGTTCGCCGTCTCGCTCCTTTCGCCGGCCGAATCGAACATCGCGCCCGTTAAGGACCCCCGCTTCCGGATCGCGGACGCCGCCGGGGGACGGACGGCGGACGCGCCCCGCGCCCCCGTGCGACGCGAGCTGTGGCCGTGGATCGCCGCGATCGCTCTGGGCATTCTGACCATTGAGTGGTTAGTTTACCACCGCCGCCTCGGGTAGAAGGAAAACCGGCGCCAAGGCCGAACCTGATAGTCTTCGAGCAGTCGCCCCCAGTCATGGTTAGTTCCTTTCGTGACAGACGGACTTGCTAATTTACGCATTTTGCGTTATAATTTACGCAGTATGCGTAAATCTGCCGCACTTGACGCTCTCCTTCCCAGAACGCGACAAGCGATCCTGGCAGCAACTGTCTTGCACCCCGACCGCTGGTGGTATCTGAGTGATCTGGCGCAACACTTGCGCGTCACGCCCTCGAGTCTGCAACGGGAGCTGGCGGGTCTGGTCGCTGCGGGTATCCTGCACCGGCGCCGCGACGGGAACCGAACCTACTACCAGCCAGATCCCGCCTGTCCCTTCCTGGGTGAACTCCAAGGTTTGCTTGCCAAGACCGTCGGCCTTGCCGACGTCTTGAAGGAAGCTCTGGAACCGTTTGCGCCGTCTATTGCCTTTGCTTTTGTCTATGGTTCGATCGCGCGAAGTGAAGAGGCCTCGGCAAGCGATGTAGACCTGATGATCATCGGGACCGTTCGCCTGGCAGAACTTTCTTCCGCACTTCGTGAGGCTGAAAAACGTCTTGGACGTCCCGTCAATCCAACGCTATTTACGTGGGAGGAGTTCTCGAAAAGGCTTGCGGATGGTCAGCACTTTCTCAGCACCGTCATGAAGGCCGAGAAGATTTTCCTCCAGGGGAGTGAACATGAGTTGGCAGCAGCTTGTAACCGACAGAAGAGTGAAGCCACATACCACGAGCTTGCAAGAGCTTGATGACCTGCGAACCGTGGTTGAGCGTGACCTCGCTGACGCCGCCATCCCGACCCTTTCCGCCGACCGCCGCTTTGCCACGGCCTACAATGCCGTCCTTCAGCTCGCCAAGATGGTGATCGCCTGTGGGGGCTACCGGGTCACAGGGATGGGACATCATCAGACGACGTTTGAGGCAGTAGAACTGGCGATGGGGCCGGGCATCGCCACGCTTGCCGCCTACTTTGATACGTGCCGGCGGAAGCGAAACACTGTCGACTACGATGTGGCGAACGTTGCCAGCGAGACCGAGGCCGGAGAGCTTCTCCAAGAAGCGGAAAATTTCCGCCAGCTTGCCGAAGGCTGGATTGCCCAGAACTATCCGCAGTTCAAAGCCTCCCGGCCGTAACGACGAAGACAGAGCCCGTTCATCGTTGCCCCAGCACTTGTCGGGGACTGGAGATAAAGGGCTGCTGGGGTTGGCGCGGGCGTTTCGCGCGGCGGGCGGAGCAGGAAATAAGGCGCGTCTGGTGAAATAAAGGCTCATACCATTCCCGGTGAGGAAGCTCTTATGCATAGCCCCCTCGCGGGACTCGCCACGCTGCGCGAGGCCCGCACCAAGCGTATCTCGTCCTACGACCGCACCGGCGGGAACTCGGACCGCGTGCCCATCCCGGTCGGCGAAACGTTCCCCCTGGCCGACATCGCCGGCGCGGGCTGCATCAAGCACATCTGGATCACCGTCTCGTCCACCGACCCGCTCTACCGGCGCAACCTGGTGCTGCGCGCCTACTGGGACGGCGAGCAGCACCCGAGCGTCGAGGCGCCGCTGGGCGACTTCTTCGGCCAGGGCTGGG
>JAUJNC010000159.1 GCA_030446525.1 Armatimonadaceae bacterium
ATCAGACACCAAATCCGAGGGTGAAAACTCATCCCAATCGGCGTGGTAGTGTCCCTCCGGCAGCCAACCGTCGTAATGTATCGACCCGAACCGCAACGTTATTGCCCATCCCCATCGCCGCGTCCCATCCGGTACTTGATGTCGTAGTTGATGATGAAGTCGAGTTCCTCGTCCGTGAAGCCGCTCGTGCCGCGGATTACGCGGCAACGGCAACGCGCCCCGTGGTATGACGCATCTCAGGAATGGGTTCCCCGCGCTCGCGCAGGACTTCAAGGTACAGCTCGATAGCCTCTTTTATGTTACGCTGCACCTCCTCGAAGGTGTCCCCGATGCTGACGCAGCCGGGCAGGTCGGGAACGATTGCGCCCCAGTTGGTTTCTCCCCGCTCGTAAATCACCGCGTATTCTTTCATGATTTCTCCTGTATCTGGGCCTGCTTCAAAATCGCGCCCAGAGTTCCCGGCGGAATGTCGTCCCCGGGTTTTCCCGGAACCACAACGATGCCCGGCTTGGTAGGGTGCTGAAATATCCGGTGGCTGCCCCGTTGACGGACCTGCTGCCAGCCCTCGTCCTGCAGGCGCTTGAGTACGTCACGCACCTTCATTCATTGTCGCCGCCGCGCCCCAGGTTCAGCATGGTTTGGGGCGTGAACAGGCCGGAGTTCGGGTCGACCTGCGGCGCGGCGTTCTGGGATGGGTTCGGGGACCAGCGGCGGTGCATGTAGGTCCATGCCTCCGACGGCAGCAGGCGACGTTTGCCTTGTTTGTCACGGACATAGAAGGACTCGTGCTTGCCCTCGGCGAGAAACACGCCCTGGTTGTACACGTGCACCACGGTTCCAACATCTCCCGCCATCAGCCCGTTCTCGGGAAGGTCGCTCGTCAGCACAACCCGGTCATGTTCGGCGATCATCGCTGGCTCGCATGAAGGACGGTCAGGCCGATCACGCTCTCCCCCTCGTAGCGGACAACAATGTCGTCGTCGGTTAGCTCGCTGTCGGTGGCGACGCTAGGCTTTTTAAAATTAATGTAGAGCGTGTCGGCCTCACTGTCGTAGGTGAGCCAGGCGGTTCTTTCAGGGGACCTTTTGAGCGCAGGGATCACGTCAAGGTACTCCCGAATCTGGGTGGAAAGATCGGCAGCTACGGCCATAGTTGCTTCCTCCTGTCAAGCGATGCAATGCGCCTCGTAAGAAACGCGGTGATGATAAAACCGTCGTGTGGTTCCGCTTCCACAAGTTCCCGATACACGACGACCATGGCTTTGCCTGCTTCGACTTCGCGCACGGCCAGCAGTTCGCCCGCGCCGCCCTCCAAAATCCGCTCCGGTTCCGCGAGGGTGTCTAGAACCTGTTGTCGCCTGTCGGCAAGCTCACCATGTTCATCAATGATATGTGCCCATCGCTCGTCCGGCAAGCGAATGGGTACAGCGTTCTTGGAAAGAACA
This sequence comes from Armatimonadaceae bacterium, assembly GCA_030446525.1. The sequence goes on from JAUJNC010000159.1 coordinate 1,445, forward strand.
ACCTCCATCACTGGCCGCCCTCTTCATGCGTCATCGTTATTGCTACGCTTCATAGTAACACACCCTGCCCGAGGAGGAAAGAGCCACATGGATCGAGTAACAGGACACCATGAAGATAAAGCAACTGGGGCGAACCGGCCTGAAGGTGAGCGAGATCTGCCTGGGGACGATGACGTTCGGGAACCAGGCGGACGAGTCCACGTCGTTCGCGATCATGGACGCGGCGGACAGGGCGGGCGTGAACTTCTTCGACACGGCCGACGTGTATCCGCTCGGGGGCGATCTCGGTATGGTCGGCAGGACCGAGGAGATCGTCGGGCGCTGGCTCAGGGAGCGCGGCGCGCGGGGGCGGGTCGTGCTGGCGACCAAGTGCCGCGGCCGGATGGGGCCCGGCCCCAACGACGAGGGCCTGAGCCGCAAGCACATCCTCCAGGCCTGCGACGAGAGCTTGCGCCGCCTGCAGACCGACTATATCGATCTGTACCAGACGCACGGGCCCGACCCGGCCACGCCGATCGACGAAACGCTCGGGGCGATGGACGATCTGGTGCGCGCCGGCAAGGTGCGCTACATCGGCTGCTCGAACTACCCGGCGTGGCAGCTCGCCGAGGCGCTCTGGGCCAGCGACAAGCGCCACCTGGCCCGCTACGACTGCGCCCAGCCCCGCTACAACCTGCTGTTCCGCATGATCGAGGACGAGATCCTGCCGCTGTGCCGCGCCCAGGGCGTGGGCGTGATCGCCTATAATCCCCTAGCGGGCGGGGTGCTTACGGGGCGCTACGAGAGGACCGGGGACCTGCAGCCCGGCACGCGCTTTACGCTGAAAAACAGCGGGGAGCTGTACCGCAAGCGCTACTGGAACGAAGCCGTGTTCGATGCCGTGGAGGGATTGAAGCGCTTCCTGGCGCCCAAGGGCAAGAGCCTGACGCACGTCGCCCTCGCCTGGGTTTTGGCGCAGCCCGGCATCACCAGCGCGATCCTGGGCGCGAGCCGCCCCGAGCAGCTGCAGGACAGCCTGCAGGGTGTGGAGCTTGCCCTGGAAGACGAGGAGCGGGCCGCGTGCGACGAGGTCTGGTATGATCTGCCGCGGGAGCGGGACCCGCAGGTCGCCCGGCGATGAGCGACCGGTCCTTTCTGCGCGCCTATCCGCCGAGCAGGCCCGCCCCCGGCGCGGCGATCTGGCTGCCCTTCCGGGGCGGCGAGGTGCTGGTGCGGGAAGGGGAAAGCGGGATCGCGCTCCTGGAAGGCGAGGCGCTCCTGGACGCCCTGGAAGCGGACGCCCCCCTGTACCTGGGGGACCTGGGGGATGTGCCCTGCCTGGCCTGCGAGGTGAGCGGGGAGGCCGCCCTGCCCTCCGGCTGGCGGGCGCTCGGGCTGCGGTCGCTCTTCGGCCAGCTGGACGATGCCGCCTACGGCCTGGCCGGCTACGCGGCGCAGCTCCTGCACTGGCAGCGCACGAGCCGCTATTGCACGGTTTGCGGCCAGCCCACCGAGCCGGCGGCGGGGGACTGGGGGCGGCGCTGCGCCGCCTGCGGCCACACCAGCTATCCCGCCGTCAGTCCGGCCATCCTGGCCCTCGTCCACGACGGCGACCGGGTGCTGCTCGCCCACAAGCCCGGGTGGGGCAAGCGGTACAGTATCCTGGCGGGGTTCGTCGAGCCGGGCGAGTCGCTCGAGGGGTGCGTCCATCGCGAAGTGCAGGAGGAGGTGGGCGTCGCGGTGACCGACCTGCACTACGTCGGCAGCCAGCCCTGGCCCTTCCCCAGCCAGATCATGATCGGCTACACGGCGCGCTACGCCGGCGGGGAGACACGTATTGACGACAAGGAGCTGGACGACGCCGCGTGGTTCCGCTTCGACGCGCTGCCGGAGCTGCCGCCATCCCTGAGCCTGTCGCGCCAGATCATAGACGCCTGGGTCGCTTAACGTAGAAGCTGAAGAGTACCATGCTCGCATCGGGAGAAACCGCCGTGTCACCGCCGACCGGGACCGTCACGTTCCTGTTCACCGACATCGAGGGCAGCACAAGACTCTGGGAGCAGCACCCGGAGGCGATGCGGCGCGCCCTCGCGTGGCACGACGACCTGCTCCGCCGGGCCGTCGAGGAAGGGGGCGGCTATGTCTTCAAGACGGTCGGCGATTCGGTCTGCGCCGGCTTCGCCGCGGCGCCCCCCGCGGTCGCCGCGGCCCTGTGCGCGCAGCAGGCGCTGCACCGGCAGGATTGGGACGGGATCGGCGCGCTGCGGGTGCGGATGGCCCTGCACACGGGCGAGGCGGAGGCGCGCCGGCTGCCCTCCGGGTGGGACTACTTCGGCTCCACCCTCAGCCGCGTCGCGCGCCTGCTGGACGCCGGGCACGGCGGGCAGACGCTGCTGTCCCAGGCGGCCTGCAACCGGGTCCGGCACGACCTGCCGCGGCTCGCGGAGCTGCGGGATCTGGGCGCCCACGGCTTGAAGGACCTCGCGCAGCCGGAGCACGTGTACCAGCTGCTCCACCCCACCCTGCCCGCGGACTTCCCGCCCGTCCGTTCCCTGGAGGCGCAGCCCAACAACCTGCCGCTGCAGCTGACCAGCTTTATCGGCAGGGAGGCGGAGATGCACGAGGCGAGGCGGCTGCTTCAGCGCACGCGCCTGCTGACGCTGACCGGCCCCGGCGGCTGCGGCAAGACGCGCCTGGCCCTCCAGGTGGCGGCGGATTACGTGGGACGGTACGGGGACGGGGTGTGGCTGGTGGAGCTGGCCGCGCGCTCGGATCCGAAGGTCGTCCCGCAGGCCGTCGCCCAGTCGCTGCACGTGCGCGAGGAGCTGGGCCGCCCGCTGCCCCTGACGCTCGCGGACTACCTGAGGCCCAAGGAGCTGCTGCTCGTCCTGGACAACTGTGAGCACCTGATCGAGGCATGCGCCCATCTGGCCACCCACCTGCTGAGCGCCTGTCCCCGCGTGCGGATACTGGCGACCAGCCGCGAAGCCCTGGGGGTTGCCGGGGAGACGACGTGGCCCGTGCCCTCCCTGTCGCTGCCCGACCTCGATCGCCTGCCGCCCACGGACAGGCTGACCGAGTACGAGGCCCTGCGGCTGTTCATCGAGCGGGCGACCTCGGCGGTGCCGGCGTTCACGGTCAACGACCGGAACGTCGCGGCGCTCGCGCAGGTGTGCCGCCGGCTGGACGGCATCCCGCTGGCGATCGAGCTGGCGGCGGCGCGCGTGAAGGTGCTCTCCCTGGAGCAGATCGCGCAGCGTCTGGACGACCGCTTCCGCCTGCTGACGGGGGGCAGCCGCACGGCGCTGCCGCGCCAGCAGACCCTGCGAGCGCTGATCGACTGGAGCTGGGACCTGCTTTCGGAGCAGGAGCGGACGCTGCTGCGCCGCCTCGCCGTCGTCGCGGGCGGATGGACGCTCGCCGCCGCCGAGGCGGTGTGCGCGGGCCCGGACATCGACCAGGCGGAGGTCCTGGATCTGCTGTCGCGCCTCGTGGACAAGTCGCTGGTCCTCGCCGGACTGGTGTGGGAGGGACAGGCGCCCGACGGGCTCCCGGAGGCGCGGTACCGGCTTCTGGAGACGATCCGGCAGTACAGCGCCGAGAAGCTGTTGGCGTCCGGGGAAGCGGCGGCGCTGCGCGCGCGGCACCGGGACTGGTACCTGCATCTGGCGGAGGCGGCGGAACCGGAGCTGCGGGGGCCACGACAGGCGGCCTGGTTCGACCGGCTGGAGATCGAGCACGACAACCTGCGCGCGGCGCTGGAGTGGTCCCGGGCAGAGGAGGGCGGGGCGGAGACGGGCCTCCGGCTGGCGGGGGTGTTGTCCCGGCTCTGGTACGTGCGGGGGCATCTGGGGGAAGGGCGCGACTGGCTCCACGCGCTGCTCGCCCAGAGCCCCCAGTCGTCGCCGGCGGTGCGGGCCAAGGCGCTGCATGCGGCGGGCAGCCTGGCGCGGGACCAGGGCGACTACGCGCGGGCGGCGGCGCTTTATGAGGAGGCGATGGCCCTGCGGCGGGCCTTGGGAGACCGGCAGGGCGCGGCGACCTCGCTGCAGCAGCGGGGGGCGGTGGCCTTCGATCAGGGGGACTACGAGCAGGCGCAGGCGCTGCTGGCGCAGAGCCTGCGCGTGTTCCGCGACATGGGCTACAAGCGGGGCATGGCGATCTCGCTCAACTACCAGGGGACCGTCGCGCTCTACCAGGCCGACTACGGGCCGGCGACGGCGCTGCTGGCGGAAAGCCTGGCGCTGTCGCGGGAGGTGGGGGAGAAGTGGGGCGCGGCCCTGTCGCTGAACAACCTGGGGCACGTCGCGCTCTCGCAGGGCGACTACCGGCGCGCGGCGGTGCTCTTCCGGGAGAGCCAGGCTTTGTACCGGGAGACCGGGGACAAGCGCGGCATCGCCCTGTCGTTGGGCAGCCTGGGCGAGGCGGCGCAGTGCGAGGGGGACCACGCGCAGGCCTTAGCCCTGTACAAAGAGAGCCTGGCTTTATACCGCGGCGTCGGTGACAAGCGCGGCATCGCGACCTGCCTCGAAGGGTTGGCGGCGGTCTCCCAGGCAGGCGGACTGCCGGACAGGGCTGCGCGGCTGTTCGGGGCGGCCGAGACGCTGCGCGAGGCCATCGGCTCCCCCCTCCCGCCCGCCGTCTGCACTGATTATGACCGCGACGTCGCCTCGGCGCGCGCCGCCCTGGAGGCGGAGGCCTTTGCCCGCGCGTGGGCCGAGGGGCGGGCGATGGCTCTCGAACAGGCCGTCGAATATGCCCTGGCGCAGGCCGCCGGCGAGATGTATCAGCCCCTTGAGGTAGGCTTTGGGAAAGGAGGTGCCAACCATGAGCGACAACCGGGTGGTCCAAGCCGTTCATAGCATCACGCGCACGCTGTCCTCTACCCTGGACCAGTCGGAGGGCCTGCGCCGCACCCTGGAGATCGCCGCGCAGTTCGTGGACGCGACCGGCGGTTCCATCTGGCAGCACAACCCGGACAAGCGCCAGCTGGTGTGCCGTCACGTCGTGGGGGAGAAGGCAGCGGCGCTGGTCGGATTCACCATGGGGGACGCGGAGGGGATCGCCGGGCACGTGTTCCAGACCCGGACCGCGCAAAGCGACACCGACCTGCCCACGAACCCGCGGCACGCCCACCGGGTGGACGAGATCCTGCAGCACCAAACGCAGAGCCTGGTGACCGTCCCCATCTCGTACCCCGGCGGCGTGGCCGTCGGGGTGATCCAGCTGGTCAACAAACGCGGCGGCAATTTCACGCCCGAGGACCTGACCGTGCTGGACATCGTGGCCGGCGTCTGTGCGATGAGCCTGCTCAACGCGGACCTGGCGCAGCAGGCCGTGAAGACCGAGGCACTCGGCTACGTGGCGGGCTTCGCGCACGACATCTACAACAAGATGACGTCGTTCGTCACCGGGCTGCCGACACTGCGGATGCTCCTGGACGATGTGTTCACGGCAGTGAACACCGCCACGCCGGAAGAGCTCGCCCGGGCGCGTGAGGACGCGTTCTCGTTCGTGGACTTCATGGAGACGGACGCGGACGTGGTGTACCGGTACGCGCGTTTCATCGCCCGGCTCGCCAAGGACAAGCCGCTCGACACCCGCTTCGAGCAGAGCGATCTGGTGGAGACCGCCCGCGCGCAGGTCGACCAGCTCCGGCGCAACGCCGGGGATCTGGACGTCACCCTCCAGCTCGCGGGGGACCGTCCCATCCCGTGTCTGCACGACCGCCTGCTGGTCGGCAGCGCCGTCTACAACCTGGTCAACAACGCGCTGCCCGAAACGAGAGGCGGTGCGGTGTCGGTGGCCGTGCGAGAAGAAAACGGCTTTGCCGTTCTGGAGGTGCGCGACACCGGACGCGGCATGCCTCGCGATGTGCTGGACAGCATCCTGCACGGCAGCGCCATCAGCACCAAAGCCGGGGGCAGCGGCATCGGGACCATGATCGTCAAAAAGGTCGCGGAGATCCACGGGGGAACCCTGGAAGGCGAGAGTACCGAGGGTGTCGGAACCACCTTCCGGATCCGGCTGCCGCTCCTGGTGGCGGGAGCGGCACCGTAGAAACCACAGGATTCACCATGCACTCCAGCGAATAAAGCGAAGAGCTCCGACGCGGCGTAGCCTAGCTAGTGGGTCACTTGTCATGCGCATAGCCTTTCCTGTCGGTCAATCCTGCGATAGCTGACCAGCCGCAGCGTGCAGGCGCCCGATCCACCCAAGGCATGTCGCCGCCGCTGACGCGCCCGATCCCTTCGCGCCTTGCGCTTGCCGCCCCAGACAAAGGGCGTCGGCTCCCGGTTCCAGGCACGGGCCACACACTCCAGCCAAGCCATGATCTCCTGAGCACTCTGCGGGTGCTGTCCAGAGAGTGCTCGGCGGGTCACGATCCTCTGGATCGACTCGGCCATATTCAACCAACTGCCTCCTACGGGCGTGTAGAGCGGCAGCACGCCGTTCTCGATAAACCACGTTACCAGGGACTCGCTCTTATGCCCCACCAGGTTATCCAGAATCAGCAGCATCCAAAGCGGGGGCAACTCATCTGGCAGACAAAGCCGCACCGAAAGACCCGCCTGCCAGCGCTCCCACAAGGCCTGCCGCTCCTGTGGTACCGATCCCTGCTTCGGATCCGGCAGAGCCGACAGGATCGAGGAAATCTGCTCCTTGAGCCAGGGATGCAGCACCGCATTCGTGCTGCTAATGATGCCCTTGACCCGCACCTGGCCGGTGGCCGGATGCAGCAACGTCAGCATTTTGGCCGTGCCGCCGCGGATATACTCATGCGGCTGGCAGGCGGGCTTTCCCCCCGGCTCCCAACTGCTGCCCGGCTGGGGGATCGCCTGGTAGGGACCGGCTTCATCTTCGTTCCAGACGGCAAGGCCCATCTTCTCGCCCCACTGATGCGCCATCTCGATCAAGTTTTTTTTGCATCCGCATCCAGATCAGTGACGGTGACCACCCCTGCCTTGCGCTTTCTCAGCGCCGTGCCCGTCTCACACCAGGTGCGGCTCTTCTGCCAGCAGAGGCCGGCATCGTGCAGCACGTGCCAGATCGTATAGGTGCTGATCGTCGGCAGCCCCTTGTTTCTGAGCGACTTCTGCAGCGTGGTCAAGGACCAGGTAGCCGTGCCATCCTGCTCCCGATCCGGCGTGCGCCGCGCCTCAGAAAGGATCATCTCCCATTGCGCCGCAGTATAGCGAATCTGTGGCCCGCCTCCGTGGTCGGGGATCACCGCATCGACTCCCTCGCGGTTGAAGCGCGCCACCAGGTGTGCCACGGCGTCGCCCGCGCGACGACCGGCGGTGCGGGCCGCATCGGTGTAGGACTTTGCGTCGGCGACGGCTAACAGAGCTTTGGCGCGGGCGACATGACTGGCTGGTTGGCTTTGGGAGCGACTGAGTTGTTCGAGTCGGGCGCGTTCTTCTTGGTTCAAGGGGCGCAGCGGGTCTTTCTGGCGGCGGGACATGGGCCGATCTCCTCCGCCACCAGGATACCGGATAAGCGCATCAATGGCAATACTCGTGACAAGTGACCCACTAGGAGGTCGTTATGAGCCTGACGAGCGGCACCGTCACCTTCCTGTTCACGGATATCGAGGGCAGCACCAAGCTCTGGGAGAGTCACCCCGAAGCGATGAGACATGGCCTCGCCCGCCACGACGCGCTTGCCGCCACCCTCATTGCGCAGCATGAGGGGACGCTCGTCAAGAGCCGGGGCGAGGGCGACAGCCTCTTCGCCGTCTTCGCCCGCGCCACCGACGCTGTGGCTGCCGCCTGCGCGCTCCAGCGAGCGACGCTCTGGGTGTCACCCAGGGTGCCGTAAG
>JAUJNC010000160.1 GCA_030446525.1 Armatimonadaceae bacterium
GCGTAGTCGAATTCAAGGATGTCCACGTCGGCGCCCGTAAGGTCCAGGGCGATCGTGTGGGCGGTCGGCGTTTTCAGACGCCACGCCTCCGGGCCGAGCGCCCTGCGGACGTCGGAAAGGCACCGGCGCAGGTTGTAACCCGGGTCGGAAGGGGCTTTATCATCGGGGCGACCAGGCCAGAGCTGCTCCGTCAGCCATTCGCGCTCGACGGCGCGCCCCGGGCGCAGGGCCAGGATCGCCAGCAGCCACTCCTCCTTGCGCGAATGCGCCGGGAACAGGCGCTCCCCATCTCGCTGCAGGTCGAACGGCCCGAGCAGACAGATAGACAGTGTCGAAGAGGGGGGAGAAGGGAAGGGTTGGATACTCTCCGGCATTTTCCTCTCGGCGGCCTCCTTAATGGATAATATGTCATTCGATTCGCACCCCAAACGTCATTTCCTGTGGCCAGGACAACTTTCCTTCCTTTCGCACACGCCGCGGCACACGACGCCAGTCAGCCCGCACACACCGCGGCACACGGGAGTATGCGATAATTGTCTCACTTTTTGTAGAAAGAGGATGCCTGAAGACCAGAAACTGCCTCGTCATCAAAACGCCTTTTCGACAAGCCATCCAGCATCGGTAGCCCGCTGTCAGGCAGTGCGGGAGGGGCAGTATGCCCGGGAACACATCAATCATCGCCGCTTTTTCTGAACTGATCCTTTTTCTATTTTCTATCCCTGCTGTGCGCGCCGGTCACCATGGGCGCGGCGGGGGAGGTGTACGCGACCAAGACCGGCAGCACGGGCTGCCACGTGCAGGTCCTCGACGCCCGCGGGCAGCGGGTCTACCGCTTCGGCGAGGCCGGGGCGGGCGTGCTCTACACCGGCATCGCGGTCACGTCGCGCGGCCGCGTCTGGGTGAGCCGCCTGGAGCACGACGCGGGTGCGCTGGTGGAGTTCGACACAGGCGGGGAGCCTCTGCGCACGATCCCCGTGACCGGCTTGCGCTTCGGCTGCCCGGCCACAGACGCCCATGACCGCCTGTACGTGCCCTGCGAGCGCTCCCGTGATGTGAAAGTTCTTGCTCCTGACGGTGCGCTGCTTCATCGCTTCGGTCGATGCGGCGTCGCGCCCTGCGCCGTTGCCGTTGCCATGGGCGGCAGAATCGGGGTCGCTGGAACTGTTGTCTGAGCTTCGTTCATTATGGGTCTGTCGCGGCGGTGTGCGTTTGGGCACGGTTAATTCCGCCACATCTCAGAGGGGAGAAAAGTAGGATGTTGCGCCTTCTCATTTCACGCGGACTGAAATTCCAAGCCGCTCTCGTTGTTCTGGCCTCTTTGGTCCTGGCCGGTCCATTCGCGCCCCGCACTCTGGCACAAACGGATCTGTTTGTTGCCAGCCGGTCCTCGAATGAGATTTTACGCTTCGACGCGTTGACGGGTAGTTTCGTCAGCGTCTTTTCCTCTCCCGGAACGACCTTGGCCCCGACGTACATGACGTTCGGGCCGGATGGTGATCTGTATGTTTCCAGGGAAGGCAGCGGCGTTTACAGGTATGACGGAGTAAACGGCGCTATCAAAGGACTCTTCACTATCGGTGCTCCTGTTCGTTTCGGCGCACTTCTGTGGGTTCGTGGGTTGGCCTTCGGTCCGGACGGTAACTTATATGTGGCGTACAACACCATCCTTGGTCAGGCTTCCAGGAGCGATATTTATCGTTTCCACGGCACGACCGGACAATATCTCGATACCTTTGTCCCTAATATCGGTAGCTCCGGTAGCTTGTTGTTTGGCCCGGATGGAAACCTGTATGTAACCTTCTCCGGAGCCGTCCAGCGGTATAACGGTTTAACTGGGGCGTCCATGGGTAATTTCGTCCCCGCGGGCAGCGGCGGGTTAAGCAACCCCCTTGGCTTGGCCTTCGGCCCGGACGGCAACCTGTACGTCTCCACGGACGGTGACACCACTACTGCTTCCGTCCGCCGTTACAACGGCACAACGGGAGCGTTCATCGATGTCTTTGTCCCTCCCGGTCGCGGCGGTCTGAGGAACGCCTACGACCTCGCTTTCGGCCCGGACAGAAACCTGTACGTCTCCAGCAACACCACCCACGGCGTTCTGCGCTATCACGGTGCTACCGGAGCTTTTCTGGACACCTTCGCCACTCGTAGTTCACTGGCTCCCTGGGGGCTCCTTTTCCGCACGGAAGCCTCGTTCAAAAACATCACCATTTATCCGCAGCGGGGTGGGAACAGTGGTCAGGTCTCGGCGCGAATCATCTGCAAAATCATGCAGCCGGGGGCCACCGTAGCACTGACCGCCCCGGACAAACCCTCTATCGTCGGCAACGACCCTCAAGTCTCCGACTACGTCAACACGCAGCTCATGCAGGCGACCTTCGACCTGCGTGGCGCGCCGCCCGGACCGCGAGACGTCGTCATCACTCAGCCCGATGGCTCAACCATAATTCGCACCAATGCCTTCACCGTCGAGGAGGGTGGAGAGCCTAAGATGTGGGTGAATATCGTGGGCCGCGACGCGATCCGCGGTGGGAGGCCGCAAACCTATCACATCACCTACGGCAACCGGGGAAACATAGATTCTGCGTCCACGACCATCTGGTTCGCTTTCCCCAAATACTTCGGTTGGGAACTGGGCTTCACCAACACCTCCACTCAGATTGTATCCACATCAGAAACGGACACGGAAATCCTGGTAGCTATCCGGCGCGAATTGGTCGAGCCGGGATTCACCGGGGACTTGCCGATTTCTCTGACGCTCCCCGACGACCCGGCATACGCACACGTCAAGTACACTATACGCGGTTGGGTGAAGCGGCTGTAATTTCTCGTTGATTCGCATTACTCGATGTTCACCCCCAGATAAATTGAAGGAGCGATTGCTATGACTAAGTCTCTTTCCGACTGCACTTCTGTGCTTGCGCTTTTATTTGTGTCTGCGCTGATATTATTCCCTCGTGGTGGTTACGCGCAGAACTGGGAAAAGGAGAAACGAGACGAGCTCGAATCGGCGGGATTTACTTTCAACGCTGGTCCAAATCGAACACAAATTGGGGGCCTACTTTGGTCAACTATCCGGCAAGTGATTCTGTTTAAGCGGGAACTCACATTTCCGCTTGAAATCACTGGTGGCAGTGAAAATCATGTACATAACCGCTCAATAATTGGTCACCACTATGGTTGGAAAGTAGATCTTGGTCTTGACGATGAAAAAAAGACTGATCCTTATGATGATGAACTCTCAAAGTACATAACTGATAGAGAAAACAGAGGTAAGCATGGTTTCGTGTTCATCGGTTATCGAGTGGATGGCAATGGAGGGAGAGCGCCCCAGTGGCGACATCCATCAGGAGCAATATTTGCTCTTGAGTATCCTCCAGATTTCACGCCTAACGGTTTTCCCGTAGCTCATCGTCATTGGGATGTTTATTTCCCTATCCAGAGAGTAAGATTTAATGCAGATGGTGTGCCCGTGGAGCCTCTACTAGGAGAGATTACTGTCAAATTAGGCAGTACAACATATCTACAGGCGATTGCTGAAGACGCCCTCTTTTCGTGATAGATGAAGGGAGCATACTGGAATTGGACATCTTCTAACCCGTCTATAGCTCGGGTGGAATCTTCGGTGAACAGCCAGGGTAATCCACGCTCTAGAAGAAGGAATAACGTTAATAACTGTCTCTCAGGGAACCGGGTTTGATAGGCAATTTGGTAGAGTTGGCCGTTATCTTTCATGGTCAATGTAGGTGCTGCCCGATAAACCTGACGATGGCAGTCCAGAATGCTGGGTGGATTGCGCCGCAGGTACAGGCCTGGGTGGAGGGTATTTGGACGGTAGCGACGACCCTGATCCTGAAAAACGACCTCCCTGGCGATCCGAACTGCTGGGAATGGGTTGCCAACCTCAAGGGTGGTAATCCGGTTGGTCCTTCGTCTGCAAACCGGCCTTCGGTGATGACGGCAACGGCGATGAGGCGCGTCTTAATGGATCAACTGTTGTTTCTGACGACCCGAATGACATAGCGGGAGATGTCGGGTTCGGACCAGGGCGCTGATCACGGGTGAGAAGCCAGCACGTATACTGTCTTCTTCGAGAATTAAATCCCACGGCAACTGCACCCGCGCGCAAGACGTGGTTATTCAGGACTACCTCGATACGGCCTACGGACCTGTCCTCGTTCAGCTTGGGAACTATCATCTTCGCCGATAAGGTTGTCACCCCGCTTGCCGCAGTCAGTCCCCTGGCTGGAGGGCGAATTTACCACCACGGTGGACCTGCGGCCCGAGAATCTGCTGCTGGTGAAGATCAATGTCAGCCTGACGCGGTTACTGGACGCTGACCTGGCGTTTCACCTGTGGACCCGGACACGTAGGCCGCCCGAGGACCCGCGGGCCGGTTTCTCCAAGCCACCCGGCATCGGCGGCAGCTTGGCTTGAGTGTACAGGCAAAGAAAGGGCTACCCACGGGACGGTGATACGGAACCAAGCCTCTATCGTCTTCGACCGGAACCCCGCGCTCTTGACGCCAGTGTGGTTCAACTCGATAGACACGACGCCACCAGAGAGCCGCGTGCTGCCACTTGCGGTAACGCAGAGTTCCAACAGCTTCCTAGTGCGCTGGTCAGCGACAGACGAGGGATCCGGCGTTCGCGACTTCACCATCTCGGTTTCCGACAACGGCAGGCCATTCACGCCGTGGCTTACGAACACGACCGAGATGCAGGCCACCTTCACGGGCCAACTGGGCCATACCTACGCCTTCAAGAGCACCGCGCAGGATAATGTTCTCAACATTGAGGTGGAGCACGCGCAGGCCGACACGACCACCACGATCACCGAGGGTGGAGGTGCGACCCCTGCCGATGTCACGGCTCAGGTCAGCATCACCCGCGGCGGCTTCCGGCTCAACCAAGCCACGGGAAGATACGTGCAGGAGGTAACCCTCACCAACACCAGCGGCGCTGCTATCGCCGGACCCGTCTCGCTCGTGCTCGACGGCCTCGGTGCGGGCGTCACCCTCTTCGGGCAGAGCGGCGTCACCACGGCACTGGCCCCGCTGGGCAGCCCTTACATCAACGTGAATACACTCAACCCCGGCGCGCCGGTCAATCTGGTGCTGGAGTTCACCAACCCGGGCAACGCCGCCATCCAGTACAGCGCGCGCGTGCTCGCCGGCGCGGGCAGCCGGTAACGGAGAGAAGACGAGAAGGAGGACAGAAAAGATGCGATCGTTATGCCGCAAGGCGGCAGTTCTCATCGTGGCGACAGCGGCGCTGTGGGGGGCGGGCCTTCCCGCCGCCCGTGCGCAGAGCGTCTACACCGCCACCATCACCACGACCGGGCTGAGCGGCACGAGCGGCCTGCTCGCCTTCGACTTCACCGGCGGGGACAGCGCCCCCCCCAACAACAGCGTGCTCATCAGCGCCTTCGCCACCGATGGCGCGCTGGCAGGTGGCAGCAACACAAGCATTGGTGGGGCCAGCGGCGACCTGCCGGGAGACGTCTCCCTCACGGACTCGGCGTTCCTCAACCGGTCGGCGCGGGGGGTCACGTTGGGCAGCTCCTTGTCGTTCACGCTCACGCTCTCGCAGAACTTCGCGGGCGGCTCGCCGGACGAGTTCTCGTTGTTCCTGCGCAACCCCGCCGGCACGGCTTCCGTCGTCACCACCAACGACCCGACGGGGGCGGACGCGCTGTTTGTGATCGACATCACCGGGCAAGCCGGAGGGAGCCTGACCGTGTACAACGCGCTCACGCCGGGCGTTGCCGCAGCCGTAGCGCCCGATGTCATTCCCGAACCGGGGACCGGAGCCCTCCTGGCACCTGTCCTGCTCGCTTTGTGCGGCATGGCCTCTCGCCGGCGCCGTCTGGCATGTCGTTAATAAATCATGTGGGGCGGGCGTTGCGTTACAGAGCGAATTACCATGCGAATCAGATTCTTTGCCGTACTCGGTCTTCTTTTCCTTTTCGGCTGCGGTGGTGGCGGAGGCGGTGGTGATACTCCCAATGGGCCGCTCGCGGCGGTTCGCCTCTACGGGCTCAACTTCAGCCCGTACCTGGACGGCCAAAGCCCCAGTCTAGGAACACAGATCAGCCAGAGTCAACTCCGCTCCCGGATGCAGCAGATCGCAGCCGATACGCAGTGGATCCGCACCTTTAGCTGCCGCAACGGGCACGAGAAGGCCGGCGCTGTCGCCCATCAACTGCGGCTCAAGGCGGCGATTGGGGCCTTCTTGAGCCGGGACATGACGGCGAACGAAGAGGAGATCAACAACCTGATCCGTGTGGGACAGAGCGGCGAGGCCGACCTGCTGATCGTCGGCAGCGAGACGCTTCTTCGGGGGGATCTGTCGGAGAGTCAGCTCATCGGTTACATCAACCGTGTGAAGCAGGCCTTGCCGAACAGGACCGTGACGACCGCCGATACTTTCGACCAGATCCTGCGCCACCCGCAGGTGGTTGCGGCCTGCGATACGGTCCTGGTGAACTACTATCCCTACTGGAACCGGGTGAACATCGAGCAGGCGATTGCCACCGTTCAGGGCTGGCATCAGCAGGTCAAAGCCGCGGCGGGCGGTAAGGAGGTCCTCGTCTCCGAGACCGGCTGGCCTTGGGCGGGGAACGCACAGGGCGGCGCTGTCGCCTCTCCGGAAAACGCGGTTCGCTATCTGCGGGACTTTGTTGCCTGGGCCAACGCGAACCAGGTGGGCTACTTCTACTTTGCGGCTTTCGATGAGAGCTGGAAAGCCGCTGTGGAAGGCCCGCAGGGCGCGCACTGGGGTCTGCGAGACACAAACGGCACCCTGAAACCAGGTGTGGACGCCGTGTTCAAGCTGCAGCTTACGCGTGTGCCACCCTATGGCAGCACGGCCATGCTGCAGGGGAAGGCCGGTCTGGTGACTGAGCAGGCCGCCAGGCTACCTGTGCAGGCACCGGTTCGCTGATGTGCCGGGTCAGGTAGTCCAGCACTTCGGCCTGCATCCGCTCGATCTCGGCCCGGTAGCCGTTTGCCGCCAGGGGGAACTCCTCCGGTCTTGCTGTGACGCGCAGCTGCCCCAGCAGACGCTCAAGATAAGCGATGCGCTCCTTGGTGCCTTTTAACTCCTGCTCGTTGTGAATCAACGGATTACCTCCACGATGCCGCGCTGGGTCTGGTCGCGTGCCGACCTCAGGCAGCGTGTTCGCTGTCTCGCTCAACAGTGCCGCCGGAACGACGCCTCTGCTGACGACCGACCCGGACGGCTCGCTGCTGCACATCGACATCTTCCCAAACGGCACCACGTCAACAATGGGTTTTGCCGACGCCAGCGGCGCCTTCCGTGCCACCGCCGTTATTCCTGAACCCGGCAGTTTTGCCCTGCTCGGTGTGGGGTTAGCGGAGGTCCTATAGACACGTAACAGGCGCTTGCGAGTTGCCCGAGCAGTGGCGTAGAATAAGATCAAAACGTGGCACTGCAGACGCTGCGCCTGCCAGGAGTTCCTACGCCGACGGGAGAAATGCGGGGCGCAAGGGGGAGAAGAGGGTTAATCCTATGACAATCACACTTGACTTAACACAGGATATAGAGGACCGGCTGCGGGAAGAGGCGGCTAAGAAGGGACAGGATCCTGCCGGCTTCGTGCGAGCCTTGGTGGAGAAGCAGTTGCGAGAAGGGGAGGTGGGCGCGGCGGAAGACGACGAGGCAGAAGATCCCGGCGCGCTCGCGCGGGCCGTGGCCAAGATGACGAGCCGCACTCCGGAGGAGCGCGCCGAGGCCCGTGCCCGCGCCATCGCCGAACTCAAGCCCCGCATCCCGCCGCCGCCCGGCTCGAATGGCATGGAGTTTGTTCGAGGCAAGTGGCCCGGCGAGGAGACCGACGAAGAGATACGCGCCGCGCTGGAAGCCGTCGAATGACCATTCTGCTGACGGCGCCGCCGCTCTACGTGCTCGATACCAGCATCTTGGTACACTATATCCGTGACGACGCGCTGGGCCAACGAATCGAGACAACGTACTCACTCCTCACGACGCCGACGACGCCGCTCATCAGCATCGTCACCGAGGGTGAGATACGCTCGCTTGCCATACGCAGAGGTTGGGGGCCGACACGCCTACGGCGTTTGGAATCGTGGCTGGGCCGCTTCGTCTCCGTGCCGCTGAGCCGGCCCGGTCTGATCGAGGCCTACGCCGTGATCGATGCGCACAGCCAATCTACCGGTCGTGCCATGGGCAAGAACGATGTTTGGATCGCGGCGACCGCCCATGTCACCGATGCAATCCTCCTGACGACGGACCTTGATTTCGAACACCTGCATCCGACCTTTCTGGAACGGGCGTGGATAGACGGGAGCGCGTAACTACGTTGAGGAACAAGATCACATGGCAGATGACAGCCGGAAGAACGCGAGATGAAACGGAGCGCCCGGCCCCTCTCTAACTGCTTCAGGGGCGGCGGGCGATCCGCCGGCAAGCGATCAGCGGCGAACCACCGCGAGCCAATCCTCGTTGGCGTCGCGCGGCGGAGCGCCGAGCGAAACCTTGCTGCCGCCCTGGACCTGCCGCGCCGAGCCGTCGGCCAGCGCACCGCCGGTGCGCGGGTTGAACCACTGCACCCGGAACGTGCCCGGAGCGCCGCCGAGGTCGAGGTCCGCGGCGCCGCCGTCGGGGAGATAGACCAGATACACGCTTCCCGGCTTCGCCAGGCAGTATCGGCTGTTATCGCCTGCCGTGTTGCCGACCAGGGCGTCGGCGTTCGTCATCTCCCAGAACGGGACCTTATGGTCGCGGAGGAAGCTGAGCGCGATGCGGCAGTAGTCCCACGACTTGTCCCGGCTGCGCCAATCCTCGGCGATCAGGTCGTTCTGCGGCAGCTGGTAGCCGAAGTAGTATTCGACGCCCGCGCCGCCCGCCATCAGGTTGCCCCAAAAGGTGTATTTGCGGATGTCGTGGATGGTCTGCGGCACCCGTTCGCCGTTCCGAGCCACGCCATTGAAACCCTCGTAGCCCGGGTCCGGCGGGACGCCCGTGCTCGCCGATCCCTGCTCGTCGTTGGCGACCACCCAGGGCTTCCCGGCTTTTTCCGACTCGGTCACCCACTTCAGGGTGCGCTGGTGGACGGCATTCCAGCCGTTCTGCAGCGACGCGCCGGTCAGGGCGGATCTGTCGCCGAGCAGGGGCGGGTAGACCTTGTCCTGCTGGCTGGGGTACGTGTGGATGACCCGCAGGTGCTGGTACGGGTCGGTCCGGCGGATGTAGTCGGCCATCGCCCGCTGCTGTTCGGGCGACTGGGTGTTCTCCTCGCCCAGGTTCCAGTTCAGCGCGAGTTCATGACCGAACCGCGCGATGAGCTCGCGCAGGTAGAGCTTGCGCTCGATCCCCAGGTCGCCGCCATCCAGGGCGGTCGGAACCGATGCCGCCTCATTCTCGCCCCTTCGGTTGTCGTCGTTTTCCGTCTCCTGCAGCTTGAAGTGCAGGTACAGCCCGAGCTTCTGCGCGTAGTCGAAGACGATCTGCCACTGGTCGAGCTTGGAGCAGTCGTAGTGCAGCTTCGCGTCACGCCCAACGAACGGCCAGACATTGTCGCCGTCGCCGCCGGCGTTGTAGGTGAGGAACGAGAAGGCGTTGACACCCTTGCCGGCCAGGTAGTTGAGCGCGCCGATCAGGCCCTTGCCCTTGCCGCCTTTCCAGACGGGGTCGCCCGGCCGCCAGTCCTTGACGTGCGGCTGCCAGGTCTTGAGCGGCACGCTGCCCTTCCGGGCTTCGGTGCCGTCGAAGTCCGCGTAGCCCAGCAGCGTCTCCGGCGAGTCCGCGCCTGCCTTCAGGAAGTACTCGCCGCTGTCCGCGAAGCGCAGATGGCGCTTGCCGACGTACACGAGCCGCCCTTTGCCCCGGAAATCGCGGCCCGATTTATCGCCGGGACCGACGGTGAACGCGCCCGTTTTGCCGTCGAAGGGGGCGACCGGCTGACCGGCGGCATCCGCGTCCAGGGCCGCCTGCGGCCCCCGGACAAAGGAGACGCGGTAGGTCCACCGGCCCGGCTTGTCCGGCGAAAGGTGCGCGCGCCACCTGGTCCCCGACTCGGCCGAGGTGTCGCCCGCGTTGCCGTCGGCGGCGAAGTAGCCGGGCACGACATAGCGCGGGGAGCCGGACTCGTGCGTGAAGACG
>JAUJNC010000161.1 GCA_030446525.1 Armatimonadaceae bacterium
CAAAGGCTTCGACCTGTCCGGCCTCCACCTGACGGCGGGGTTCCGGTTCTAAAAGCGCAAGCTTTCCGCGCCCTGGGCGGCGACGGTCGGCAGGAGCATGGTGTCGCGCCCGAACCGCGCCCGGTAGCCCTCGGCGAGCGCCCGGGACAGGCTTTCCGTCACGCCCGGCTCGTGGAGGATCACGGCGCAGCCGCCCCAGCCGCCGCCCGTAAGCTTGGCGCCGTAGACGCCGGGATGGGACTGGGCGATCTCGACCAGGGCGTCGACCTCGGGGGCGGAGTTCTCGAAGTACGTGCGGCAGGACTCGTGCGTGTTGTTCATCATCTCGCCGGACGCGGCGAGGTTCCCTGTCTCGAGCGCCGCCACGCCCATCTGCACGCGCAGGTTCTCGTAGACGATGTGGTGGGCGCGCTTCCACAGGGTGGGGTCCAGACCGGCGGCGTCCTCGTCCACCAGGGCGCGGTCCACGTCGCGCAGGGTCTTGATCGGCTTGCCGGTGTGCCGGGCGAACCAGCGGGCCGCCTCCTCGCACTCGGCGCGCCGCTGGGCATAGCCGCCCCCGGCCGCGAGGGCGTGCTTGACCCCCGAGTCGGCGATCAGGATGCGGGCGCGGTCCGCCGGCAGGGCGACGGCGCGGTGCTCCAGGGTCCGGCAGTCCAGGAAAAGGGCGTGGCCCTTCCGGCCGAAGACCGAGGAGAACTGGTCGAGCAGGCCGGTGGGCGCGCCGACGAAATCGTTCTCCGCGCGCTGGCAGAGGCGGGCCAGCCCCATCGGGTCGCCCGCGATGGGGTGCGGGTACAGGGCGAGCAGGAACTGCGCCGTGGCGACCTCCAGGGCCGCCGACGACGACACCCCCGCGCCGACGGGCACGTCGGAAACGATGACCGCATCGAAGCCGCCGACGGCCGCGCCCGCCCGGTTCAGCTCCTGGACCACGCCCTTGACGTAATCCGCCCAGCGCGCGTTCGGGTCGCGCTGCGGTGACGCCGGGTCGAAGGACGCCATGGCTTCCCGGTACTGGGTATATACGCGGGCTTGCGGGACCTCGCGCGCGCACCCGGCGATCACGACGCCGCGGTCGATGGCGCAGGTCAGGACGAAGCCCTCGTTGTAGTCCGTGTGGTTGCCCAGAAGCTCGACGCGCCCGGGCGCCGCCCCGGCCGCCTCCGGCTCATGCCCGAACTTCTCCACAAAGGCTTGCCGCGCCTGTTCGATGAGATCGTTCCGTTCCATAGCGGTTATGGTAGCATCCGCCCGCCGCCCTGTCAAGTCACACTTTTTTCGCGCGGATGTGGAGGATGTCGCCGTCCTTGACCGGGTAGTCCTTCATCTCCAGGTGGACCAGCGGTTTCGCGGCCTCCCACGAGCCCGCCGCCATCAGCTTGTCGAACTCCAGCGCCTCGGCGCGGATGAAGTAACGCTCCAGGTCGGAATGGATCTTGCCGGCGGCCTGCCCGGCGGTGGCGCCCTTCTCGACGGTCCAGGCGCGCACCTCGTCCTCGCCGACCGTGAAGAAGCTCATCAGGCCCAGGGTGTCATAGGCGAGCTGGATCAGCCGGTCCCGGGCCGGGGCGTCGATGCCCAGCGCAAGGAGGTACTCCTTCTCCTCTCCGGGGCCGAGCTGGGCCACCTCTTCTTCCACCCGGGCGCACAGCGCGATGTACGGCAGCTTCTCCGCCGCGCACACCTGATGCGCCTCCTTCACCAGCGGGTCGTTCATCTCCCCGATGGCGCTCTCGCCGATGTTGACGACCACCATGACCGGCTTCTCGGTCAGGAACGCGAACGAGCGCGTCGCGCGCGCCTCGTCCGGGGCGAGCTCGATCGTGCGCAGCGGGTGCCCGGCGTCCATGTGCGCCTGGAGCTTGAGCAGGATCTCTTTTTCCTGCCGCTCCGGCGTGGGCGCGCCCGCCTTGCGCGTCTTGAGCGTCTTCTCGATGCGATCCAGCCGCGTCTCGATCAGGGCCATGTCGGCGAGCAGCATCTCCTCGGTGACCGCCTGGATGTCCCGGCCCGGGTGCAGCCCCCGCTCCGGGACGGGCGGGTAGTCCGCCTCGAAGGCGCGCACAACGAGCACCAGGGCGTCCACCTTCCGCAGCCCCTCGAAAAAGTCGGCGCCGAACTTCGCCTGCTCGCCCGTCCCGAACGGCGCCGCGCCGTCCACGAACTCGATCGTCGCCGGCGTCTGCTTCTTGGGATGGAACAGCTCGACGGCGAAATCGTACCGCTTATCGGGCACGGACACCGTCGCCACCGCCGCGTCGCGGCGGGCGCCCCCGCCGGGCGCCGTCGACTCCTGCCCGCGGGTCAGCGCATTGAAAAGCGTCGTCTTGCCGGTCTGCGGCAGCCCAATGATACCAACACGCACTCGCAAAATCTCCTGAAAAGCGATCGGGGACAGTACCCGGCCCCCTGCCCATTATACCACTGCGGCAAGAGGGTGTCGGCGGGAAGGCGCACGGGTACGGATAGGAGAACGGGGTTGCGCCCGGTGGGGGATGGGGATCAGATGCGCCGCCCGGCTCTCGTTATACAGCGCAAGGCCGCGGTTGGCGGGTATACTACGCTTGGAGCGCAGCGTTGCAACTACCGGTTCATCGAGTTCGAGCACGTCACCGCGCTGGGCGGGGACCAGCGTCGTCGAAAGTTCAGGCAGGTCCTGTGGGTATGACGGAGGGACAGAAAAATCGTCTCCTGGGTACACTCGTGGCCCTCGAGCAGATCCGGGCGCAGATCGCCCGTGCGGCGCGCGATGGCCAGTCGCCCGCCCAGAGCGGGCGCTCCCTGACGCCGCTGCCGCAGGAGAGCTGGCGGGAGATCGAGGCGTCACTCGAGCGGGTGTATGGCCACGCACGGGCGCTCGCCGAGCAGTTCGCGGGCGACGCGCTGCAGGATCGCGAGGCGCGTGACCCGGTCGGGGCCACCCTCTATTGGATCTCCTTCCTGGCACGCCGGTTGGACGAAGAGGCGATCGCGGACCTGTCGCCCGGACGCATGGCGCAGTTCGGGAAGCTTCCCGAGGACGCAGCGGCCGCGCTGGAGGAGGCTATGGAGCGCATGCGCATGGAGCTTGCGTCGGCTGGCAAGCAGGTGGAAGCGCTGCGACAGGAAAAAGGGACGGAAGGCGCCCGGTAAAAATCGCCTCCCTGGCAGGCGTAGTCCGCGCTACTTGTTCGACGGGTCCATCTCGCGCAACACTCCCCGCATCGCTTCACCCAGGGCTTTGCTTGCCTTGAGGCCCGCCAACCGCGACGCGGCCGCCAGGTCGCCTCCGGGTAACGCTCCAGCCAGCGCCGGACCTCTCCCGGCCCGACCGCGAGCCAGGGAGTCACGTTCTTCCGCAGGATCAAGGGCGACCTGGGTTTTCTTTGAGCATCTGCTTGCGCTTGCGGTGCTCTTGCTCCGTGAATGCAGCACGCGCGACTGTTCTTCCCGGTCTTTCAGGCAGGCAACGCTGACACCCAGGCCGTGGCCAGGCCCCACGGTTCGTCATCGGGATAGGCCGCCAGATGCGCCTCGAGCGCCACACGAGCCTCTTCCACTCTCGGCGCGCGTGAAAGCACGCTGCACCTGTTCGAACACCCTTCCCGCGCCCTTCGTCTTTCCTCTTCCGCCTCCATTACCTTCCTCTCCCGGCTGTTTTATTCCCTTCGGCCATGCTCTTTACCACCTGGGACAGCGCGTTTTAGACAAAGGGCGTTCTTCAGGACATCACTTTGTAGACGCAGCGGCTCCGCCAAGCAGGCGCCTCTGGCACGGTCAGTAAATAACTTTGTTCAGCGGGTACTCGACGATGCCCTCGGCGCCGGCGCGGCGCAGGCGCGGGATCAGGTCGCGGGCCTGCTTCTCCTCGATGATGATCTCCACGGCCACCCACTCGTTGTCGTAAAGGGGCGAGACGGTGGGGCGCTTCAGGGCGGGGCGCCGCGCCACGACCGCCTCGATCTGCGGCTTCGCGACGTTCATCTTCAACCCGACGAGGGCATCGGCGTTCAGGGCGCCCTGGAGCAGCATCGCCATGTTCTCGATCTTGGCGCGCTTCTCCGAATCCGCCCAGGCGGCGTGGTTGGCGACCAGGCGGGTGGTGGAGGTGAGGAGGGTGTCCACGATCCGCAGGTTGTGCCGCGCAGGCTCGACCCCGTCTCGGTGTTCACCACGATCGCGTCGGCAAGGACGGGCACCTTGACCTCGCACGCGCCCCCACGAGAACTCGACCGAGGCGTCACGGACGGCGTGCGCCGGGAGGTAGCGCTCGGTCAGGCGGACGTACTCCGTCGCGATGCGCTTGCCCGCCGATCCCGCGCTCTCGATCGGGGATTCCTTCGGTGCGGCCAGTACCACGCGGATCGGGTTGCGGGTCGCCTTGGAGTAGGACAGTTCGGCCACTTCGTGGACGTCCGCGCCGTTGTCCTCGATCCAGTCCTTGCCGGTGAGCCGACGTCCAGGATGCCGTCCAGGTAGCGGGGGATCTCCTGCGGGCGGATCAGGAGCGCGCGATTTCCGGGGTCGTCCACCGCGGGTTGGTACGAGCGGGGAGTCCTTGGAACTCCCAGCCCGCCTTGCGGAACAAAGCAAAGGTCGCCTCCTGGAGGCTGCCCCTTGGGAAGGCCTATCTTCAGAAGCATGGTCGGTTTACAAACTCCAGCAAAAAGACGAAGTAGACTCGCGTATTGGGGCATTACGACGCATTATAACCGGGGTTCGCGCCCAGCGTCAACGTAGGGCGATCGCATCGCGCTGTTGTCTGCGGCGCCGGCGGCTTCGTTCCGTGGGAGCCCGGAGCGGGTCCAGAGGGGACTGGCTCAGGGGGCGGCTGGGACAATGCCTGTGGAAAACGTGGTTGCTTTTCCCGTCCGAAAGTGGTATACTGTGCTGTGCGTTGCGCGGGTGTGACCCTCCACCCGCGGGTATCCAAGACGGTGAGTGTGCTGCTTGTCGGGATCGGCTCAGACTCTGCTCTCCTGGTCGTTGCGTGCCGCACAATTGCCTATGAGGGACACAGGAGATAGCGATGCGGATTGTGGCGTGGGAGGACTTCACAGCACGACCTCGGAGAGTCTCACCGAACTGTTTTCGCAGGCCGGCGAGGTGTCGCAGGCGCAGGTGGTAGAGGACCGGTAATTTCGGCAGTCGCGCGGCCGGCTTCGTGGAGATGCCCAACGCGGACGAGGCCCAGGCGGCGATCGCGCAGTTCAACGGTTACCACCAGCGGCCGGACGCTCACGGTGAATGAAGCCAAGCCGCGTGACGACGGCGGCGGTGGCGGCTACGGCGGTGTGGCGGCGGCCGCAGCGGCGGCGGTGGCGGCGGCTACGGCGGTGGCGGCGGCCGCAGCGGCGGCGGTGGCGGTTACGGTGGTGGCGGCGCGGCCGCAGCGGCGGCGGCGGTGGCTACGACCGGGGCGGGCGCTACTAGGCGGAAGCGGCAAGCCAGAAACAAACGTTACAGCGCGAGCAACGGCCGGGAACATAAACCGGCGGATCGAAAGCAGGGGCCACGCCGAAACAAAGACCGTGGCCCCTTTTTGCATGTGTGCATAGCAAACAAAGGCGCATCCCCGGCGGTATGCCCGGCGCGCGAAAGGGAAAACGAAGGTGCGACCTTACACCCCAGGGGGAGGGGGCCGACGGGAAATCCCTGTCGTCTGCCCCTCCTGTAACCATGCCTCCTCGGTGCCCCCCTCTGCGGTGGCGCGAAACCAGTTCTTCTGCTCGGGTTGTGGCAAGGCGCTCGATCTGTCGCAGGTATTCCGGCAGATGACCGCGGGCGTCGGGGGCACGGTCCCACAGCCCCCGCGCCGCGACCGCGCCGATTCGCGTTACAAGAGCGCGCGCAAAGGGCGGCGCTAAAGCAGCAAGCCTATGCGTCCGCGTTTCACGCCGCAAAAAACGTTGCTCCTGACGGTCGCCCTCGTCATCTTGGGCGGTCTGGCGTTCTGGGTCAGCCGGGGGGCTCCCCTGCCCGGTGCGGCGGTCCCCAGCACGGCCGGAAAGATAGCCTTCGTCTCGGAACGAGACGGTAACGCCGACCTCTGGATGGTGGATGCGCGGAACGCGGCGGATGCCGCGCGGCTGACGGATCACCCGGAGGAAGACCGATCCCCCACGTGGTCCCCGGGCGGCGAGGAGCTGGCGTTCATATCGAGCCGGCGCGGCGGCTACCAGGTATTTCTTGTGGAGGCGCGGGCCGGCGCGGAGCCGCGCCCGCTCACGATCACGTCGTCGAGCAAGGACAGTCCGTCCTGGGGCAGGGACGGGCGGGTCTACTACCTCGCGTCGGGGCAGCTGGTGGCGACAACGCCGGGCACGAGCGACGCGGACGCGGTCTTTCCCACCGCCGACGCGCGGCGCATACCGGGGGATCCGCTGGCGACCGGCGGGTTTCGCTGGGCGCGGCCGTCGCCGGATGGTACATCCGTGGCAGCGGTGTTGCGGCTCGAAAGCGGCGAAGCGCTGCTGCTCTCACCGCCGGGCGCGGAGCGCCCGCTCTTTCTGGGCCTGGCGCAGAACATCATCGCGGCGTGGGCGCCAGATAACACTCTTGTCGCCGCCTTCGGCGGCGGCGGCCCCGTATCCGGGTCGTTCCCCCTGCCGCAAGATCGCCCGATCCCCCCGGCGCCGCAAGCGGACGCATCGTTCCTGGGCAGGTTCGGTCGTGACGGCTCGGCCCTGCCCGCCGCGCGGTTGCCTTTCCCCGCTTCCGGGCTTGCCGTTGCGCCGGACGGGAAAAAGGCGGCGGTGACGTCGGATCGAGGCGTCGTGCTGCTCCCGGCGGGGGACGGGCAAGGCAAGCAGGTGTTTGAGCGGGCGGCCGCCAGCCCCAGCTGGTCGCCCGACGGCAAGACGCTGGCATTCGCCTCGGAAGGGGACATCTGGACCCTCGCCGCCGGCGCGGGGGACGCGGCGAAAAACCTCACGGGCGGCAGGATGGGCGACTGCTCGTCGCCCGTCTGGTCGCCCGCGAGGGCCGCGGAGTAGGCTAGCTTCCCCGGGGCATGTCGGGTGTTATGGTGACGGTGAAGCCCTGCCTGTCCTCGCCTTTGAGCAGGCCGAAGGCGAACGCCGACAGGTTCGCGCCCGCGGGCACCTTCGCCTTGATGTCCTCTTCCACGGCATACGGAGACCCGGACGGGCGGACCTCCAGCACGTAACTGCCGTGACGCAGGGACCGGTAGGGGGTCGCGGTCGGGTACGTCGCCCCTTTGTAAAGGAGCGCCTCTTTGGGCGTCACGGCGACCACGTCGATCGCGGGGACGTCCGGCGCGAGGTGGACCACGCGCAGGCGCCCCTCCCCCTTGCCCGCGGGGGCCAGGTCGTCCTCCAGGAGGACCGGCCGCAGCGTCCTTAATGTCCCGGACGCCGCCAGGGTGTACGCCTCGCCTGCTTCCGCCGTGACCGGGATCGTGAGCACGGCTATCCCGGCCTGGCTGGCGACCACCTTGATCTGGTGGGTGCCGGCGGGCACGGGGAAGTACCTACTGACGGTCCGGTACGGCACCTTCGCCAGTATCTTTTTACTGCCCAGGTAGATGTCCATGACCGGGGCATCCGGTATGGCATGGACCACGCGGATATAGGCCTTCCCGGGGGCGCTTTTCCCGCCCGTCTTACCCGCCTTTTGTGCCCAGACGCCCGTTCCCAGGGCGAGGACCATTCCCAAAAGGGCGACAACTCCCCAAACGCGCTTTCTCTGCATTCGGCGACCAAACTCCTTCTGTAAGGGTGCGACGTTCTATCTGTTCCCGTATTATAACTCATCTTGCGCGGTCAAGATGTGATAGTGGCGGATCAACGAGACGGTCGAGAAGCGGGGCCTCCAACGGACCCGGCTTCCCGTGGAGTTCCCCAGGGGCAAGGTGCTCCTCACTGGCGGTAAAAAGGCCACGCCGGAACAGGTCGCCAGATTGATACTGTTCCTGGCCTCGGACGATTCGACATCATCACCGGCACCGAGGTCTGGTATAGACGGCGCCATGTCTTTGATCCTGGGCTAAACTGTCCAGTCGAAGAGCACGGCCATGGCCTCGGGACGCTGCTCGCGCAGCATGCGGTAGGCTTCGGGGGCTTCCTCCGGGGCGTAGCGGTGCGTTATCAGGTCCGCCACGCGCATGTCGCCCTGGGCGAGGTAAGCGAAGAAGAGCTGGATCATCTCCCGGTGGCTCCAGGGCGCGTGGTCGGACGAGGCGGGCGGCGGGTTGTTGTCGTGGGCGCCGATGATACGCAGGCCGCGCGTTATCACGTCGGGCGTCAGCCGCTGCCGCGACGGCGTTCCCGTGTCGCCCAGCAGCAGAAGCCGCCCGAAGCGCCGCACCAGGGGCAGGGCGTGTTCCAGCACGAGGGCGTTGCCCGTCACGTCGTAGACGACGTCCGCCCCGCGGCCCATCAGGTCCAGCACCTCCTCCCGCGCCTTTTCGACCGGCAGGGTCAGGCCGTGCGTCGCGCCATGCGCGCGGGCCATCTCGACGCGCTTCGCCCACGGGTCGACCGCGATGATCTGCCGGGCCCCCAGCAGGCGCGCGTACTGGACGACCAGTTGTCCCAGCAGTCCCACGCCCACGACCACGACGCTGTCCCCCAGCGCATGCTCGGCGCGGCGCACGCCGTTTTGCGCGATGCTCGCCAGCCCCAACCAGGTGGCCTCGTCATCGGTCACGGTGTCGGGGATGCGGTGCAGGTTGCCGGGTTTGGTCACCACGTACTGGCGGTGCTTGGCACGGATCGCGACCCGCTCGCCTTCGTGTATGTCTGCGACCTCGCTGCCCACGGCCGACACGCGGCCCGCCAGGCTGTATCCCGGCGCGAAAGGGTACTTCACCCAGTTGGCCCAGTGCGTGCCCTCATCAAACAAGCGGCCCAGGGCGATGCCTTCGGTGCCGGTGCTGATGAGCGTCTTGTGCGCCCGCACCAGCACCTCGCCCGGCCCCGGCTCCGGCACCGTCTCTTCCCGCACCTCGACCTGGTTTTCGCCGACGAAAAGGATGTTGCGCCCCTGCATGATGCCCCCGCCCGCAGGTTCCCCTTCCGGGCGGGTTTGTCCTCCTGCGTCACGGGGGATCGGGAGCGCGCGCCGCTTTGGGCGCACCCCGGAGGGTGTGGAACACGACGGCCGCCAGGATGATCGCGCCGCCCAGGATCGCCCAGGTCGAGGGGCGTTCGCCCAGGAACAGGAAGACCCAGACCGGGTTCAGCACCGGCTCGATGTAGCCGGCGATGCCGGCGTCCAGGGAGCGCACGCCCCGGGCGATGCCCAGGGTGAAGAGGGTGTAGGCGATGCCGATCTGCACCACGCCCAGATACAAGGTGATCGCGGCGTCCTGCGCCGAAAGATCGAGCCCAGCGCCCGCAAAGAAAGCCGGGGCCGTCACCAGGGCCAGGAGCAGATTCCCGTAGATCACCGAGGCGGCGCGGTTGACCTCGCCCGCGCGCGGGTGGCGCAGGAGCAGGGTGAAGAACGCGAAGCACAGTCCCGAGCCGAGGGCGGCGAGGTTGCCGCTCACGTCCTCGGGGCGCAGCTTCCCCACGAAGAAGAGCGACATCCCGGCGACGCACGCCGCGACCACAAAGAGGTCCCGCATGCGGAGCTTCTCCCGGTACAGCAGCGGCTCGAAGACCAGGATGTAAATGGGCGCCGTGTACTGGAGGAAGATGGCGTTGGCGGCGGTCGTGAGCTTGGTCGCCACGACGAAGAGCAGGAGCAGCGCGGCGTACAGCACGGCGGCCGCGGCGGCGGGTGCGTTGACCCGGAAGCCTTCGCGCCGGGTGAAGAAGGCCACCGTCGCCGCCGCCAGCAGCGACCGCCCGAACGAGAGCTCCAGCGCCGAAAGCGACGTCGCCTTGATGAACAGACCGCCGGTGCTCCACAGCAAGGCCGCGGCAATCACCAGAAGGATCGGCGAAGCGCTCCCACGGCTCCTCCGGTCGGCAGCACCCGAATTGCTGCGGATGGGTTTCGACATGTGCCGTTCCTCCAGAAAGCATACCACGAGTTCGGGACAAGCCGGGCCGCTGGCGCCCCCCCGGCGCGCGGGGTATAATGGGGCCACCATGCGACCGAAGGTCGATCTGAAATACCCGTTGATGTACCTGCTGGGGCTTTTGGGCTTGCTGCTCCTTTGCCTGGTGGTACGCCCGGCCGCCGGGTCTGCCGCATCGGCCAAGCCGGGACCGGCCACGCAGACGGTGGACTTCGACCGCGACGTGCGCCCGATCCTGTCGGAGAACTGCTTCGCCTGTCACGGCTTCGACCCCAAGACGCGCGCGGCGGAGCTGCGGCTCGACACGGCGGAGAACGCATTCAAGAAGCTGGCGTCCGGCAAGACGGCGATCATCCCGGGCGAGCCGGCGCAGAGCGAGCTGATGCGCCGCGTCGCCACACACGGCGGGCTCCAGATGCCGCCGGCGAGCTCGAACAAGAAGCTGACGGCCGGGCAGATCGAGACGCTGCGCCGGTGGGTCGCGCAGGGCGGCCGGTTCGCGCCGCACTGGGCGCTGGTCAAGCCCAGACGCCCCGCGCTGCCGCCAGTGAGGAGCACGGCCTGGCCGCGCAACCCGATCGACCGTTTCATCCTGACCCGGCTGGAAAAAGAGGGCTTGCGGCCCTCACCGGAGGCCGACCGGCGCACGCTGTTGCGCCGCGTGAGCCTCGACCTGACCGGCCTGCCACCCACGGTCGCCGAGCTGGATGCGTTCCTAAAAGACAAAAGCCCGGCTGCTTATGAGAAACAGGTGGACCGCCTGCTCGCCTCGCCGCGCTACGGTGAGCGGATGGCGCTGGCGTGGCTCGACCTGGCGCGCTACGCCGACACGCACGGCTACCACATCGACAGCCACCGCGACATGTGGCTGTGGCGTGACTGGGTGGTGGGCGCCTTCAACCGCAACCTGCCCTACGATCAATTCACGATCGAGCAGCTGGCCGGCGACATGCTGCCCCATGCCACGCTGGATCAAAAGATCGCTTCCGGTTTCAACCGCAACCACCCGATCAACTTCGAGGGCGGTGCGATCCCGGAAGAGTACGCCGCCGAGTACGTCTTCGACCGGGTCGACACGACCTCGACCGTCTTCATGGGCCTGACGACGGCCTGCGCCCGCTGCCACGACCACAAGTACGACCCGATCACGCAGAAGGACTATTACCGGTTCTTCGCCTTCTTCAACAACGTGCCGGAGCAGGGATTGGACGGCCGCAAGGGCAACGCCGCCCCCTTCCTCAAAGTGCCGCAGCCGGGGCAGCGGGAGCTGCTGGACGCCTACGGCAAAAAGATCGCCGCGCTGGAGCAGGCCATGAAAGCCCGCGCGGGCGAGACCGCGGCCGCCCAGGCGGAGTGGCAAACGAACGCCCTCGCCACGCTGGAGAAGTCACCCGCGCTGTCCGCCGGTCTGGACCCCCACCATGGCCTTGGCCAGGCAAGCACCGGCCACGTGCGCGGCAACCTCCCCATCGGAGGAGCACACGTCAGAACTCCCGACACAAGACGTGCTCGCGGATGCCGGCGGGGG
>JAUJNC010000162.1 GCA_030446525.1 Armatimonadaceae bacterium
CTTATTTTTGGTGATAATATATTTGACACACCCAGGCCTGCCTGCTTGGTTTACATTGTCGCCAGTTATAGCGCCTATTTACCGACCGGGGGCCTACGATATCGGGTACTCTGAACCCACCTGCATCAAAAGTGACGAAGAGCCGGGGTTTGTGGCGGTATTTGGCGTAACCTCTCGGGGGTGCTGAGCCGATCCCGCCCCGCCGAGTTCCGCTTTTTCCCGGATGGCGAACTCGCCGAACTGCTGATTTCGTCCGAAGTAAGCATAAAGGATAAAACAGGCAATGGGGTTCCCCATCACCTGCTTCGAAAATAGGCGTCTCCGACGCCGGTTGCCTGGCTCTGCTAGGCTTTTCATCCCTGGTGGTGTCCCTCTGGGACATAGAGTCTGTTGCTATTAGACGGAAACGATCCTGCACGGCTCTTCGTAGCTCTGACTATGACAATGGTAAGTTACTGCTGTCGAACACCTTTTTGTCCGAAAATAGTGCTCGTCGTTCAGCAAGACCACTGTATATGGGCTGTTTTCGGACTCCGCGAGCAGTAACATCAATGATTGTCAGGCTCCATCTCGCTTTTGGGAACCGGTCAATCGGTCGGAAAAGTGACGAATCCTTTGAGCACTTCACCCCGCGCGGCTTGCTCAAAGGCGCGCAGAACGTCGCGGAACTCCCACTCGTGGGACACGAACCACTCCGGCTTA
This sequence comes from Armatimonadaceae bacterium, assembly GCA_030446525.1. Next base: position 703 of record JAUJNC010000162.1, read on the forward strand.
ACCCAACCGCGGGCCAGCAGGTCGGCAACCCAGTCATAGCTCAGGTGCTCCTCCACGACGGCGGTGCGCCAGCGGGAGGCGTATTTGGTGCCCGTCGGCGGCACGCCGTAGGCGCAGGCGAAGCCGTCCGGTGCAAGCGCTCCCAGTATCTGCTCGGCAAGCGGCGCGTCGCCCGTCGCCTCGATCAGGCCGTCCACAGCACCCCCGGCAGCCTCGCGAAGGGAGTCCATAAAGCCGCTTTGGCGCGTGTCGATCACGTCGTCCGTGCCCAGTTCCCGCGCCTTTTGCAGACGCTCGGCACGGCGGCCGAGGGCGATAACGCGCGCTCCAGCCAGCTTGAACCGGAGCATGAAGGCCAGCCCCGCAACGCCGGTGCCCGCGACTACTATCTTCAGGCCACGCGCATTCGGCAGGTGGCGCAGGACGCTGGCGGTCTCGGCCAGGCTGATAGCAAGAGCCGCGTCCCGGGCGCCCAGATGCTCCGGCACCACGTTCTGGCGCAGAGCGTTGTAGTCGCCCCGCAGTGACGGGTCGCCGTCCTCGGCCATTGCCATGGCGTCACGTACGATGCCGTACTCGGCCAGGCCGCCCATAGCCGCGTTGTAGTGCCCGCCGTTGTCCGCGCCGTCGGGCGGCAGGTAGATGGGGCGCGTCACCCGGTCGCCTACCTTGAAGCGGCGCACCTTCGGCCCCACCTCCATCACCCGGCCCACGGACTCATGGCCCAGGATGATCGGGAATGGCGGCGCCCAGCCCATCGTACCTTCGATCAGCTTGTGGTCCGTCGAGTTACAGATCCCGCAGGTCTCGATGCGCACCAGCGCGGTGTAGGGGCCGACCTGCGGGGCGGGCACGCCGCGCACTTCCAGGCGGCCGGCTTCAGGAACCGTCAATGCCTTCATTGCAGCACGCTCCAGTCGAAGACGGCGCCGAGCACGTCTGGATCGGCAGCCAGCATAAGCTCGTAGAGGCGCGGCGCGGCGGTAACGGACGTCAGATCTGTCACCAGGGGGCGGAAGCGTAGCTCCTCGCGGCGCATCAGGTCGAGTACCGTCGCCGTTTCGTCCGAGTCGAAGCCGCAGGTAATGGCGATGGTGGGACGCTTCAGGTGCGTGGTGTGGAAATCGAAGCATATAGGGTCAGGATACCAGCCCTGAAGGAGCAACTGCCCGAGGGGTCGCAGCAGGTCGATGCACGGAGCAAACTGGTCGGCACGCCCCGTCGTCTCGATCACGATGTCCGCGCCCCCCGGCTTCAGCGAATGCACCACGGTAGGCAGGTCCTGCTCGCGGACATTCACGACCTGATCGGCGCTGTTCTCGCGGCTGAGCCGCAGGCGTGTCTCGCTAACATCGGTGGTGATCACGGTCGCGCCCCGGGAGCGAGCGAGCTGTGCGCTTCCCTGCCCGATCAGTCCCTGCCCGGTGACGACCACCAGGTCGCCGGACTGTATGCGAAGCATATTCATGCCGCGCAGGCTGACCGCGGGCAGCGCCGCCAGCGCCGCAGCAATCGGGTCACAGTCGTCGGGAACAGGGATCGGCGCGCGCGCGCCGGACGCCGGGGTCAAGGCGTGGCTGACGTGCGCACCCATCCAGGTCGGAGTGAAGGTCTCCGGTAGGCGGCTGGAGGCAAACAGGACGCGCTGGCCGATCCGGTAGCCCTGGGCGTCGGCACCCATCTCTTCGACGATGCCGATGGACTGGTATCCGGGAACCGTCGGGAACGCCAGCTCGCGCCGCCGTCCCGTCAGTGCCCAGATCTCGGTCCCCTGGCTGACGCCCGAGTACTCGGTCCGCACCCGGATCTCGTCCGGGCGCAGGACGGGAAGCTCATACGTCTCCAGCCGAACCTGGCGCTCGGCGGGAAACACGATAGCCGTTGCTTTGTTCATGGTCTTGTCTCTTTGGGGTGAAGGGTGTAGATCAGCGAAACTGTTCCCTGTGACTCGGTAAGGGCGACCTCCAGGTCGGCGGCGGGGGCGCGAACACGCCAGCGTACGCGGTCTTCCCGTGTCTGGTCACCGGTGATTCGGCTCTCTAGCGGCCTACCGAAGCGCTTTTCTAGGGTCGCCGCCGCCTCACGCAGGACCGGCGGGCGGCGGAAGGTCGCCACGATCCGATGCATCCGTCCCCCGGCAAAGAGGACGTCAATATCGGCGGGCGTATCCAGCAGGATCTGCGCTTCGGTCACCGTGATCGTCTTGACTGGCCGGGAAGAGGTGTCTTCCGGGCTTATGCCCGTCCGCCGATACGCGCCGTCGCGTAGCGTCTTGTGCGCCTCCGCATAGGTATCGCCCCAGGAGACTCCCGGCAGCGGGTTGTAGATACCCGTCAGGCGCGCATCTCCTCCCCCCCCACCGGTGGGTCCGGCTGCCGCTCCTAAGCGAATATCGCTGGCGTCCACGACCGGCTGCGCCGCGGCTCCACGGCGGTTTATCTCCAGGACGCCCATCCACGGCGGGGTCTCCTGCCGCATGCGCAGAATATTGCTGTCCTTTGCGCTGCTGGCGACACCGCGGCGCAGTGCGAAGTCGTAGCCGGAGAACGTATAGTCGGCCAGGAACGGCAGCGAAAGGGTGAAATCCGCCCGGTCCACCACCACGGGTGCGCGGCCCCACGAACGAATGGACTTCGCCTGCTCGAGCGGCGGCCCGCCCGCAGAGGCTTCATCGAAGACGAAGCCGGTATTGCGCGCGTCGGCGTTGGCGGCGATAAAAACACGCTCGGCGGCGTTCGACCCGGTGAGCGGACGGCCGTCGGCGCTGACCATCGCCCAGGCGACGAAAGGCGTCGTAAAGCCCGACAGGGTCAGACCGTCCTTAAAGCGATAGGAGGGCGCGGTCCGGCCGACGTAGACCTTGGCCGTCGGCGTATCGATGATCAGCCGGCCATTGGGGTAATCCCAGAGGATTTGATCGCCCGCCGCGACGGCCCCGTCGGTCGGCGGCTGGTCGGCGGCGGCGGTGCGCACATCGAACTCCCCCTCGGGCTCAAAACGGATCCGGCTGCCTCGGGAGAAGGTGGCACGCGCCTGTCCGATGCCGTTGACGTGGCTGAACGAGAAGATGCCCTCCTTGCCGACGGTGTAGGTCGCCGGCTCCGGCGCGGGCTGGATCGCGCCGCCCAGGAAGATCCGTCCGGCGATGGCCATGGCGCTGGTCATGACCGGGTCCCGTTCGTGCTGCACCGCCGTCCAGAAGTGGCTCGGGCTGATATAGGGCATCGGCTGCGCCAGGAACTCCTCGTCACGCTCGACATTGCCGCCGGCCCAGTAATGCCAGAAGACGCCGTCCCAGTCCTGCCAGGAGGCCAGAGCCGCCAGCCGGAGCGGGTACTCGGCCCGGTGGCTGCCGGGGCGCCCCTGGTTAGTCTCGTAGAGGATCGTCGCCTTGCCCTCGACTGTGTGCGAGTCGATCACATACATCGAAGGCGGCCGGGAAAGCTGCGACTTGAGATCCCAGAAGTACATCCCGAAGCTGTTTACATCACCCTGGGCGCTGGTGTAGGGCCAGTGGATACTCGGCCGGTACTGCGTATCGAAGGAGAAGGGGGCGACATTGACGCCAACGCCCTTGGGGGCCTGGGCGCGGCAGAAGCTGCGGAAGTCCTGGTGGAAGCCATCCGCCTTCTCGGTCAGGAAGCGCACGAAGTCCGCGGCGCGTGCGGCCGGGTAGTCAGCGCGCTGGGCGACGATGGGCGCCAGCTTTACCGTTCCTGCCTGGATATTCTCGCCGTCCTTGAATGCGCTCCATGCCTTGCGCAGCCCGGCATCGTCTTTGTAGCGCGCCCGCAGCCAGTCGTTCCATTGCCGCTGCGCCTGGCCGTGGAAGAACGCGGGCAGATCGTCGAGCCCACGGTCGAGAACGCGTTTTATGAAGCCGTTCTCGTTCCATATCTCGTAGACCGCGATCGCCTCGTCCTCGCCGTACTTCTTGCCGGTGTACTGATTGACGTGGCCCAGGAGGTTCGCGGCATGGCGCTTCTTCATGCGCTGGAGTCGCTCGTCGAAGAAGATCGCGATGCGGGCCATGGCGGCGCGGTCTTTGACCTGTGTCATCGCCTTCTTCCACTCTGTCCAGTCGCTGCCCCCCGCGATAAACGAGTCGTCGGCCAGCAGCGGCTCGATCGGCAGAGTGCCGGAGAGCGCGGCGAACATGACAAACATGCCGTGCGCCTTCAGGTCGGCGAAGTGGCGGTCGGCACGATCAATGCGGGATCCGTCTTCCTTTGTATAGGGCGCGGGCTCGCCCCGCTTCGCCGACTCCGCCGTGTAGAAGTTGCGCGCGCCAATCTCCGAGGAGCCGCCGCCAGTCTGCGAGGTCGGCTCCCAGACGCGCTGGGCGTTGAAACCCATCTTGCGCATTCGGTCGGCGGTGCCATAGCCAACTAGCCCCCATAGGCGCAGCCTTCGGTCGCCATAGTAAAGGTGTCCGTGTCGCATCTCGGTGAAGACGCCGGGCCGGGGCTTGATCTCGTGGTCGAAAAGCAACGCGTTGGGGTGCTTTACTAGGGTCACTTCCAGGGCGGGCTGCGCTGCCGGTTCCCGTCCGGGCGTGGCGGGTAGGGTCATGAGCGGGCGGGATGCGCCCGTCGATCGTACGGCGGCGACGAAGCCGTACCCTCCGCGTGCGGCCATCTCGCGTAGCGCCGCCGCCAGCCCGGGCACGCGCAATACGCCCGTGGCGGCGGGCAGTGGCGCGGATGCCATGGGGCGCGCTTCATAGTCTACTCCCGCGGCCAGCGCCCCGCCCACCGGTGCCTTGAGCAGCCGGTGCAGATCGAGCGTCGCGCCAGTAGCATCGCCCGTCAGCTGGGTGATCGGCAGACGCAGCGCGGCCTCGCGGAAATCTTCCGGCGTCAATATGACGCGCCGCAGCAGCGCGGGATCGACCTGCACGACCAGCCGCTTATTCTCCGGCCCGCCGGCGGCTGGCGCAGCAGTGCTTGTTTCCGGCCCGGCCGTGCGCACCGCCGCCAGCGGTAGATCGAGGCGTATCGTCGCCGGCTCTGCCTGCGCCACAGTGGGTTGTGCAGTGCAAGACAGTACCAGGGAGCCAAGAGAGACCATCCCTAGAAGTCCAAGAATGTGGCCTTGCTTCATGATTTTGTGTCGGTTACCTCCAGTTGGAGCCATCGCCGACAACGCCGTCGCCGTTGTAGTCGAGGCCCTCGCTGGGCGGCTTGGGCACGCCGCTCAGCATGCGCGCTTTGTACCACTTGACATGGCCGTCCGCGAAACCGTAGTTGGCGCCCTCCGAATGGACGATCGGATCGATCTCGCCGGGCGTCTGCCTGGATGTATTCCACTGGCCGGCTGACGGGTTGAAGCGATTGGACAGCACCCGCCCGCTGTTGGGGCCGCTGAAATCGCCCATCCAGAACGCCAGCGACTGCCGGGGGTTGGAACCGGTGGCGCAGATATAGGGCGCGTCGGGGCCGAGGCACGTCGTCGGCGCCGTGCCGCTGCCGACCGCGTCGGCAAAGACCGGGGTTGCCGCCGGGCTGTCGATCCCCGCCAGCGGACGCCCGCTGGTTGCCAGTTGCGCGTTGTAGGTGTAGCTCTGTGGCCTGTCTTTGGACGGGCACGTGAAGACCTGTTCATTTTTCAGATACGGCTGCAGCACCCGATCCCAGGCCATGGCTGGGGCGAAGGCGGAGCCGGTGGTGGTGAAGGGGACCAGGACTCGTCATAGTCCTGGCTGTACTGGACCCAGGCCATTGAAAACTGCTTGACATTATTGATGCAGGAGGCTTGCCTCGCCTTTTCGCGGGTCTTAGCGAAGACGGGAAAAAGGATAGCAGCGAGGATCGCTATTATCGCTATCACGACAAGAAGCTCGATAAGAGTGAAAGCGTTGTTGCTGTGTTGCATTGGTCGATGACTCCTTACTTGTCACGAGTCGCCCGCCACACGAACCGGTTCAGCGGGGCTCGTATCGGGCGGGGGCGGGGCGCAGGTCGCCCCGGATCGAAACTCAGTGGCAGGATGTTCGGGTCCAGCGGAACTGCCGGGTCCGCTATCTTCTCGATGAGGCCGCGCACGGCGGCTCCGCCCAGTGCATGCTCCGGGGGAGCAGCATCGTGGTGACGGCGATGCCAAGATCGTCCGGTGCCCGGTCATGAAATGTCACCAGTGAAAGGTCCTGTGGTACCTGCAGACGCCTATGCGCCATCGCAGTATGGAGCACCGCCGAGGCGACCGCGGGCGTATAGGCAATGACCGCGGTGGGCCGGTCCGCCCTCCAGCCAGCGCAGAGTGAACGGGACGTACTCCCTGCGTTCCAAAGCCCGGATATCTCGGATTACCTGTGGGGCAAGCCCCGCCGCATGCATAACCTGACGATAACCGCTCTCACGGTCCTCGTGCTGTAGTGGACCAGTGTCTCCTCCATCTTGCTGCCGAAACCGTAGTCCACGTAAGCGATGCGCCGGTGACCGAGGGAAAGCAGGTGCTGCGTCGCCCGGATTCCGCATCGAGGTCATTGGGGTAAACGCAGTCCGGCGGCTGCTGGACGTTGATCCACATGGACGGGACGCTGTGCTGGCGTACCATCTGCACCAGCGGCTCGGGGATACCTATGAGGTAGTTGATCAGCATACCATCCGCCATCCACTCACGCAGCATCTTGGGCACGTACCCCGTGTCCGCCAGTTTGGTATCGTGGGTAGCGTTGCCAACGCCAGGTGCAGGTCATGCTCGGAAAGCGCATCCTGAATGCCGCCGAGCAGCGAATAAGGCAGGTGCTGCGATGCCCGAGGTTACTCATCAGCAGCGCGACGCACCCGAACTTCCCCTGACGCATCGCCCGGGCGGAGCCTGTTGGGCAGGTAACCCAGTTCCGCAGCGGCGGCGAGCACGCGCTCGCGGGTGCTTTCGCTAATACGGACGTCCGTTTGGCGTCCGCTGAGTACAAAGAGACTGTCGCGCGCGAGACCCTGCCCTAACAGCGATGTCACTCATCTTGATCATTTTGCTAACACGATTAAATTAACACGGTTTATCTCGTTTTGTCAAGAAGGCCGCCGACCTTGTTACTCAGGCATCACTAACGCTCAAAGCGCGGCCGAACCCCTTCGATACTCCGTGATGCTGCTCGCAAATCCACCGAAGCGAACGTGATACCGGATCTGCCTGAATATGGCGCAAACTCTTGCGGGAGGCGCAGGCTCAGGGGTGCCACGGCCCGATCCGGCATTGCGCCCCGCGCGCCCAGATGTGCGCATCGCCGGCATCGAGAGATACCGCCGCCGAGGAAACGACGGTTACCGGATCAGGTTGTGAAAAACCACAAAAAAGACAGAGGCCATAAGCCCGAAACGGGAGAAGTCATGGTATCATAGCGCTGTGAATAGCGTCACAGCGCTATGAACGAAGGAGCGGCTATGGCAGCCACGGCGAAAGAGATCGCGGAAAAAGCGGGCGTGTCCCTGCCTACGGTATGGCATGTTCTCGGCGGCAAAGGTGAACGCTACCGGGCAGAGACGCGCGGAAGGGCGTTGGCGGCCGCACAGGCACTGGGCTATCGGCCCAACGGCTCCGCGCGGGCGATCAGTACCGGGCGCTTTGGATGCGTCGCCCTCCTGCTCAGTACGCACTACACCCGCAGCGCTGTCTATCCGCAGTTATAGGGCAACCGCGCGGACCGGCACGCCGTCGCGCTCGGCCCGCAGGCGCAGCGAGGCGCTCGTGGCGTAGTGGTCGTGGGCGGTGGTCAGGACGTCCTGGCCCGGGCGGAGGCGGAGGCCGCCGTAGAGGAGGCCGAGCCCCTGGGTGGTATTCCCCAATCGCCTGCGCTCCCTGATCCACGAGCACGAGATGCCCGCCGTCTGGACCAATGTCAAGCAGGACACCGACAGCGTCTATCCCGACGACCACGCGGCGGGGCGCCGCTCCGCCGAGCACCTGCTTTCGCTGGGACATCAGCGTATCGCCTACCTGGCGTACTCTCCGAGTCATCATTATAGCATGGCCGACCGGCGCGCCGGCTGCGAGGAAGCGGTGCGCGAAGCGGGGGGTGAGCTGCGTGTGATCGGACCACAGACGCCTGTCAAGCGCGCACGCTGGGAGGCTATGGTCAGTGAGGCGCTGGCCGCGCCGGACCGGCCGACTGCCCTGATCGCCTACGGGCCGCAGGCTCTACGTCCCGCCTATGTCGCCACGCTCAAGCGGGGGCTGCGGGTGCCCGAGGACCTGTCACTAGTCGTCTTCGACGATCACCTTCACGACGACCTAGGTCTTCCGATCACGAGCCTGGTGTTGCCCGAGCAGGAGATGGGGCGCGCGGCCGTCGCGATGCTGCGAGTCAAGATCAAGGCGCCGGCTGAGGCGATCCCCGCCCGGCCGCTGCCGCTGACCTTTGCAGCTGGGGAGAGCTGCGCCCCGCCATCCAAAGCGTAAACCTGACCGGCGCAGCCGGTCACCCGACCGAAGGAGGTATTTCTTCTATGCAACGACACAACTCTGGAGCATTCACACTGATAGAACTGCTCGTCGTGATCGCGATAATAGCAATCCTTGCTGCTATCCTTTTTCCCGTTTTCGCCCAGGCCCGCGAGAAAGCGCGGCAGACCGCCTGCCTGTCCAATGTCAAGCAATTGGGCCTTGGCTGCATGATGTACGCCCAGGACTATGACGAAACGATGCCCATGGGTCTGTACAGTAATCAACGCTGGATCGATGGTGTTGCGCCTTATATTAAGAACCGTGTCATTCGCCTCTGTCCGTCGCAAGAGCGTCCCCTGCAAATCAGTTCCACCAGAGATGCCGGAAGCTATTACGGGCTTAACCAGAGCCTGGCGAATGCGAATACCGGAGCGCCGCTGGCATTGCTTAAAGCACCCGCGGGCCTCGTGATGATCGCGGATACCGCGCAGTTGAGCGAGACCAGGCTGCCGAGCCTCACGGATCGGCTTGACCCCACGAAATGGATAAACTATATCACGGGAGCCACCGACTGGCAGACACGTGGACCGCTGCTATTCAACCCGGTGACGGGAGTTTATGGCGGCTCCTATGGGGGGACATCCGCCGATTCTTTCCGCCGGCCCGTTGGTATCCATGCAGGCGGCGCCAATATCTGCTTCGCGGACGGTCATGCTAAATGGGTCAAGATCGATCAGCTCATCGGCCCTCTGGCAGCCGGGGCCGAAACGGGCTGGCCTATCGCCGACGCGCGTAACCTCTGGGACAACGAGTAACGGATGAGCAAAGCCTGGCTTTCAACGTGTGCCGGAGTCGCGCTGTCACTCCCGGCCCAGGCCAGGGACTGCAGCATGACTCCGGCGCCGGTGAACGGGAGCGGGCCAGCAGGGACGTCCGTGTATGCCTCCCTGCCGCCCGACCACTTTGAGCCCGATTCAGCACTTCGAACGGGGAGCACCCGATCCGAGTGCCGTTTCACGGTGGTCGAGACGATTCCTGCGAGTCGGACTGCACTGAAGGAAACGTAAAATAGCAGTTTTGCCGCAGGTGCCAGCACTTTCCGTTTTGAGGCAGAGGGCGAACTCGTTTTTCACAAGGGGCAAAAAGCGAGCAAGTGGAGAGTTCCGTTTTTGCCAAGATGGCGAACACGCCGGGGGCGAGAGACCGTCTCGCCCCCGGCTTTTCTGCCATTTCGGGTAGGGGTTCCGGGTCCTGGCGGCGAGCTTTCCGGTCAGAAAACGGAAAGTGGAACTCGGGTAGAACCTGATCAACGCGCTGGCGCGGGTCACACCACAGGTTCGCTCTCGGCTTCGCCCGAGTCCGCTTTCTCGCCCAGGTTCGTCCGGATGTCGAGGATGCCCGTGACCGCGTCAGAGAAGTCCACGTTCTGGCCCTCGTTGGGGGCGACGTCGCGGTCCACGAGCTCGTACGCCTCACCCGGTTCCAGGCGGGGATCCAGCACGGTCGTCACGTCACGGTCCGGGGCACCGGTCCTCTGATCCGGGTCCTCCGGGCCACCGGCGGGCGTTGTATCACTTTCGTACGTCATCAGTTTACTCCTCCCGGGGGCGCGTCGCGCACCGCTTCCGTAATACCCGGCCCGGAAGGGCGACATGCCTTGGAAGCGCGCCTTCATGTCAAAACGAACAAGTTTTTTGTCAGAAATGCCATTGTCACAGCGAGGTCGAGCACTTTATGATACATAGTACGATGCACGCCCTTTCTGGCGGCACGGAGCGGCCTGTCTGCCGACCCGGCGTCGGGTTCGATGGGACAACGAAAGGAGCCGCACCCATGTCCGAGCAGGCTTTCCGGTGCTCACGGCTTGCCGCTGAGCGGCCGGCCCTTTACGGAGTGCTTGCCATGATCTTCGCCGCCTTTGCCGTGCCGGGCGCGGCCGAGATGCCCGCGCTGGACAGCGGCGACGGCATGTCGCTGCGCCTGTCCGACAGCGGGCGGGTCGCCGCCGTTTTCCTGGACGGCAAGCGCCTGCCCCCTG
>JAUJNC010000163.1 GCA_030446525.1 Armatimonadaceae bacterium
GAGGGCGGGGCCGAGGCGCTGGAGGGGATCGGCCGCGCGTACGGCGAGAAGCCGTCCCGCCTGCCCCGCGTGCTGCTGGAGCCGCCGGCGGGGGACGCGCCCCGGCTCCTCTGGGAGCGCGACCTGCCGATCGTCGAGGCCGACCGCGAGGGCTTTTTCCACAAGCGCATCCCGCTCGAAACCGCGGGCGCCGGGCTGTATCTGGTCGATGTGGCACACGGCAAAAAGTCGGTCTGCTCGTGGGTCGTGGCCACGGACACCGCCCTGATCGTCAAGCGCGCCGGGCGCCAGCTCATGACCTACACGGTCGACATGAAAACAGGCGCGCCCGTCGCCGGGGCCGCCGTTCGCGTGTACCGCGGCGGGCGCGCGGTCGCCTCAAACCGGAGCGATGTCCGGGGCCTGGCCCGGATGGACGTGCCGGCCCAGGGTCGCGACGGCGCGCGGCTGATGACCGTCGCGCTGCGCGGCGGGGGCGACGAGGCCGTCCTGGGGCGCAACGACTACGCGTTCGAGGAGCAGGGGAGCTTCACGCTGCACGCCTACACGGACCGGCCGATCTACCGCCCGGGCCAGCGCATCTTCTACAAAGGGATCCTCCGGGCCAAGGGGGGCGCGCTGGGCCGGTACTCGGTGCCCGACGCCGAGCCGGTGACGGTCGAGATCCGTGACCCGAACGGGGAGCGCATCCTGCGGCAGCAGAGCACGACGAACAGCTACGGCTCGTTCCACGGGTCGGTCGAGCTGAGCCCCGAGGCGCCGACCGGGACCTTCAGCCTGGTCGCGGAGGTGCACGGCGAGAAGCACACGCACGACATCGTGGTCGCGGCCTACCGCAAGCCCGAGTTCGCCGTGACCGTCACGCCCGGACGGAAGCGGTACGTGCGCGGCGAGCCGATCGAGATGACGGTGGAGGGGAAGTTCTACTTCGGCGCGCCCCTGGCCGGGGCCCGGGTCAAATACTCCGTGTACCGCGACACGGACTGGTCCGCCGAGTACCCCGACGACAACGAGCTGGAGGAGGGGGAAGCGGCGCCTTCCGGCGGCGGCTACGAGGGCTACTACGGCCAGACCGTGACCGAGGGCGCGGCGACGCTGGACGCGAACGGCCGGGCCGTGATCCGCTTCGCCGCCGACGTGCCCGAAGAGGAGGACGCGCCGCAGGAGCAGATCTTTACGCTCCAGGCCACCGTCACCGATGCCGCCAGGCGCGAGGCCGACGCGCAGGGCGCGGCGCGCGTGAGCGCGGGAGACTTCCGCCTGAGCGTCCGGCCGGAAGGCTATGTCGCCGAGCCGGGCAAGCCGACCACGGTCGTCGTTGCCGCCCGCGATCACGACGGCAAGCCGCTCGCGGACGTGCCCATCGCGCTGGAGTCGGTCTACGGGGCCTGGAACGAGAAGGCCAGGGCGTACGAGACCCAGCCGGCCGGCACACAGAACGCGGCGACCGGGCCGGACGGGAGCGCGGTCGTTACGATCACGCCGCCGCGCCCCGGGGAGCTGCGCCTCCACGCCCGCGCCACGGATGCCAAAGGGCGACAGATCCGCGCCCGCGGCTACCTGTGGGCCGCGAGCGACGAGGGGGGCGACCTGCAGACCGAGTACGCCGACCTGTCGCTCCTGACCGACAAGCGGCGCTACCTCCCCGGCGACACGGCCCGGGTCCTGGTCAACACGGCCCGGACCGGGCAGACCGTGCTGCTCACCGTGGAGGGCGAAAAGATCCACCGCACCTTCTCCGTCCCGGTGACCAGGCGCAGCACGCTCGTGCGCGTGCCGGTCGAGGAAGAGTACGGCCCCAACGTCACCCTCGCGGCCTGCTACGTGCAGAACAAGCGCTTCGCGAGCAGTGAAACACCGCTGCGCGTCACCCTGCCTGAAAGCGAGCTGACCGTCCAGGTGGCCGCCGACCGCGCCAGATACCGGCCCGGCGACCCGATCACGTACACCATCCGGACGACGGACAAGCGCGGGCGGCCCGCGCCGTGCGAGCTCTCCTTCGGCGTGGTCGATGAGTCGATCTACGCCCTGCGAGAGGACGACCCGAAGGCGCTGCGCAACGCGTTCTACCCGCGCCGCTACAACAGCGTGTCCACGAGCTACTCGTTCGCGGTCGAATACCTGGGCGACGCCGACAAGGCCGAACCGGACATCGAGGCGCGCAGGCGCTTCCCCGATACCGCCTACTGGGAGCCCGCCCTGCGCACGAACGCCGCGGGCCGCGCCACGATCCGCTTCCGCCTGCCCGACAACCTCACCACCTGGCGCGCGACCGTCCTGGCGCACAGCGTGGGCACCGCGGTCGGCCGGGAGATCAACAAGGTCGTGGCCGCCAAGGACTTCTTCGTGCGCGTCGAGACGGCGCGCTTCCTGACCCAGGGCGACCGGTCGCGCCTTCTCGCGCTCGTCCACAACGACACGGGCGCGGCCCAGACCGCGCTGGTCCGGCTGAGCGCCGACGGCTTGCGGGTCGAAGGCGACGAGACGCGGACGCTTTCGCTGCAGCCGGGCCAGATCGGGCAGGCCTCCTGGCCCGTCCAGGCCGATGGGGCCTCCCTCCCGCAAGGAGGGGGGTATCAGGCGAAGGTACGCGTGACGGCCTGGACGCCGAAGAGCGGGGCGGCCCGGCAGTACACCGACGGCGTCGAGACCACCCTCGCCGTGCGCCCGCACGGGCGCGACCGGTTCGACAGCGCGGGGGGCGCCCTGACCGGCGAGACGGCCCGCACCGAGGTCGTCGATCTCGATGCCGCCGCCGTGCCCCAGTCGAGCCGGCTGGTCGTCCGCGTGACGCCCTCGGTCCGCAGCGCGCTCGTCGGCGCCCTCGAGTACGTGATCGGCTACCCGTATGGCTGCACCGAGCAGACGATGAGCCGCTTCCTGCCCGACCTGCTGTTGCAGCGGCTCGAGCGGCAACACGGGAGCGTGCTCGCCGCCGACCAGGCGCGCGGTTCGCCCTGCATGGTCCGCGACGGCCTGTCGCGCCTGTACCGCTTCCAGAATGAGGAGGGCGGCTGGGGCTGGTGGGAGCACGACGGGGGCGACCCCTGGATGACCGCGTACGTCTTGTACGGCTCGCCACCGCGCAGGCGGAGGGCTACGCCGTCAGCAACACCGTCCTGGAGAAGGGACGCGAGGCGGCGGCCAAGCTCCTGACAAGGCCCTCCCGTGACGACAGGGGTTCCCCGGCAGCGAATCTCGACGCGGACAACAAGGCGTTCCTGATGTACGCGCTCGCCCTGGCCGGTGGCAAGGACGCGGCGCGCGCCGCCGGCGCCCGGGTGGCCCTCGACGCCCTGTCCCCCGACGGCCTGGCCTACCGGGTCCTGCTCGACCGGCTGCTGGGCGAAGGCGGGGACGTGGCCATGGCGCTGCTGGACCGGCGCGCCGTGTCCGCCGACGGGATGCTGCACTGGGAGGCGGGGGAGGAGCGCTGGGACAGCAGCGACCGCATGTCCACGGCCCTCGCTCTGCGGGCCATCCTGGCGGTCAATCCCGCCGACGGCCGCGTCACCCCGGCCCTGCGCTGGCTGATGGCCGACCGCACGGGCGACCACTGGGGCAGCACGCGCGACACGTCGTGGGTCCTGGCCGCCCTCTGCGACTACCTCACCCACTATCCCGACGACGCCGCGCCCGCCGGGGACGTCCACATCCGCCTGAACGGCCGGCTCCTAAAGACCTACCCGCTCACCCCCGATCTCGTCCGCGAGCCGGAGCTGGTGCTGCGCGTCCCGTCGTCGGATCTGCGGCCGGGTAGGAACGAGGTGACGCTGGAGCGCGCCGGCGGAACGAGCACGGTCTTCTACGCCGTTTCGCTGCGCCAGACGGTCGCCATGGACCCGATCCCCGCCCTGACAGCGCAGGGGATCGCCGTCGAGCGCGAATACCTGCGCGTGGTTCCCCGGCGGGTCGGGTTCGACGCCTGGACGCTGCAAACGGAGCCGACGGGGGGCGACCTCCGGCAGGGCGACCGCGTCCGCGTGCGCCTGACACTGACCGCCCCGCGCGATCTGGCCTATGTCCTCATCGAGGACGCTTTCCCGTCCGGCTGCGAGGTGACCGAGCGCGGCGAAAGTGACGAGACGCTCGAATGGGGCTTCTGGTACTCCAGCGTCGACGTCCGCGACGACCGGGTCGCCTTTTTCGCGCGGACGCTCCGCAAAGGCAGGCACGTGATCGAGTACAACCTGCGCGCCCAGACCCCCGGCACGTACCGCGCCCTGCCCACGCTGCTGCAGGCCATGTACGCCCCCGAACTGCGCGCCGAGTCCGCCGAAGCGCGGGTGGAGGTGCGGTGATGGCCAGGGCTTCCTTCCTCCTGCTCCTCCTCGCCATCGGCGGCGCCCTGTTCGCCGGGCTGGCCGCGCTGCCGCCGCCCGAGGTCCAGATCGTGGGGTACGCCACCAGCCTGAAGGGGCGCACCCCCAATCAACGGCACAACGCCCGGCTGGCAGCGCAGGCGCTCGACGGAAAGGTCGTCGCGCCCGGCGCCGTCTTCTCGTTCAACCGGGCGGTCAAATCCTGGTCCGTGGACCAGGGGTACGTCAAGGCGCCGGTCTCCTTCGACGGCGAGCTGGTGCCCGCCTTCGGCGGCGGCGTCTGCCAGACCTCGACCACCCTCTACAACGCCGCCCTGCTCGCCGGCCTGCCGATCCGCGAGCGGCACGCCCACGTCTTCGCGCCGCACTACGTCGCTCCGGGGCGGGACGCCGCGGTCGCCTATCCCAACATCGACCTGCGGTTCCGGAACCCGTACCCCTGGCCGATCCGGCTCGAGGCCCGCGCGCGCGGCGATCGCCTGGAGGTGCGCCTGTTCGGCCCCGAACGCCCCCCGACGGCGGTGCAGGTCGCCCCGCACGTGCTGTCGCGCTCCGCGCCCGCCCGCCTGACCCGCGTCGTCCGCCGGGGCGACGCCCCGGCGGGCCGTGCCTACCTCCGCAGTCCGGGCGCGACCGGTTACCGGGTCGTCACCTACCGCATCTTCTCCCGGTTCGGCCGGGAGGTGCGCCGCGAGCGCCTGTCCGACGACACCTACCCCGCCATGAACCGCGTGGTCCAGCTGAGCGACGACGAAACGCCGCAAAGCAGGTAGGTCCCTCCGTGAGGGGAGATCGTCACGCGGTTCACTGGGAATCACCCGCACCTTTCCGTGCGAGGGGTATGATAGGGAGTATCTATCCTAGCATTTGTGTGGAGAAGGAACCATGTGTGGACGATTCACATTGCATCATAGCACGGACGAGGTGGCGGAGCGCTTCGCGGTGCAGGAGGCGCTCTTCGACATCGCCCCGCGCTATAACATCGCGCCGACGCAGCCGGTGGCGGCCGTAACGGCGCCGGACGGCGCGCGCCGCCTGGAGGGGCTGCAGTGGGGGCTGGTGCCGTTCTGGGCCAAGGACGTCGCCATCGGCAGCAAGATGATCAACGCGCGGGCCGAAACGCTGGTCGAAAAGCCCGCCTTCAAGAACGCCCTGATCCGCCGCCGCTGCCTGATCCCCGCCGATGGCTGCTACGAATGGAAAAAAGAACCGCGCGGCGGCCGCCAGCCGATGCACATCCGCAAAGGCGGGGCGGCTCTTCGCCTTCGCGGGCTGGATGGGACAAGGTGCGGATCGCCGCTCCGCACCTGCACGATCATCACGGTGCCGGCCAACCCGCTCGTGTCCGCGATCCACGACCGGATGCCCGCGATCCTGAAGCCGGAGGACGAGGCGGAGTGGCTGGACACGTCCGTCAAGGACGCGTGAGGTGCTCCGCCTCCTGCAGCCGTATCCGGGACAAGGAGATGGAGGCGTTCCCGGTCTCCAGGCAGGTGAACGCCGGGCGTGGACGACGCGACGAACCTCAAGCCGATGCAGGAACAGCCAGTAAATGGATCGGTCGTGCCCCCGCCGGCGGAGGTCCGTCGCGAAGCGTTCGTGCTGCTCGTGGAGCGGCGCGCTGCCGGGCGTGCCCGCGGATGGAGGGACGGACGCGGGTTCTCGGCCCCCCAACGGGAGTTTGGGGGCCCGGGCGCTGTTCGTCGCCGAGGCGCCCGGGCTCGGGGGCAGATCGCGGCGCGATCCCGCTCTTGGCGATCAGACGGGCCGCAACTTCGAGGCGCTACCGCCGCCGCCGGCTTGACCGCGGCGCGGTGTTCGTCACCAACGCCGTTTTGTACGGCCCCGCGCGACGCGCAGGAAGGGAATGCCGCCCCGGCCGCCGGCGAGATGCGCAACTGCTCCGCGCACCTCGGCGAAACGATCGCCATCGTTCGGCCGGGCTATGTGGTCGCGCTCGGGCGGGTCGCCCCGGCGCGCTGCGGGCCGTCGCTGCACGGGGCCGTCCTCGCGCGGGACGTCGGGCGCCGCCTCGCCTGGGACGGGCGCTGGCTCGTTCCGCTGTACCACCCCGGCCCGCGGGCGCGCGTCCATCGCGCGGGACCCCTGCAGGCCGAGGATTTCCGGCGTCTGGGGGCGATGATCCGGGGAGGGAAGATGAGATGAAGCAAAGAGCCTTTGGCGACAGCTGATGTCCTGGTTTCGATGTCGGGCTGGCTGCTGGTACTGGGCGGTTCCGACTGGGGCGAATGTCGCAGAGCAGGCGCTGGAGACGCTGCAGGCCGCGCCGTCGATAGCGGCGTCACGTTCTTCGACACGGCGGGACGTGTACGGCCGGGGCCGCGGCGAGTCTTATCGGCGCGTTTCTGAAGGGGCATCCCGGAGAGGTTTTTGTCGCCACGAGTTTCGGGCGCTTCCCTGAGCCGGGGTGGCCGGGTAACTTCTCGCTCGCCTCGTTCCGCGCCCACACCGACGCGTCGCTGCCTCGGTTTCGTCGAGGCGCTCGACCCGACGCGTCGGTGCACTGGTCGACCGACGTGCTCTGGCAGGGCGAGGTCTTCGAGTGGCTGCGGACCCCTGCGGCGCGAGGGCAAGATCCGGCGCTTCGGGGCCAGCGTCGAGTCCATGGACGAGGCGCTGCTTTGCCTGGAGCAAGAAGGCCTCGCCTCGCTGCAGGTCATCTTCAACATCTTCCGGCAGAAGCCAATCGCCGTGCTGTTCGACCAGGCGAAAGAAAGGGGCGTGGCCTTGATCGTCCGCCTGCCGCTCGCGAGCGGGCTGCTGGCGGGCAAGTTCGGCAAAGACACCCGCTTCGCCCCCGGCGACCACCGCAGCTACAACCGCGACGGGGAACATTTCAACGTCGGCGAGACCTTCGCGGGCCTGCCGTTTGAAAAAGGGGTGGAGCTGGCGGAGTCGATAAAGCCGCTGGCGCCGCCGGGCAGGACCCTGTCCCAGATGGCGCTCCGCTGGTGCCTGGACTTCGACGCGGTCAGCGTTGTGATCCCCGGCGCCAAGAACCCGGACCAGGCGCGCACCAACGCCCTCGCGAGCGACCTCCCGCCCTTAGACCGCGAGCTGCATGAAAGGCTGCGGGTGTTCTACGAGGATCAGGTCGCCTCCCACATCCGCGGGCCGTACTGATCACGAGGGCAGGACGGCGCCGGCATCTGCACCCGCCGGCCCGTCCGGCCGTCCCCCGCGGATGGTCAGTCCCGGCCGCCCAAACCGCGCAGGGCTTCGGCGACGTGGGCGATGGACACCTCGGTCTGCTGCTTGGTTTTCATGTCCCGCACCTGGGCGACGCCTTTTTCGATCTCGTCGTCGCCGACGATCAGGGCGTAGGTGGCGCCCCGCTTGTCGGCCTGCTCCAGCATGGCTTTCATCTTGCGGCCCGTGTAGTCCATGTCCGAGGCGAGACCGGCGGCGCGCAGGTGCGACAGCAGGTTGACGCAGGCGGCGCGGGCCCTGTCGCCGAGCGGGCACAGGAAGGCGACGGGCGCGGCCGGCGGGGGCACGGGCACCCCGCCCGCCTCCAGGGCGATCAGGGCGCGCTCGATCCCCAGCCCGAAGCCGATGCCGGGGGTGGGCGGGCCGCCGAGCTCCTCCACCAGCCCGTTGTAGCGCCCGCCACCCCCCAGCGCCGACTGCGCGCCCACGTCCGGCGACTGGATCTCGAAAGTCGTGCGCGTGTAGTAATCGAACCCGCGCACCAGGCGCGGGTCGATCTCGTAGCCGATGCCCAGGCCCGTCAGGTGGTGCTGGAGCGTGCCGAAGTGGGCGCGGCTTTCGTCGTCCAGGTGATCGACGAGCTGCGGGGCGCCCTCCAGGAGCCGCTGGTCCCGCTCATCCTTGCTGTCCAGCATCCGCAGGGGGTTCGCGTGGAACCGGCGCCGGTTGTCCTCGCTCATCTCGGATAAGAGCGGCTCGGCCCAGGCGCGCAGCGCGTCGTTGTAGCGCGCGCGGCTCGGGGGCGTGCCCAGCGAGTTCAGCTTGAGGGTCAGCCGCTCGATGCCGAGCCGCGTGAAGAAGGCCATGGCCAGCGCGATCACTTCGGCGTCCACGTCCGGGCTGTCCGTGCCCAGCACCTCGACGCCGGCCTGGTGGTGCTGCCGGTACCGTCCCTTCTGGGGCCGCTCGTAGCGGAAGTTCGGGCCCATGTAGTATAGCTTGGTGACGGGCCGCTCGATGTGGAGCCGATGCTGGATGTAGGCGCGCAGCGCGCCCGCCGTGCCTTCCGGGCGCAGAGTCAGCTTGTCCCCGCCGCGCGTCGTGAAGTCGTAGGTTTCCTTGCTGACGATGTCCGTTCCTTCGCCCACGGCGCGGTGGAAGAGGTCGGTGCTCTCGAAGACGGGCGTGCGGACCTCTTCGTAGCCGTACAGCGCGCACAGCTCGCGGAAGATGCCTTCCAGCCAGTGCCATTTGGAAACGTCATCGAACCAGGGGCGATCCGTGCGCTCGTCACCCGCGGGCGCGGGCGGCAGGATGTCGTGGGTCCCGGTGGGCGCGGTGTAGCGCATGCGGTCATCTTCTCCTCAGGCGGTATCCCGGCCATTGTACGGCACCTGGGATTGGGGTGTCAACACTATGAAAGGGATGGTCTGGTGGGTTCTATGGGCACTCAGAGTGCGGCCAGAAAGGGAGGAACATCGGTGGCGGCGACAAGTTCGGGGTTGAGAGTGGCAAGCCCCTCAGCAGTAGCGGCATGCAGGAGACGTTTGTCGGAGGCGACGAGGAGGCACGGCGGGCCGCCGGAAGGCTGCGCGTGAAGAAACTGAAGGTAGGTGGCCAAGATCGCCCCGTCAGCAGCGTTCAGGTTGTGCGCCTTCATTAGCGAAAGACTGCCTAAGATAGTCATGTCACTAATGGTCAGCAGGCCGAAGTCCGGGCTGTCCACGACTTCGGCTTGTAGGATGGTGGCGGCGTCGGTGAAGGCGGGCAGATCGAGGACGCCGCCATTATAGCGCCGGAGCAGAACGGCGTAGGTTTCCGCGTCTTGATATCTTGCGGGGCGACCATTGTGTGCTTTCCTTTCGAATCGGGACCTATTAGAGCGTATGGAGAGATTCTCTCCACACGCTCTTATCAGGATTGTACCGCAACGGCAGCGCAAGACGACGCGTCAGGGCGTTCGCAGCACCGCGCCCTCCGATGCCGACGACACCAGGGCCGCGTAGCGCCCGAAGACGCCGCCGGCGTAGCGGGGTTGCGGCGCATTCCAGGCGGCGAGCCGCGCCTGCAGCTCCTCCGGCGCGACGAGCAGGTCCAGGCGGCGCGCCTCGATGTCGATCTCGATCTCGTCGCCGTCGCGCACCGCGGCCAGCGGGCCGCCGCGCGCCGCCTCGGGCGCGAGGTGGCCGACCATCAGGCCGCGCGTGGCGCCGCTGAAGCGCCCGTCGGTGACCATCGCGACGGACTCGCCCAGGCCCTCGCCGACGATCGCCGCGGTCACGCCCAGCATCTCGCGCATCCCGGGGCCGCCGCGCGGGCCTTCGTAGCGGATCACCACCACGTCGCCCGGCCGGATCTGCTGGCTGGTTACGGCGGCCATGGCCGCCTCTTCGCTATCGAACACGCGCGCCGGGCCGCGGTGGGCGGCGCGCTCGTGGCCGGCGACCTTGACGACGGCGCCGTCGGGCGCGAGGCTGCCGCGCAGGACCACCAGCCCCCCGTGCGGCTTGATCGGCCGCGCCGCCGGGTGGAGCACCTGCTGTCCGGGGGTCTCGGCGGCCTGGGCCGACTCCTCGGCGAGCGTGCGCCCGGTGACGGTGAGCGCCGCCCCGTCGATCAGGCCGGCGTCGATCAGGCGCTCGGCGACCTCGGGGATGCCGCCCGCGCGGTCCACCTCGACGGCGGTGAACTTGCCGCCCGGCATCAGGTCGGCGATCAGCGGCGTGCGCGCGCTGACGCGGTCGAAGTCTTCCAGGGCGAGCGGGACGCCGGCCTCCTGGGACAGGGCCAGCAGGTGCAGAACGGCGTTCGTCGAGCCGCCGGTCGCGGCGACCGCGGCGATGGCGTTCTCGAACGCCGCCGGGGTCAGCAGGTCGCGCGGCTTCAGGTCCTGGCGCAGCACGTCAAGGATGAGCCGCCCGCAGCGCACGGCGATGTCGTTCTTGCGCGGGTCCACGGCGGGTGCGCTGGCCGTCCCCATCGGCGACAGGCCGATGATCTCCAGAACCGTCGCCATCGTGTTCGCCGTGAACT
>JAUJNC010000164.1 GCA_030446525.1 Armatimonadaceae bacterium
GGCGATCTCCGGGTGCCGATCCTTGAGGTTGTGCCGCTCGCCCATGTCGGCGTCGCGGTCGCTTCGGGCTTCGGCACTGAGGGCGAGCAGGGCCGCCGATGCGGCCAAGAGGAACATGGCCTTTCTCATCGTGCACCTCCTTGATCAGAATCCCTGGCCATTTCTTCTGCCGCCAGGGGATATCCTCCTTGAGCGGCGTGGTAAAAGCGGCCGCGCCAAAGAGCTGAAGATGAGTACGAAATTGGATCATGGAACGCAAACGTACTATTCTACTGCTGATAACGTCACGCTGGCCTTTCCTGAGGGATTAATTCAGACCTGCCCTTTCGTGCCTTTTCGCGATGGACCGGCTCTGATTCAAGGCGAGTAGTGATTTTGCTCTGCTTGTGTGATAGAATGGGAGCAACCGCCCGTTCTTAGGGCGAACCTGAGCCATGGAGGTAGAGCAATGTTGCGTAACCCTGGAAGCCGCCGCGGCTTCACCCTGATCGAGCTGCTCGTCGTGATCGCGATAATCGCGATCCTCGCCGCCATCCTTTTTCCCGTCTTCGCACAGGCAAGAGCCAAGGCGCGCCAGGCGGCGTGCCTTTCCAACCTCAAGCAGATCGGCTTGGGTTTCATGCAGTACGTGCAGGATTATGACGAGACGTATCCCGTCCGGTCCTGGAACGGCGGCGCGGGTGACTGCTTCGATCCCCGCAGCGTGGGGGCGACTTCGGGCGTCGCCAATCCGTACTGCACCACCTGGGCATGGATCTCGCAGATCCAGCCCTACCTCAAGAACACGGAAGTGTTCGTCTGTAAAGGTGACCGGGACCCGAAACGACTCACCCGTACGACGTCAGGCACCTACCAGGTCCCGATCCCCATGAGCTACGGGATCAGCTATCACCTGTATCGTTACACCGCTAATAACAATCCCGGCTGGCAGGGAGACGGCCCCATAGCCATAGCCCGGGTCGAGCAGCCCGCGAACACCTACTTCATCGCCGATGCCGCCAACCTGGGCTTCGACGAGGGCTGGATGGACCGGATCCGTCTGGCCAACATGGCCACCGCCAATCTGGGAGTGATCAAACAGGGCTGTGACAAAACCAACCCGACAGCGAGCCCGACCTTGCAGAGCGATCCGACGCAGAAGGCGGACGGCAACTACCGCCACAACGCTGGCACCAACATCGCCTTCGGGGACGGTCACGCCGCCTGGCGCGCGGCCTCGCGCATCTCGTGCGCGCGCGGGTCGGTGGCCACGGAAGGCCCCAACCTGAACTGACCGTATTCGTGGTGAAAAGAGATGTGATATTCGCGCCGCAGTATCGCACAAGAGCAAGGACAAGGGCCGGGAGAGATCCCGGCCCTTGTCGCGTGTGACGGGCGCTTGCCCGTGTTAGGCCGCCCGCCGGCGCCGTCGCCAGCCGCAGCCCAGCAGGCTGAGGGCGCCCGTGCCCAGCAAGGCGAGGGTGCCGGGTTCGGGGATGGGCGCGGCGCCCGTGAGACGGATGGTGTAGGTGCCCGTGCTGCCCGCCTCGGTCCAGCCCGACAGGGGCTGCCCGCCGCCCGGCCCGGTCGGCCCGAAGGGGGGCAGGCCGGCCTGAGGTTGTGGGAAGATGGAGCCGCCCGCACTCACCGGGTCCACGTTGAACGAAGAGATGGCCAGGTAGTAGGTGCCGGGCGTGGTCGGATTGTTGGGGTTGCCGGCGGGCAGCGCCGGCTGAAACCCGCTGAAGTCGTCGTTGCCGACCACGCCCAGGCCGCCGGCGCTGAACAGGAACAGCTGCGGGTCGGAAAGAGTCCCTTGCGGCCCGCCGGGCACGGTGGCCGCGGAGAAGGCGGCCGGGGAGTCGATGAAGATGCAGTATAAGTCCACATCGGTGCTGGTGCCGATGCTGCCGGTGATGGCGCTCAGCGGGCCGATGCCGGTGATGAGCTGTGCCGTGGGCAGTAGCTGCCCGGCATCACCGACTTCGCTCCAGGTCTGTGCCCGTGCGCTGAGGCTCGTGGCGGCCAGGGCCACGAAGGCCAGGGGCAGGATACGACGCATGTGGTTCTCCTTCTGCGCGGGCGAGGGTGGGTCGAGGCCGCCTGCGCGATGCCAAAGCCGGGGGGAGTTCTGCGGGGTGACCCGGCTCATGGATGCAAGTATAATGGCCGGCTACACAATTGTCAATAGGGTCTTCTAACCGGTGACGCTTCCGCCGCAGCAGGGCACGATGATCATCGACATCGAGGGGCCCGTCGAGGAGGGCGGCGCCGCCCGGCATCACAAGTGACCGGCATCACGAGCGAGGGGACTGACTCGCAGTCACGGCGCCCCATCACTGCGGGTGCGCCGCGGTGACACCTATACGCCCTGCGTGCGTTTGGCCAGCAACAGCCCCCCGCTCCGTCCGTCCACGGAAACGCTCGCCCTGTCCCTGCCGGCGTGCCAGACCAGGTGCCACCGGTTGTTGCCCCGCACCGGGTTACCGGGCCCGGTGACGTGCACCAGACGCCAGGGCACAGACGCTCGCCCGCCCCAAAGCAGGCGCAGCCACTGCTGCCCCGCCGTGACGGCCTCCCGACGCCCCAGCGGCGGACCCTCCCCTGCCTCCTGGGCCAAGAGCTCGCCGGGACATCCGGCGATCCAGACCCGGCCGGCATCGTCGTCCCATTTCAGGTACAACACATGTCGCCCCGCTGCGTCGCGGGCGTACACGTCCCACAACCGGCCGGAACTCAGCTCGCTGGGCGCCATGTCGCGCCTCTGGGCCTGCACATGCAGGCCCGGCTTGTGCCCCGCCAGGGCGCGGCAGAGCGGGCCGGAGAGGGCCAGTATCTGGGCCTCGGTGTAGCGGCCGGGGCGCGCCCGGTGCTCCGGAGCGCGGTTGCCGCTTTGCCACAACCGAGGCGTGAAGCAGTTCAGTGACAGCAACGCGAGTACGGGCAGGGCGGCACACAAGCCGTCGCGCCGTGTCCTGGGAGACATCCCTGTCCCTCCTTGTGTGCGGGCAAGTACAGCAGCAACAGTGGCAGCAGCAGAGTATCTCCTGCTGCGACCTGGCAAGGACCGCAGGCAAAGGCACTACCGAGGATGCGCCCCTGCTCGCTGGCGAGCCAAGGCAAGCGCATCAGGAAGGGGCTTGCTCTTTACCTTTATCGAATTGACGCGCTGCCCTGGAGGAAAGTTACATCTCCGGGTCATCGCCTTCCCTGTCGCCCGCTCCCACCCTGACACAAAAAGGACGGCCCGCACAGGGGCAGCCGTCCCGTTTCCGATGCCTTTCACCGGGACATTCGTCCGCTTGCGAGCAAGAAGGGCCGGGAAACTACCCCCAGCCGTCCGCGTGTAGACGGTCGGAACTCGTCTTACGCCGTTCGCCCCCGCCGTCGCCAGCCGCAGCCCAGCAGGGTGAGGGTGCCCGTGCCGAAGAGGGCGAGGGTGGAGGGCTCGGGGATGGCGTAGCGCAGGTTGTCCAGCAGGATCGCGTCGTACGTCGTCGTAACGGTGTTGCCGCCTGCCAACACATACGCGATATTTGCCTCCCCACCTCCTACCGTGAGCGTGCCGATCTGGTTCTGGGCCAGAGGGGCAGTCAGGCGGGTTTCCAGCAGCGTGCCCACGCTATTGAACGCGCGCAACAGCCCGGTGTCGGTCGTGTCGTTCGCAATGAAGTCGAGCGTCACCCAGAGCACGGGGTTGGCAAAGTCAACGCGCAGTTGCTTCACGTCCGGGGCGCTGAAGGTGTGCGGCCACGGCGAACGGTTGCCAAAAACCAGCGTCCCGGTGCTCGCGATACCCGGTTCCGGCTGCGTGCTCGGGTTGACCGCAAAGACGCCGGGGCCGCCCGTGCCACTGCCGACGGCGGACAGAGTGATGCCGGGGAACGCATTGCTGAGGTCAGTGCCGGGGGCGAAACTATCGGGATCAGCGCTCTGTGCGTGGACGGGCGAGACACCCACACCCCCCAAGCCGGTCAACAAAGTCAGTGATGCGGCGGCGACAGCCACACGCCGTAGGCAGGAGACGAAACCGGATGAACGCATGTCAGAGCCCCTTTCGACGAACGGAGTTTTACAAGCTGATGCTTAGTCTTTGATGATCAGACAGTTGTTCCCTCCTCGGGACGGTCTTTCCTCTCGGGATGCCGCGCGTTGTTTGCGTTCGTGCCGGCACGAACCCGGCAGTCGCGCCCCCGCCTATGCTCTCCGTTTCAACCGAGCAGCTTCTGCGGCAGCTCCGCCACCTTCAGGAGCCGGCCGTGCGCCCTGAGCGTCGCCTCGTCATCGCCGCCTTTGCGTGCGCGCGTCATGGGGTCTGGATTGCGTCACGAAACGTTGCAAGATGGGGAAGCACAGGATGGACGAACGACTGGCACTCCTGAGCGAATTGTGCAGCGCCGTCGCCGACATCGGGCGGGCGCTGAATGGTGAGGTGTTCTACGCGTATTGCCGACACACCGGGCAGATGCGGCTTCGCTGCCGCAAGAAGCCGCCGCGCCGCTCTCAGAGCTGTGGCGCCTGCGGTGCAAGGACAAGGAAGGGGACGGCCTGCCGGACGCTCGCCGAGCCGGGCAAGGACCGATGCCGGCTGCACGGCGGCCTGTCCAGCTGGCCGGGGACGACGGAGGGGCGGGCGCGCATCGCCGAGAGTAACCGGCGACGGGCCGCAACCCGGCGAGGAAAGGGCGAGGAAACGCCGCCGGGACCGCGGCCAAACGGATATCCCATGAAGGCAGAGTAACCCCATGGAAGAGGAAAAAGAACACTCACAGGAGCGGCGACTCTGCGGCGCCACCCCCGCTCGATCGGATTGCAGCAGTCACGGCTCACCCACAACCCTGGCCTGGCACTGACGACAGAACAAGAGCCAAGGCTCCTGCTCGGGGGAGTCCACCCCCCTGCGCGCCACGGGGTTGAGCAGGGCTCCGCACTGCGGGCAGGGTATCCAGTAGAGCTCGAAGACCAAGACGATCTGGCAATGCGGACAACGCAATGCCGGGCGCGCCTCATGGGAAGCGACCAACACTTCTTCGGGTCCGGTATGGTCCGGTTGAAACCAACATTGCTGCGGCCCCCCACCAGCAAAGAGCCCCCCGTGGACGGACACCTTGCCGGCTTCCAGAGCAGCACCGCACATAGAGCAGTTCGTCATTGTCGCCTACCGATCACATCGCACCAGACGTCTGGCCAACGTCGCCTAACGACCCGCTTTGTATGTTATGTTTGTCGTGCCGGTGACGCCGAGACCCGCTTTGGGCCCGAAAGACCCGCCGGTGAGATGAGCGCCCGGCACGACATCTCTTGCCCTGCAAGGTCCGGACCCAGTATCAAGCCTACCTGCTAAGGGAAGAGCTTGCATCACAAGGCTGGCTACCGGGCAGAACCATCCACCATTCCCGAGGAGGCACTATGTTCCTGGGCATCGATGTTTCCAAAACTACGCTGGATGTCGCCCTGTTCAAGGACGAGCGCAAACCGCGCCACAAGGTCTTCGCCAACACGGCCGCCGGTCACCAGCAGGTCCTTGGCTGGCTCAGCGACAATGGCGCGGCACAACCGGTCCATGCCTGCCTGGAGGCGACCGGGACCTACGAGGCCGCCGCCCTGGCGCTTCACGAGGCGGGCCACACGGTCAGCATGGTCAACCCCGCCAGGTGTACCCTTCGCCCAGACTACCCTCTCACGCACCAAGACCGACAAGGTAGATGCCCAAACCATGGCCCGGTTCTGCCAAATGGCGGCCGCCCGTTTGGACACCTCCCGTACCGCAGATCCGCACGCTCCAAGCGCTGGTGCGCCGGCTCGACCTGCCTGCTGGAAATGCAGACGACCGAGAAGAATCGCTTAGCGGCAGGACCCGCCAGTGGCGAAGTGAGCACTTCCCCTTGAGACGGTGCTCGCTTTCCTGGAGGCTGAGATTGCCGCTATCCAGGGGCAGATCTACGAGCACATCGACAGCCACCCGGACCTGAAGGGCAAGCGCGATCTGCTG
Organism: Armatimonadaceae bacterium; assembly: GCA_030446525.1. The sequence continues at coordinate 5,972 of JAUJNC010000164.1, forward strand.
ACCAGCATCCCCGGCATTGCCCACACCAGCGCGGCGGCCTTTTGGCCGAACTCGGTGATGTTGCGCAGTTCACCGCGTCCCGGCAAGTCGCTGCCTTCGCCGGGCTCGCAAGATCACCCAGAGCGGCAGTTCCGTGTGCTGAGACCGTAGTGTTCTGTCCAGCGCGAAACGCTGCGTCTGCGCCACCGCGCTTTCCCGCGATGACGGCGCTGCGCTTCCGGCCTGCTCTACGTCAAGGCGTTGGGCGAACGGCTCAAAGCGAAAGGTAAGGCCAAGGAAATGCTGATCCTGGGTGCGGCCATGCACAAGCTGTTGGTGATCGCCTACGGCGTGTTGAAGTCGTCAAGCCCTTCGACCCGAACTTTGCCACGAAAACCGCACCGGCCACTTGACAAGCAACACAGTATCTCACCGGCGCGCGGAACCAGCCTTTCGATGAGCCTGGATGCGCCGCTCGCGCGTCCAGTGCAGTGACTTGTTGGGCGGCGCTGGGGTATGAACCGGGGACCTGGAAGTAGCAGTATAGACCGGGGACATAGGTAACATTCAAGCGTATGGCATGGAGGGGACAACCGCCATGCCCTGGAAAATGACAGAACCTATGACCCAACGTGCTTACTTCTTTCATCGCCCTGCACCAGGAGGGCCTCTGGTCCCTCACCGAGGCATTGCCAGCGCTTCGCTATCTCTCGCAGAACCGCCTACAAGTGGCTCGGCCGCTTTTGAACGGGCGGCCTCGACGCTCAAGGACCAGAACCGAGCCGCTGACCTGCCCGTACCAGACCGCGCTGAGAAGTCTCGCGGCGCTGCTGCAAACGCCGAAAGATCACCCCACCTGGGGACCAATGGGGCAGGGGCCCCGTGCGCACAGCCTACCTGCAAAAGCGCCGCCCCGGCCTCCTGCTTCCGGCTGCCTCGACAGTGGGCGGGCTGCTCAAACGCCACGGCCTGATCGAGCCGAAGCGCCGCCACGCCAGACAGTGGGAGCATCCCGGAGCGCCTGCCCTTCCAGGCGGAGGCCGCCAATGACACCTGGTGCGCCGACTTCAAGGACAGTTTCCCGCAAGGACGGCAAGGACTGCTACCTCCTGACCGTCACCGACGCCCACAGCGCTTCTTCTTATGCTGTCATGGCTTGCCCTCGACGCCAGGACGGGGTGTTCCCTATCACCCGGGGCGTGTGCTGCCCAGTACGGCACCCGCAGCCATCCGCACCGACAACGGCGTGCCCTTCGCCACGCAAGCGATCTGCGGCTCATCCAAGCTCTGGGTCTGGTGGATCAAGCTGGGCATCGCCACCACCCGCCAAGCGGGTACCCGAGGCATAGAACCGGGACAGCCCCAGCAAAACGGGCGGCACGAGCGGATGCACCGGACGCTCAGAGAGAGACGGCACGGCCGCCAGAAAAGGACATCAGCCTGCTTGACGCTTCCACGACGCTTGGCGAGCCGAGTTCAATCACGAGCGCCCGCACGAGGCCTTGGGGATGAGAACGCCTGCGTCCCTGTACGCCCCTTCGTCGCGCCCCCTGCCGTCGCGGCTGCCCGAACCCGATTACCCCGGCCACTTCCAGGTACGCCTGGTCAGCAAGTCAACATGTTCCGCCTCCACCACCGCCGATCTTTATCGGCAGGCGCTCGTGGATGAAAGTACATCGGCCTGGAAGAAAACCGGCGACGGCATCTGGTCCGTTTACTTCTATGACGTGCTACTCGGACGCCTCGACGAGCGCGTTACAAAATCCGGGGTAGAATACAGTCATGAAGTGTTACCTATGTCTCCGGTCACAAGTGTTACCTATCTCTCCGACTCGTACATGGCCTTCGGTTACTGCTGTGTGCCGCTTTGAGCCTGTTACTCCTGCTTTATCCGCCGCGCTCTGTCACCTGGCTTGGCGCTTTGGCTGGCGGAACCTTCTCACCCAACAGGCCGGGCCGGTGAAGTAAGGAACCGCTCCACTCGAAAGGAGTCCGCGCGCTTTAGCCGTGGAAGGGCCTTAACTGTCGGGCCGGTTCTCCCCGCGCCGGCCCCCGCCGATGAGCGCTCCCCGCTGTACAGGGCCCAGAACGCCAAAAAGCCGCCGCTCTCGGTGATCGGGATGCCGAGCAGCGGATTCGTCCGCCCACGACCACAAGCGTGGCTGGCGCGCCGGTCGTTGCGCCGACGCCAGAACCTTCAAGAGCCACGCGCCCGCGTTCCGCACGATCTGGTAGCCGAGCGCCATGCAAAGCAGGAACAGCACAGGCACAATACCATAAGCAAAACTTCAAATCCACCAACCATGCGGGCGTGATCTTTCTTCGGCCATGCCGCGGAACGTGTCGGAGAGATAGGTAACACTTTAGACCGGAGACATAGGTAACACTTCATGACTGTATTCTACCCCCGGATTTTGTAGTCGCGCTCGTCAGGCGTCGAAGTAGCACGTCATAGAAGTAAACGGACCAGATGCCGTCGCCGCTCTCTTCCAGGCCGATGTACTCATCCACGAGCGCCTCGCTGATAAGATCGGGCGGTGGTGGAGGCGGAACATGCTGGACTTGCTGACCAGGCGTATTGGGGTAATCGGGTTCGGGCAGCCGCGACGGCAGGGGGCGCATTGAAGGGTACAGGGGACGCAGACGTTCTCATCCCCAAGGCCTCGTGCGGGCGCTCGTGATTGAACTCGGCTCGCCAAGCGTCGAAGCGCTCTTGTTGCGCTGGGATGTCCTTTCTGGCGGCGTGCCGTCTCGCCACGGGCGTCGGTGCGCTCGTGCCGCCCGTTTGCTGGGGCTGTCCCGGTTCATGCGCCGGGTACCCAGCGGCGGGTGGTGGCGATGCCCAGCTTGATCCACCAGACCCAGAGCGGACAGGCCGCAGATCGCTTGCGTGGCGAAGGGCACGCCGTTGTCGGTGCGGATGGCTGCGGGCAAGCGTACTGGGCAAAGACACGCCTGGGTGATGGCCGTCCTGGCGCACCGAGGGCAAGCCATGACAGCATAGAAGAAGCGGCTGTGGGCGTCGGTGACGGTCAGGAAGTCCTTGCCGTCCTTGGTGGAAACTGTCCTTGAAGTCGGCGCACCAGGTGTCATTGGCGGCCTCCGCCTGAAGGGCGAGGCGCTCCGGGATACTCCCACTGTCTGGCGTGGCGGCCTTGGCCTCGATCAGGCCGTGAGCGTTTGAGCAGGCTCGCCCACTGTCGAGGCAGCCGGAAGCAGAGGCCGGGGCGGCGCTTTGCAGGTAGGCCAGCAGTAGCAGGGCCCCTGCCCCATTGGTCCCCAGGTGGGGTGATCTTTCCGCGTTGTAGCGCGACGACTTCAGGCACGGTCTGGTACGGGCAGGTCAGCGGCCTTCGGCTCTGGTCAGCGGGGCCGTCGAGCCCTTTCGTTCAAAACGGCCGAGCCACTTGTAGGCGGTTCTGCGAGAGATAGCGGAAGCGCTGGCTGGGACTCGGTGAGGGACCAGAGGCCTCCTGGTGCAGGGCGATGAAGTGGGCACGTTGGGTCATAGGTTCTGTCACTTTCCAGGGCATGGCGGTTGTCTCCATGCCGCCTTTTGTGCCTTAATTTACCTATGTCCCCGGTCTATACTGTTACCTATGTCCCCGGTTCATACCCCAGCGCCGCCCAACAAGTCACTGCACTGGACGCGCGGCAGCGCATCAGACTCATCAGGCTGGTTCCGCGCGCCGGTGAGATACTGTGTTGCTTGTCAAGTGGCAGGTGCGGTTTTCGTGGCAAAGTTCGGGTCGAAGGCGCGGCTTCAACACGCCGTAGGCGGCTCGCAACAGCTTGCGCATGGCCGCACCCAGGATCAGCGACGGCCTTACCTTTCGCTTTAGACCGTTCGCCCAACGCCTTGACAGGCGGGTTGAAGCCTTGCTCGCGGGAAAGTACAGGCTGTGGCGCAGACGCGGCGAGCCGCGCTTGGACAGAACACTACGGCCCCGCACGGAGCTGCCGCTCTGGCGGATCTTGGGCGCGGAGAGCGACTTGCCGGGACGCGGTGAACCGCAACATCACCGAGTTCGGCCGAAAGGGCCGCCGCGCTGGTGTGGGCAATGCCGGGGATGCTGGTCGGCAGATCGCGCTTGCCCTTCAGGTCCAGGTGGCTGTCGGTCGTAGATCTGCCCCTGGATAGCGGCAATCTCAGCCTCCAGGAAGCGAGCACCGTCTCAGGAAGTGCTCACGCACTTCGCCACTGGCGGGTCCTGCCGCTGGCGATTCTTCTCGGTCGTCTGCATTTCCGGCAGGCAGTCGAGCAGGCGCACCAGCGCTTGGAGCGTGCGGATCTGCGGTACGGGAGGTGTCCAAACGGGCGGCCGATGCCGGGCCATGGTTTGGGCATCTACCTTGTCGGTCTTGGTGCGTAGAGGGTAGTCTGGGCGGAAGTGGTACACCTGGGCGGGGTTGACCATGCTGACCGTGTGGCCCGCCTCGTGAAGCGCCAGGGCAGCGGCCTCGCGCGGGTCCCGGTCGCCTCCAGGCAGGCATGGACCGGTTGTGCCGCGCCATTGTCGCTGAGCCAGCCAAGGATCTGCTGGTGACCGGCGGCCGTGTTGGCGAAGACCTTGTGGCGCGGTGCGCTCGTCCCTTGATCAGGGCGACATCCAGCGTAGTTTTGGAAACATCGATGCCCAGGAACATAGTGCCTCCTCGGGGAATGGTGGATTGGTTCTTGCCCGGTAGCCAGCCTTGTGATGCAAGCTCTTCCTTTAGCAGGTAGGCTTTGGATACTGTCCGACCTTTGCAGGGCAAGAGATGTCGTGCCGGGCGCTCATCTCACCGGCGGGCTCTTTCGGGCCCAAAGCGGGTCATCAACGTCACCGGCACGACAAACATAACATACAAAGCGGGTCGTTGAGCGACGTTGGTAGACGTCTGGTGCGATGTGATCGGTAGGCGGCAATGACGAACTGCTCATGTGCGGTGCTGCTCTGGAAGCCGGCAAGGTGTCCGTCGGGGGCTCTTTGCTGGTGGGGGGCCGCAGCAATGTTGGTTTTCAACCGGACCGCCACCGGACCCGAAAGTGGTCGCTTCCCATGAGGCGCGCCCGGCGTGCGTTGTCCGCATTGCCAGATCGTCTTGGTCTTCGAGAATACCTGGATACCCTGCCCGCAGTGCGGAGCCCTGCTCAACCTGGCGCGCAGGGGTGGACTCCCCGAGCAGGAGCCTTGGCCTCTTGTTCATGTCGTCAGTGCCAGGCCAGGGTTGTGGGTGAGCCGTGAGCTGTACAATCCGATCGAGCGGGGTGGCGCCGCAGAGTCGCCGCTCTGTGAACAACACCATCCGCTGGGGTTACTCTGCCTTCATGGGATATCCGTTTGGCCGCGGTCCGGCGGCGTTTTTCTCGCCCTTTCCTCGCCGGGTTGCCGTCGCCGGTTACTCTCAGCGATGCGCGCCCGCCCCTCCGTCGTCCCCGGCCAGGTTTGGACGGGCCGCATCTGGTCCTTGCCCGAGCTCACGGCGAGCGTCCGGCAGGCCGTCCGCTGCCCGTCATGCACCGCAGAACGCCACAGGCTCTGGGAAACGGCGGCTTCTTGCGGCAGCGAAGCCCGCATCTGCCCCGTGTCGTCGACAACCACAACGTAGAACACCTCACCATTCAGCGCCCGCCCGATGTCGGCGACGGCCTGCACAGATCGCTCAGGGTGCCAGTCGTTCGTCCATCCTGTGCTTCCCCATCTTGCAACGTTTCGTGACGCAATCCAGACCCCATGACGCACCGCGCAAAGGCGGCGATGACGAGGCGACGCTCAGGGCCACGGCCGGCTCTGAAGTGGCGAATTTTGCTCCCGCAGAAATATCCGGTTGAAACGGAGAGCATAGGCAGGGCGCGACTGCCAGTTCAATGCCGGCACGAACGCAAACGCGGCATCTCCGGGAAAGACCGTCGAGGAGGGAACAACTGTCGATCGTAAAGACTAAGCATCAGCTTGTAAAACTCCGTTCGTCGAAAAGGCTCTGACATGCGTTCATCCGGTTTCGTCTCCTGCCTACGGCGTGTGGCTGTCGCCGCCGCATCACTGACTTTGTTGACCGGCTTGGGGTGTGGGTGTCTCGCCCGTCCACACGAATGAACCCCGGCACTGACCTCAACAATGCGTTCCCGGACATCACTCTGTCCGCCGTCGGCAGTGGCACGGCGGCCCCGGCGTCTTGCGACGAGCACGCAGCCGGAACCGGGTATCGCGAGCACCGGGACGCACGGTTTTGGCAACCGTTCGCCGTGGCCTGCCACGCCTTCAGCGCCCCGGACGTAGAAGCAACTGCGCGTTGACTTTGCCAACCCGTGCTCTGGGTGACGCTCGACTTCATTGCGAACGACACGACCGACACCGGGCTGTTGCGCGCGTTCAATAGCGTGGGCACGCTGCTGGAAACCCGCCTGACTGCCCCTCTGGCCCAGAACCAGATCGAGCACGCTCACGGTAGGAAGTGGGAGGCAAATATCGCGTATGTGTTGGCAGGCGGCAACGCCGTTACGACGACGTACGACGCGATCCTGCTGGACAACTCTGCGCTACGCCATCCCCGAGCCCTCCACCCTCGCCTCTTCGGCACCTCGCACACTGGGCTGCGGCTGGCGACGGCGGGGGCGGGCGGCGTAAGACGAGTTCCGACCGTCTACACGCGGACGGCTGGGGGTAGTTTCCCTTCTTGCTCGCAAAGCGGACGAATGTCCCGGTGAAAGGCATCGAGCAGGACTGGCTGCCCCTGTGCGGGCCGTCCTTTTTGTGTCAGGGTGGGAGCGGGCGACAGGGAAGGCGATGACCCGGAGATGTAACTACTTTCCTCCAGGGCAGCGCGTCAATTCGATAAAGGTAAAAGAGCAAGCCCCTTCCTGATGCGCTTGCCTTGGCTCGCCAGCGGGGCGCATCTCAGAAGGAATGCCTTTGCCTGCGGTCGCCCTGCCAGGTCGCAGCGGAGATACTCTGCTGCCACTGTTGCTGCTGTACTTGCCCGCACACAGGAGGGACAGGGATGTCTCCCAGGACACGGCGCGACGGCTTGTGTACCCTGCCCCGTACTCGCGTTGCTGTCACTGAACCTTCCGCCTGGGACAGCCAGCCGTAGCAGCCGCGCTCCCGGGAGCACCGGGCGCGCCCCGGCCACTACACCGAGGCCCAGATACTGGCCCTCTCCGGCCGCTCTGCCGCGCCCTGGCGGGGCACAAGCCGAGGCCTGCATGTACGAGCCAGAGGCACTGACATGGCGCCCAGCAGTTGTGGGACGTGTACGCCCGCGACGCAGCGGGGCGACATGTGTTGTACCTGAAATGGGACGACGATGCCGGCCGGGCTGGATCGCCCGGATGTCCCAGCAGGCTCTTGGCCCCGAGCGGGGAGGGTCCGCCGCTGGGGCGTCGGGAAGGGCCGTCACGGCGGGGCAGCAGTGGCTGCGCCTGCTTTGGGGCGGGCAGGCGATCGTGCCCTGGCCGTCTGGTGCGCGTCACCGGGCCCGGTGGCCGGATGCGGGGCAACAACCTCGCGCTCTAACTCTGCGGGGCCGGCCCCGCCCCCGCCAGCCGCGCGTACCACGCCTTCCGGCCCGCCTGCGCCGCCGCGGGCGAAATACTCCCCCCGCCGGACCTGCCGTTTGATTAACAGCTTGTTCGCTTTCCCGAATAATAATGTATAATGTACGCAGCGGCGGAAGCACGCTCGCTTTTGACCGGTACATACGGGCGCCGCAGGGCGGCCGGACAAGTCCCCCGGAGGTAGGTATGCATCGTCGCACAGCACATCATTCGGGCTTCACCCTGGTCGAGCTGCTCGTCGTGGTCGCGATCATCGCGGTCCTTTCGTCCCTTTTGTTCCCGGTCTTCGGACAAGCGCGTGATAAGGCCCGGCAGGCCGCTTGCCTGAGCAATCAGAAGCAGATCGCGGCCGGGCTGATGCTGTACGCCCAGGACTACGACGAGACCTTCCCGTCGTACCCGTTCGGCCGGGACGGCGTCATTGCGCACCCCCGTTTCGGCCGCGCCGGCGATGGCTGGGAGTGGTCGCTGTGGGTGGGTTCCTTGATGCCGTACGTCAAAAACGCGGGGGTGTTCGCGTGCCCCAACGGCCCGGACGCCGACGCCTTCCGGCGCGGGCCGGCCGGCCAGCGGATCCTGGTGCACCTGGCGCTCAACGAGTACGTCATGGACACCAAGCGGTACGGGGCGACGCTGGCGGCGCTTTCCGGCGCCGCCAACGGCATCGCCGAGATCTCCCTGGTCGCCGAATCGGTGAGCCCGGGGATCTACCAGGACTGGACCTACGACAGGTCGGTGCCCGGCAAGCCGCAGCCCTTCAGCCTGGTCCGGCTGTACTGCCCCAACGGCGTCGGAACCACCGATGCCGCTTGCCTGGCCCGGCACCGGGATCACGGCATAAACATCGTCTTCGCCGACGGACACGCCAGGTTCGTGCCCGGCGGGCGCATCCAGGGCGGGCGGGGAAACCCGCGCGGGGAGTACCCGATCGTCGACCCGAACGCCAGGAACTACCACCAGTCTCCGTAACCGGCAGCCCCCACCCCCGTCCCCCGGCCGCGGGCGGGGGCTTTAGATGCCGATGGAGACGTGCTTGGTTTCCAGGAACGCGTCCAGGCCTTCCGTGCCCAGCTCGCGGCCCTGGCCGCTCTCTTTGTAGCCGCCGAACGGGCACTGGCTGGTGGTCGGGATGCCGTCATTGATGCCCAGCGTGCCGGCCTCGATCCGCTCGGCCAGCCGGAACATGCGGGCGATGTCGCGCGTAAAGGCGTAGGCGCTCAGGCCGTAGGGCGAGCCGTTGGCGCGCTCGATGGCCTCGCTTTCGCTGTCGAAGACGGTGATCGGCGCGACCGGCGCGAAGGTCTCCTCGGTCATGCAGAGCGCCTCGTCCGGCACGTCCGACAGCACGGTCGGCTCCAGGAAATACCCGCCGCGCTCCAGGACCTTCCCGCCATAACGGACCTGCGCGCCCCGACCCTGGGCGTCCCGGATGTGCTCCAGGGCCTTGTCCAGGCCTTTCTGGTCGATCACCGGGCCGATGTCTACGCCGGGCTCCAGGCCGTCCCCGATCTTCAGCTGCTGCGTCGCCTCGCGGAAGCGCGCCGTGAACTCGGCGTAGACCGACCTCTCCACATACAGGCGGTTGGCGGCGATGCAGGACTGGCCCGTGTTGCGGAACTTGGCCTTGACCGCTTCCCGAACCGCGACCTCCAGGTCGGCGTCAGCGAAGACCAGGAGCGGCGCCTGGCCGCCCAGCTCGAGCGAAAGCCGCTTGACGCCCTCGGCCGAGGCCTGGATCAGCTTTTTGCCCACCTCGGTCGAGCCGGTGAAGGTGATCTTGCGGCAGGCGGGATGGTGCAGGAAGACGCCGCCGATCTCGCCCGGGTTGCCGACGAGCACGCTCAGCACGCCGGGGGGCAGCCCGGCGGCGTGGGCGCACTCGGCGAACGCGAGGGCGCAGAGCGGCGTCTGCGAGGCGGGCTTGAGGACGGTGGGGCAGCCGGCGGCGAGCGCCGGGGCCACCTTGCGCACGGCCAGCACGAGGGGGAAGTTCCACGGGCTGATCGCGCCGACCACGCCGACCGGCGTCTTGAGCACCAGGTGCCGCTTGCCCTCGGCCTGATGCGGGACCAGGCGGCCGTAGTTACGGCGCGCCTCCTCGGCGAACCAGCGCAGGTGGTCCACGGACAGGGTGACCTCGCCCTTGCTTTGCGCGAGCGGCTTGCCGTTCTCCTGGGTGATCAGCCGGGCGACCTCCTCCTCCCGGCGCTCCAGCTCACCGGCGATGGCCAGCAGGTAGTCCGCGCGGGCCTTGGCCGGCAGCCCCGACCACGCCGCGAAGGCCGCCTGGGCGGCCTCGACGGCCTGCGTGGCCGCCTGCTCCCCGACGGTCGCCACGGTCGCGAACGCCGACCCCGTGGCGGGGTTGACGATCTCCCGCTGGCCCGTGCCCTCCACCCACTCGCCGGCTACGTACAATTTATAGTGGTTCATGGTACCCTTTTATCCTGTCTCAACCAAGCGCGTCCCAGGCGACCTCTTTGTGCTGCGCCGCGGCGTGCTCCCCGAGGAACGCCGCCTTGCAGGAGGCCAGCGCCTTTTCGGCGTCCACGTACGGCTTCTTGTTGGCCTGGACACAGCTTCGGAAGTCCTCGTACATGCGGAGCACGGCGGTCTCGATCCCGCGCGCCGGTCCGCGCTCGCCGTGCCCCACCTCCGGCGTCAGCGGGACCTTCTCCTGCGCGCGCCCCTTCTGGAACAGGGCATAGTCCGCCCCCGTCGGCAGGTGCAGGGCCCCCTCCTCCCCGATGACCTGCAGATCCAGCCGGTGCGGGCCGAACATACACAGCCCGAGCGTCGCCTTGACCCCGTTCGCGTACTCCATGGCGACGGTGGCGTGGTCCCACGTCTCGCGGTCCGGGTAGACGCTCCGCCCGCCGCTGCCGTACAGCCGCGTCGGCACCCCGCCGGCCATCCAGTTCAGAATGTCCAGATAATGGCAGCACTTCTCGTTCAGCGTCCCCCCGGTCGCGGCCTGCGAGTAGCGCCAGTTCATCTCCTTGCCGGTTTTGGGGTCCCTATACTGCCAGACATCGCCCTTGTTCCAGTCGCCCCGAAACTCGGCCAGGAACAGGTACCTGGGCGCCCCGATCTTGCCCGCTTCGATGACCCTGCGCAGGTCCGCGTAGCGGTGCGCGTACCGGAGCTGCATGGCGTAGTGGGTGACGAGCGGCGACGGCTCGCCGGCCTTTTTCATCGCGAGACAGTCTTCCAGCGTCGTGGCCATCGGCTTCTCGCAGAGCACATGCTTGCCGGCCTGCAGCGCGGCGAGCACCATCTCCTTGTGCAGGAGGTTGGGGGTGCACACCAGGACCGCGCTCACGTCCGGGTTGGCCAGGAGCTTCTGGTAGTCGCCGTAGGAGGCGACCTTCTTGCCGATCCAGGCGCCGACCGAAGGACAGCTGCGGTGGGAGCTGGCGCAGTCCGCGTGTCCGGCGGCGTCAAACGCGACAAGCGCCAGGGCGAGCCCCCGGTCACGGGGTTAGAGGACGTCGAACAGGCGGTCGAGCCGGGGCTAGTGTTCGTCCGGTTTGGCCCCAGCCGCGGTGGCAAAAAGACGCTGCATCGCCTCCAGGCCGGGCTAGACACCCAGAGCGAGGGCC
>JAUJNC010000165.1 GCA_030446525.1 Armatimonadaceae bacterium
GGACTCGGTCCGGCGGAGCTGTCTGGATCTGGTGGCGCTGGGCACGGTGGCCGACGTGACGCCGCTCGTGGGCGAGAACCGGATCCTGGTCGCGCACGGCCTGCAGGCGCTGGCCCGGAGCAAGAAGGCGGGCGTGCGCGCCCTGCTGGTCAGCGCCGACCTGGCGGGCAAGCCATTGACCGCGGAAAGCATCTCGTGGAAGCTGGGGCCGCGGCTGAACGCGGCCGGGCGGATGGAGGACGCCGCCCTGGCGTACCGTCTGCTCGTCACCAAAGACCCGGACGAGGCGGAGCAGCTGGCCGTGCAGCTGGGCGCGCTGGCGGAAAGAAGCCGCGAGGAGACCCGCCGCGTCACGACCGAGGCGATGGCCGACGCCCTCCTGCCCGAACACGCCGGCCGGCGCGTCCTCGTGCTGACGCGCCCTTCCTGGGGCAAGGGGGTGGTCGGGATCGCGGCGGCGCGCATCGTCGAGCAGTGCCGGCGCCCCGTGATCCTGCTGTCCTACGACCCGGACACGGACCAGTGGCACGGCTCGGCCCGCTCGTACGGGGAGTTCAACCTGCACAGGGCGCTCCACGACTGCGCCCACCTTCTGGACCGGTTCGGCGGGCACTCGCAGGCCGCGGGCGTCGCGCTCCCCGCGGCGCACCTCGCCCTGTTCCGGGAGCGGCTGCACGAGCTGGCGGCGGACGTCGTCCCCGCCGAGCCGGTCGGCCCTTACCTCGACATCGACGCCGAGGTGGACGGGGGCGAATGGGACATCGCGACGCTCGAGGTGCTCGACCGGCTGGCCCCCTTCGGGCGCGAGAACCCGGAGCCCCTCTTCGTGACCCGCGGCGCCCTCGCCCTCGCCCCCCGCCGGATGGGCAAAGACGGGACCCACTTCCGCATGGACGTCCGCCTGCCGGGCAGCCACGGGCCGCTCAAAGCCATCTGGTTCGGCAACGGGGATCTGGCCGACAAACTCTTCCCCGGCGACGAAGTGGACATCGCCTATACGCCCAAGTTAAACGAGTGGCAGGGGCGGGTGAGCGTCGAGCTCCTGCTCCACGACCTTCGCGTCGCCGCGGGTTAACACCGGCTGGCGGGCCGCTGTCGTCACCCCCGGCCGCATCATGGCGTTGCGGGACCAGGTGTTGGAAGGAGGCCCTCATGAGGCTGAAAGACAAGGTTGTTGTCGTCACGGGCGGCGCCAAAGGGATAGGGCGCGCCACCTGTCGCGCCTTCGCCAGCGAGGGGGCCGCGGTCGTCGTGAACTACAGCGCGTCGCGGGCCGAGGCCGAAGCCCTCGTCCGTGGCATCGAAACGGGGGGTGGGCAAGCCGTCGCCGTACAAGCCGATGTCGCGAAGGATGCGGAGGCGCGGGCGCTTATCGGCGCGGCGGTGGAGCGGTTCGGGCGGCTGGACGCACTCATAAACAACGCGGGCTTCACCCGGCGCGTGCCGCACCGCGAGCTGGACCTGCTCACCGAGGACCTGATCGAGCGCACCCTGGCCGTGAACACCCGGGGGCCGCTCTACTGCGCCCGCGCCGCGGTTCCTCATCTTCTGCAGAGCAACCCGGGGTTCATCGTCAACATCACTTCGGTGGCCGGCATACGGGGTACGGGCAGCTCGCTCATCTATGCCGCGTCCAAGGCGGCCTTATCCACCATGACCAGATCGCTCGCGCGCGCTCTCGCCCCGGAGATCCGCGTCAACGCCATCGCGCCCGGGTTCGTGGACACCGGTTTCGCCGGCTGGCCGGCGGAGGCTGCCGAGCAGGCCCGACAGGACGGTCATATCGGGCGGCTGGTCGAGCCCGAAGATGTCGCCGCCGCCGCGCTTTTCCTGGTGACCGACGGCGGCGCGCTGACGGGTGAGGAGATCGTGCTGGACGGCGGGATCATCTCGCTGGGCCCGCGCCGCTGAAGCCTCCCGATGAGATCAGGCAGGTTCACATCCGGCGTGCCGGGGGGAGCTTCCGGTCCATGGCGGCCTGGAGGGCGCGGATGTGGCGGGCGTTCTCGCCCAGGTCGCCCCGGCCGACGCGGGAGCGGGAGCGGACCGTGACCCGCGATCGGCCGCCGTCCGGCCCGTCCGGGGTGACGTGGACCGTCAGGTCGTCCGTGAACCCGCCGACGCCGGTGCGGACCTCGACGCGGACCGTGCGGTCCTGTTGGTCCACGGCGACGACACGCCAGCGCGGCAGCCGGCGCGCGGCGGCCGCCGCCGCCGCCAGGGTCGTGGCCGGGGGAGCGTCGTAGCGCCGATCCTGGAGGTCCGGGTAGCCGGGGTGCCGGCCCGTCGTCACGTCGTTGGTGGTCAGCCAGGCGCGAGGGACCAGGAGCGCGCCGGCCGCGCCGAGCGCGGCCAGGCCAAGGGCGATGCGGGCGACGCGTGATGGCTGCAAGGCCGTCCTAATCTGCCGCATCCAGCAAAACATCCATGCCGCGCCGGGATGCCTGCGGATAGATCCGCTCCATCGCGTCCAGGAACGGCGTCTCCGCGCGCCAGAAGGGGAAGCTCCCCAGGCGCTTCGGCAAAGCCGCCGACACGGGGGGTGTCCGGACCTCACCCGGGAAGTCTTCCGGGAGCGGCTTGCCGAGCCAGAAGCCGGACGGGTCCGCCGAGAGCGGCTCCGGCGCGGCCGGCACGGGCGCAGCATCGTCCTCCCCGCCGGCGTCGGTGAGCTGCGCCACCAGTTCTTCCCGGGTGGTGCCGCGCAGCACGAAGAGGAGGAACGGGTCGCGGTCGAACTCCTCGCCCAGCAGGTAATAAACGGCCGCGACGTGTTTGCACGGGTTGGACCAGTCCGGGCAGCAAGAGTCCGTCGCCAGTTCCAGCATCGAACTGGAATAATTCCAAAGGACCGACTCGCACAACACCTCCGCAAACACCTGCGGCTCCAACCACTACAGCACAGAGAAGCATACGCACGCGTGCGCTAGACAGCCTCTGACTCACGTCCGAGACACTCACTACGACCAGAAAATCTCAATGCAGTCACCCGGTAGGGCTTAGGGGCGCGAGCCCTGAACCTGGACCGTCACCTTGCCCGCTCTCGGTGTCTATCGCTGGCACCTGGCCGCTGCGGGCATACGACCAGCCCGCGCGTCAGCCGCGCGCCGAGTTAAGGAGACTCCAGGACCGCCATCAGCGCTTCGCCCACCGGAGGCTCTCGCCGAAGGCGCTCGCCTTGGACTGCGCCTTGATGCTGCCTGGCCTCGCGCGGCCGGGACGGCTCCCAGAACTCGTAGTACGGGGAGTCATGGTTCTTCTCCTAATCCCCGATCGCTTCCTTGCGCAGGGCGAACAGGGCCTTCAGGCTCCGCGGTGAAAGCTCCGTCAGCCAGTCCTCGCCGGTCCCACGACGCTGCCGGCGGGATTTTCCTTGCCGGCGATCATCTCGTCGATCTTCTCCTCCAGCGTCCCCGCGCAGACGAACTTGTGCACCTGCACGTTCCTGGTCTGGCCGATGCGAAACGCCCGGTCGGTCGCCTGGTTCTCCACGGCCAGGTTCCGCAGCGGTCGAAGTGGAACACGTGATTCGCGGCGGTCAGGTTCAGGCCGGTGCCGCCGGCCTTGAGCAACAGCACGAAAAGGCGCGGCCCGGCCGCGTCCTGGAACCGCTCCACCATGCGGTCGCGGTTCTTTTTCACGACGCCGCCGTGCAGAAGGAGGCCTCCCCGGCCGAACGTTTCCTGCAGGTGCCTCCTGGATCATCCGCCCATCTCGGCGAACTGGGAGAAGATGAGCGCCTTGTCCCCGGCCGCCAGCGCCTCCTCCAGCATCTCGGACAGGCGCGCCAGCACTTCCGGAGCGCCCCGGCGGCGGCGAGTTGTCGCCCAGAAACTGCGCCCGGATGGTTGCAGATTCCTCTTGAGCTTGGAAAGCGTCGCCAGCACCAGCCCCCGTCGCCCGATGCCCTCGGCCTCCTCCAGCGCCTCCTCGGCGTCCCGGACGACGGCCTCGTAGAAGGACGCCTGCTCGCGCGTCAGGGTGCAGAAGACCTTCATCTCCATCTTCTCGGGCAGGTCGGCGATGATGGCCTTGTCGGTCTTGAGGCGGCGCAGGATGAACGGGCCGGTCAGCCGCTTGAGCCGCCGGGCCGCTTCGGGGTCCGCGCCGGTCTGAATGGGCGCGAAGAACGTCCTTGCCAGACTCGGCCTGGCTGCCCAGGAAGCCGGGGTTCGAACTCCATGATCGACCAGAGGTCGCCCACGTGGTTCTCGACCGGCGTCCCGGTGAGCGCGATCCGGCAGTCCGCGGGGAGCGAGCGCGCCGCCTTCGCCTGTTTGGTCTCCGGGTTCTTGATGTTCTGCGCCTCATCCAGGACGACGGCCGCCCAGGGCACCTCCTTGAGCGTCTCGAAGTCCCGGTGCAGCAGCGCGAAGCTGGAAAGGACGACCGCGTGCTCGTTCGCCTCCTTGACGAGCGCCGGGCCTCTGGCCCGCCCCAGCCCGTGGTGGACCAGGACGGGCAGTTCGGGGGCGAAGCGGGCCGCCTCCTTCTGCCAGTTGCCGACCACGGAGGTGGGGCAGACCACCAGCGTCGGGCGCCGCTCACCGGTCTGCCAGTGCCGGTGGAGGAGCGCCAGCGTCTGGGGGGTCTTCCCGAGCCCCATGTCGTCGGCCAGGCAGGCGCCCAGCCCCCATTTGCGCAGGAAGGTCATCCAGGAGTAGCCGCGCAGCTGGTAGGGGCGCAGGGTCGCCCGGAAGCCGTCCGGCAGGGGCGCCTCCTCCACGGCGGCGCTGCCTTCCAGCTGCGACAAAAACTCCGCGATCCAGCCGGTCGCCGTGACGCCCTCGAAGGGGATGCCGCCCGGCGTGCTGGCCAGGCCCAAGGCCATGCGCACCACGTCGCGCGCGGGCGCCTGGGCGCCCTGTCTCTTGTTCCAGAAATCCAGGGCGGCCTGGATCTCGTCGGCGTCGAGCTGCACCCACTGCCCGCGCACTTTCACCAGGGACGCTTTCTGGCGCGCAAGCTTCCGCAGCTCCGGGAGCGACAGGGACTGGTCGCCCAGGGCCACCTCCCAGTCGACGTCGACCAGGCTCTCCAGGGACAGGCCGGCGTTCGCCTGCATCTTGGGAGGCTTCACGTGGGCGCGGGTCGCGAGCCGCAGCTTGGTCCCCTTGCGCGTCCACCAGGCGGGCAGCAGCACGCCGAAGCCGGCCCCCTCCAGCAGCCATGCCTGCTCGGTGAGGAAACGGTGCGCGCCGTTCGTGTCCAGCGCATAGCCGCCGGGCGCGGGCGTTTTCATGCTCTGTTCGATGTCCGGGCAGACCCGCGCTGCGTACCCGAGCGAGGAGAGGAGGTACTCGCGCGGCTGGAACGCGTCGCGCTTCAGAAGGGATGCCGTGCGCCCCCGCGCCGCCCAGGCCTTCTCCGCCGGGACCAGCAGGCTGGGGTCGTCGACGGCCTGCAGCAGGTAGCGGACGTACCACGCGTCGGTCTCGCCCTCCTCCGGCTCCTCCAGGCGGAAGCAGAGCTTGAACGGCGCGGCCAGCGACACGGACAGCGGGCGGCGCCATTCCCGGACGCTCGCGGCAAAGCGCGCCAGCTCCCCCGCGTCGCCGTCCATGTGTCCGTCCGGCGCGCGCAGGGCGTGCAGCCACTGCTCGTGGAGGCTGTCGAAGGCGGGCGCCGGGGCCTTCCCCCGCCGGCGCGGCGCGGGCAGGGCCGTTTCGCCGGGCGCGGCGGGACACCGGACCAGATAGTCGCAGGCCCGGGTGAGAAAGGCGGAAAGCACCTCGGCCGGCGGCGTGTCGGGCGGCCCGCCCGTCCCGCGGGCGAGGGCGCGGCAGGCGTCCGGCATCGCCCGGGCGAGCGCCGCCAGCCGGTCCGTGTCCGCCCCGGTGAAGACCGGCTCCCACCGCGCCCGGTACGCCTGGCCGGATTTTTCGACGCCGGGCAGGAACTGCTGCCGCGCCACGAGCGCCCCGGCAAAGCGCAGCGCGGTCGCGAGGTACGCCAGCGATCTTCCCGCGACCACGCCGGGCGCCAGGGCATCCCGCCCGGACGCGGCGCCCAGGAGCGCCACGGCCTTGTCCGGCGGCAGGGGAAGTACCGTCACGGTCCAGGGGGCGAGCTGGAGCGATGCCCCGGGTTCCGGCGGCTCGGCGACAAGGGGGCTGGACGCGACCGGAGTCCCGCCGGATGTTGTGGGCAGCCAGAGGACGGCGGACTCCGCCTCCTTCGGCTCGCACGTGAGGCCGTGCGCTCCCTCGCTGAGCGCACTCGCGCAGGCGACGGCGCCGGCGTCATACGGCAGAGCCTGCGGGCCGGAAGCCTCGGCCTTCGTCCGGCGCCGCCGGGCGGACCCGGAGGCCGGCTCGGCCGGCCTTTCGCCCCAGAGCAGTATCCGGTGGTCGAGGACCCCCACCTGCAGGATAATCATGTGCTATCAGCCCCCTACAGGGAGCGCCCGACGGTCTCGGCGACGGGCTTGATCTCGGCCATGAGCCGGGCGAACAGGTCGGGGGTCACCTGCTGCGGGCCGTCCTTGAGGGCGCGCTCGGGGTGGGGGTGCACCTCGATCAGCAGGGCGTCCGCGCCCACGGCCACCGCCCCGCGGCACAGGGGCAGGACGAGCGAGGAGCGCCCCGCCCCCTGCGACGGGTCGACGACGAGCGGGAGGTGGGACAGCTCCCGGACGGCGGGTATGGCGGACAGGTCCAGGGTGTTGCGCGTGTAGGTCTCGAACGTGCGGATGCCGCGCTCGCAGAGCATGACGTCCTTGTTGCCGCGCATCAGGACGTACTCGGCCGCCTGGAGCCACTCCTCGATCTTGGCGCTCATGCCCCGTTTCAGGCAGACCGGCGTGCGCGCGCCGCCGATCTCGCGCAGCAGGTCGTAGTTCTGCATGTTACGTGTGCCGATCTGCAGGATGTCGGCGTACTCGCAGACCAGCTCGACGTTGCGCGGGTCCATGACCTCGGTGATGATCGGCAGGCCCGTCTCCTCGCGCGCCTCGGCCAGCAGCTTCAGACCGTCCACGCCCATGCCCTGGAACGAGTAGGGCGACGTGCTGGGCTTGTACGCCCCGCCGCGCAGGACGGTCGCGCCCTGCCGCTTGACGGCGCGCGCCGTTTCCAGCAGCTGCTCCCGCGACTCGACCGTGCACGGCCCCGCCATGACCACGACGGGCGCGTCGCCGCCGATCTTGACACCGCGCACGTCGATCACGGTCGGCTCGGCGTGGTACTCGCGGGCGGCGAGCTTGTAGGGCTTGTCCACCAGGTGCACGTCGTCGACGAACGGCAGGGCGCGCAGGTACGGTCGGAGGCGGTCGAACTCGTCCAGGAACGCCCCGCCCACGAGGGCGCCGCCGACGGCGCCGAAGACCGTCCGCTCGGTGCCGGTGATGGCGTGGACGCCGTAGCCCCACTCGGCGAGCTGATCGCGGATCTCCCGGATGTCGGCTTCGGCGGCCTCTGACTTGAGAACGATGATCATCGTCCGTCCTCCCAGGCCACGTCGCCAGAACCTCCTCCAATGCCTGGAAGGAACCTCTGGTTCTGCGCCGGCGTGCCCACCGTCACGCGGATCCACGTCGGCAGGCCGAAGACGTCGCCGGTGCGCACGATGACGCCGCGCCGCAGCAGGCCCTCGAAGAACGGGCGGCACGGGCGGCGCACGTCGACCAGGAGGAAGTTGGCGTGGGACGTGATGTGGGGCAGATCCAGCAGCGCGAACGCCGCCTCCAGCGCGCGCATCCCCTCGGCGTTGGCCTGGCGCGATCGGGCGACGAACGCGTCGTCCTCCAGGGCGGCGCTCGCCGCGACCTGGGCCGCCAGGTTGACGTTGAACGGCGAGCGGGGCTGGTTCAGCAGCCGGATGATCTCGCGGTCGGCGACCCCGTAGCCGACGCGCAGCCCCGCCAGCCCGTAGATCTTGGAAAACGTCCGCAGGCCGACCACGGGCGCGCCCGCCCGGATGTAATCGAGAGCGTGTGGATAACCGGGGGCCTGGACGTACTCGCCGTACGCCTCGTCCAGCACCAGCAGGCCGCGGGGCGGCAGCCGCTCGAGCAGGGCGTCGACGGCGGCGCGGGTGACGATGGTGCCCGTCGGGTTATGCGGGTTGGCGATGAACACCAGGCGCGTGCGGGACGTGAAGGCGTCGGCCATCGCCCGGGTGTCATGGACCAGCCCGGCCGTGAGCGGCACCTTGACGGCGCGGGCGCCGCCCAGCGTGGCGGCGGCCTCGTAGAGCACGAAGGTCGGCTCGCCGATCACCACCTCGTCGCCGGGCTCGAGGAACGTCAGCCCGAGCAGGTGGATGATCTCGTCCGAGCCGTTGCCGAAGATCAGCTGGTCGCCGGGGACGCAAAGCCTGGCGGCGACGGCGGCGCGCAGGTCGTGGCAGCCGCCGTCGGGGTAGAGGGCCAGGCCGGGCAGCGCGTCCCGGAGGGCGGCGAGCGCCCGGGGCGAGGGGCCGAGCGGGTTCTCGTTCGAGGCGAGCTTGACGATCTCGCCCCCGATGCCCAGCTCGCGCTTGACCTCCTCGATGGGCTTGCCCGGGTGGTACGGCTTGAGGGCGGTGATACGCTCCGAGACGCCTTCGGCGGCGGTGCTGCAGGTAGAAATCGCGTTCATAGGTCCGCGCTCAGTGTAGCACAGCTTGCCCCGCTTGGCAACCGCGGCGCCGGCGGGAACCAGGCACCGCTGCGAAAGCTCGGCCGCCACTTTCCCGCGTGCTATAATGGCTGTGGGGGTTATTTCGATGAGCTACGAGTTCGATCACGTCGCGCAGCAGGTGCCGGACATCGCGGAGGCCGTGGCCTGGTACCGGGACAACCTGCCCGGCGCTACGGTGCTCTACCAGGACGCGACCTGGGCGCTTTTAGACGCGGGCGGGGTGAAGCTGGCCTTCGTGGTCCAGGACCAGCACCCGCAGCACCTGGCCTGGCGGGTGGACGAGGCCGAGCTGGAGCGGCTGGCCACGCTGCACGGCAAAGAGATCAAGCCGCACCGGGACCGGACGCGCTCCTTCTATCTGGAGGCCCCCGGCGGGCAGTGGATCGAGATCATCTCCATAGAAGGATCGACCTACGAGAAGCGGGGCCGGTCGGAAGAGTCTCCCTGAGCCAAGCGCCCCGCTCCTGGATTTGTCGCCGTGATGCCCCGGATGCGGGCATACACCTCTTGGGCGGGACGGGTGGACTTCCTCCGCTTTGGTGGAGACTTGGTTAAGCCGCGATCGGCAACGTGTCGGCCGCCGCCGCCCGGCGCTCGAACTCCCCCGGGCACAGAGAAACCAGTATTCACCGGCCCCGAAAGCCAAGATCGTCATCGAGGCGCTGCCAGAGACCAAGACCATCTCGGAGCTGGCTGCACAGCATGAGATTCACCCGAACTTGGTCACCACATGGAAACAAGCAGCCGTCACAGACTTGGCGAGTCTCTTCCAACGCGGCGCGGCCAAAGACGAGAAGGCAGAGGCCCAGGAAAACAAGATCGCCGAGCTCTACCAGCAGATCGGCAAGCTCACCACCCCGGTCACGCTTGCGTGACCCAGCTCAACTGGCTCAAAAAACTCTGGCCTCGAACCTGAGGCGTAACGAGCGCGTGGCGCTGCTCGAGTGGAATCAAGCAATGGCGTTGCCCTTGCTTTGGCAGGCCGATCTGCTCTCGCTCTGGCGCGCCAGCCTGTACTACGAGCCGCGACCGGCTGGCGAGCAGGAAGTGATGATTAGGCACCGACTGGACGAGATCTACACGCGGCATCCGTTCCTGGGCGCATGGAAGCCATTAAAGACAGAGATTTTACAACAAAATTTGTCACAACAGGTAAACACGAAATGGATGAACTGATTTCAGTGTACAATAAAATGATTGATGTATTAAGAACTGAAAGAACAAAACAGGAACAACAACATTTCTTTCTCGAAAAGCTTATTCAAACTTCTCCTACCGGAATCATTATTTTAGATTATGATACTAAAGTTCACCAGCTAAATCCCAAAGCAATTCAGTTTCTTGGGGTAAGTGAAAAATCTATCATTAATAAACAGGTTGAAGAAATAGATCACCCCGTAACGAAGCAAATAAGTGAGCTTCAGTCAGGGGAATCAAGAACAATTTCTGTAAACGGATTAACAACATACAAACTGCAAAAATCTCATTTTATAGACCGGGGATTTCCAAGGGTATTTGTAATGATGGAAGAACTTACCGTAGAAATTCTTGAAGCCGAAAAGAAAGCTTACGGCAAAGTAATTCGAATGATGGCTCATGAAGTAAATAACACTATTGGCCCTGTTAACAGCATTTTGGAATCTACTTTGAAAAACGGCCACCTTTTACAAGAACAAAATGCAACATTAAAAAATGCATTAAATGTAGCTGTAGATAGAAATCATAATCTGAATGTATTTATGAGGAATTTTGCTGATATTGTCCGCTTACCTCTGCCC
>JAUJNC010000166.1 GCA_030446525.1 Armatimonadaceae bacterium
GGGCATATCGAGGCGGCGCTCCGCCTTTTCGAGGCGGCGCTCCGCCTTTTCGAGGCGGCGGGCGACCACCGCGGGATCGCCTTCTGCCGCGCCATCCTGGACGTACTGGCGGAGGTGGGCGAGGAGGGTTTCCCCGCGCTCGTCGGATCCCACACGGGCTGCGACGGGCTGGAAACAAAAGAGGGCGCCGTGTCTTTCATGTTCGAGACGTGCCGCATCGATTTCACCTGGGACGACATGCCCGCCCAAACGCCGCTGTCGATCCAGCGGGTCTTCTGGCAACTCTCGCACCTGCGGAAGTTCCTGGACCCTTCGGTGCCGGCTGGCGGCGGCTGGTCCGGCGACGCCGTTTCCTGCTCGTATCAGCCGCTTCGGGCGGCGATGACCGTGAAGAGCGCAGACGAGCGCGTCACGGTCCCCGCGGGAACCTTCGAAAACTGCCTGCTGACGGAGCTGGTCACGGCCGAGAGCGGCCTGCCCGACGACGCCCCGGAGAACAGCAAACGAAACAACCGCCGGGAGTTCTGCGGCACGCGGCGGGCGTGGTACGCGCCGGGCGTCGGGCTGGTACAATTGCAGGTGGAGCGGGGCGACGGTTCGGAGGCGCTGATCCAGCTGGGGGAGTACTCCGTGCCGGGCGCGGGCGGCGCCTACCTGCCTCTCGCCGTCGGCAACGCCTGGGCTTACGTCTGGGCGGACGCGCCGGCCGGTTACGTCGCCAAAGAAGCGTACCGCGTCACGGCGCACGCGGAGGATGTCTGGTACCTGGAGCACTACGGCTATGTGAAGCGGCCGGAAGGCCGACGCGCCTGACGGCGGGGGACGGGACGTCGGTCTTGAGCGTCGGGTCGTGTGCCGGCCATCCGCCACACCATACACGAAAGGCCGCAGGGTGCTGCTTGCACCCTGCGGCTTTTTTTGCGGCCGCAGGAGACGTGCGGTTGCCTGTCGAATGTCACCCTTTATACAGATCCCTTTTCTTGCGCATCTATGCGGGACGTCAGACAATGAAGCGGCAAAAGAACGAAACCGTTCGACAGCAGGGCGGTCTTCACGCACCGGCTGAGGAGCCGTCCGATGATCGCACCGCCGGAGAGACCCTCGGGCGCGCGGCGCTGGTCTGCAGCGCCGTCACAGCAGCTCTGGGTATCCTGGGGATACTGGGCTGGGTGTCGCGCCTGCACGTTCTGGCGGGTGTCCGCGTGGATTACATCCCGATCGCGCCGAGCACGGCGGTGGCGTTCATCCTGCTGGCAGGCGCCTTGTTTCTTCGTGCCCGCGCGCCTTCCCGCCGGTTCGGCAAGGTGGGCGGCATGGCTGCCGCCCTTCTTGTCTCGCTTCTGAGCTTTTTGATACTCCTCGACTTTGTCCCCGGCGTCCATCTGGAGATTGAAAAGTTTCTGCTGCGCGAACCGGGGACATTCGGCGCGGTCCGCACCGGGCGCATGTCCCCCATCACGGCGGCCAACTTTCTTCTGGCGGCCCTCGCGATGCTGTTGCTGGCGCCGGCGCGCCGCGCGCCGGCAGGGGGAGCAGCGGGCCTGGCGTCGATCGTGGTGGCGGTGAGTCTGGTGGTGCTGCTCGGGTATGTGTACGGGACGCCGCTGCTTTACGGGGGGAAGATCATCCCGGTAGCGCTCCCGACGGCCATCGCCTTCCTGTTTCTCGGGCTGGGGCTGATCGCCGCTGCCGGACCGGACCACTTCCCCCTGCGGCCGTTCCTCGGCCCGTCCGCGCGCGCGCTTCTGCTGCGCGCCTTTCTTCCGGTGACCGCTGCCACCGTTCTGGCCAGCGGCCTGCTGTATCACAGCATCCCCTTCCATGTAGAGGTGAACCGCGCGCTGCTCGCGGCGCTCCTGGCGTCGACTTCCGCCGTGGTCGTGAGCGTTGTTGTTTCGCAGACCGCCCGGGTCATCGGCGGCGCGATGGATCGCGCCGGGTCCGAGCGCGCGCGGGCGGAAGAGACGCTGCGCCGGGCGTACGACGGGTTAGAGATGCGGGTCCGGGAGCGGACCGCGGAGCTGGCGAAAGCCAACGACGCCTTGCAGGCCGATGTCGCCGAGCGCAAGCGGGTGGAGGAGGCGCTGGCCGAAGAACGCAACATCCTGCGTACGCTCATAGACAACTTGCCCGACCGCATCTATGTCAAAGACACCCAGGGCAGGTACGTTATCGACAATATCGCGCACCTGCGTTCCGTGGGCGCGACAGCGCCCGACGAGGTTATCGGCAAGACGGTATTCGACTTCTTCCCGCCGGAACTGGCGGCGCAGTATTCGGCCGACGATCAAGCGGTTATTGAATCAGGTCGACCCTGGGTCGACCGGGAAGAACCCATCGTAGATCCGGCAGGCAACCGGAAGTGGCTCTCCACCACCAAAATGCCTTTGCAGGATACGCACGGCAAGATCGCGGGGCTGGTGTGCTTGAGCCGGGACATCACCGAGCACAAACAGGCGGAGGAAGCGCTGAGGGATTCGGAGGTCCTGTACCATTCCCTGGTTGACGGCCTGCCACTCAACGTTTTCCGCAAGGATCTCGAGGGCCGGTTCACCTTCGCCAATAAGCTCTTCTGCGACACGCTGGGCGCGCGGCTTGACGAGATCATCGGCAAAACGGACTTTGACCTGTTCCCCCCCGAACTGGCGGAGAAGTACCGGCAGGCCGACCGGAGAGTCATCGAGGACGGGGAGGTGTTCGAGACCGTGGAAGAGCACCGACGGTCGGACGGCCAGAAGATCTCCGTGGAGGTGACGCACACGCGGGTGTATGCCTCCCGGGGGGGGTCATCAGGACGCAAGCAATCTTCTGGGACGTCACCGCGCGCAAGCAGGCGGAAGCAGAGCGCAACGGGCCAAGGAAGCCGCCGAAGCCGCCACCCGCGCCAAGAGCGAGTTTCTGGCCAACATGAGCCACGAGATCCGCACGCCCATGAACGGCATCCTCGGCGCGGCGGAGCGGCCTCGATACCCCGCTCACCGACAGCGGGAGTACCTGGGCATGGGTGAAGGCGTCGGCCGATGACTGCTGCTGATCAACGACATCCTCGACTTCTCCAAGATGAGGCGGGCAAGCTCGACCTCGAGCCCATCGACTTCAGCCTGCGGGACAGCCTTGCCGACACGATGAAGACGCTGGCGGTGCGCGCCGATAAGCGGCCTGGAGTTGGCCTGCCAGCATCCCGCCCGATGTGCCGGAAGCGCTCGTCGGCGACCGGGGCGCCTGCGCCAGATCGTCGTTAACCTGGTCGGCAACGCCATCCAGAATTCATGGAGCAGGGCGAGGTGGTGGTCGATGTCGCGGCGGACGACGAAGGCGCCTTCACTTTGCCGTTAGCGACGACCGGGATCGGCATCCCCCGAACAGCAGCGCGATCTTCGAGGAGCTTTCCCAGGTGGATACCTCGACCACCCGGAGGTACGGCGGCGCACCGGCCACAAGCTGTCGATCTCGTCCATTTGGTCGCCCCGATGGGCGGGCGGATCTGGGTCGAGGAGCGAAGTCGGCAAGGGGAGCACCTTCCACTTCACCGCGCGCTTCGGCCTGCAAAAGCGGCGCGAAACCCTCCGCCGAGCGGCTGGACGTGAAGGACGCGTTCTGGTCGTCGACGACAACGCGACGAAACCGGCGCATCCTCGAAGAGATGCTGAGCAATTGGGGCATGAAGCCGATCGTGGTAGACAGCGCACGGACAGCGCTGGCCGAGATGAAGCGCGTGGCGGTCAGCAGCTTTCCCCCTGGTGCTTCTGGACGCCATGATGCCGGAGATGGATGGCTTCGCCTGGCCGAGGAGATCCGGCAGCATCTGGTCCGGCCGGGGCCACGATGATGATGCTCTCCTCCGCCGGTCAGCACGGCGATCGCGTCCGTTGCCGGCCTGGGCCTCGCCGCCTACCTGAGCAAACCGATCAAGCAGTCGGAGGCCCGCTGGACAGCACGGCGACGGTCCTGGACGTCGCCTGCCGAGACGCGCGAACCGTCCCCGATCGCCGAACCGTCCCCCGCCCGAACGCGGGCGAGCGCTCCGCATCCTGCTCGCCGAGGACAACCCGGTCAACCAGCGGCTGGCGGTCGGGGTGCTCGAAAAGCGGGGGCACCGCCTGGTGATCGCGGGCAACAGCAAAGAGGCGCTCGCCGCCCTCCCGCCGGGAGCCCTTCGACCTGATCTTGATGGACGTGCAGATGCCGGAGATGGACGGCTTTGAGGCGACCGCCGCCATCCGCCAGGAGGAGGGATCTACGCATATCCCCATCGTCGCGATGACCGCCCACGCGATGAAAGGCGACCGCGAGCGTTGTCTGGCGGCCGGGATGGACGCCTACGTCACCAAGCCGCTCCAGGCACGGAGGCTCATCCAGGTCATCGAGGCCTGCTCCCGGCTCCCGCCGGAGCGGAAACGGCGCGGCGCCGGATGCGGGGCGGACCGAGTCCAGTTCGACCGGGAGGCGGCTCTGGTTCGCGTCGGCGGCGACCTGGGACTTTTGAGGGAGATCGCGGGATTGTTCTTCGGCGAGGCGCCACGGCTGCTGTCGGATATCCGGGGGCGATCGCGCGCGGTGACGCGCACGCGCTGGAGCGCGCCGCGCACACGTTGAAGGGGTCGGTCGGCACGTTCGGCGCCAGAGCGGCCTTTGAGACGGCGCTGAAGCTGGAGGTGATGGGGCGCGAGAAAGACCTCGCCCAGGCCGAAGCGGCGTGCGCCGTGCTGGAAGACGAGATCGAAGCCCTCGCCGGCCCTCGCCGCCTCGGGGAGGAGGATGCGCCGAGAGCATTGATCGCCGAAGACGACATCGCGAACCGCCGCCTGCTCGAGGTCACGCTGTCGCGGTGGGGCTACCAGGTGGTGGTCGCCGGGACGGGGCCGAGGCGTGGCAGGCGCTCGAGCGCGACGACGCCCCGAAGCTGGCGATCCTGGACTGGCTGATGCCGGGCATGGACGGCCCGGAAGTCTGCCGTAGGGTCCGGGAGCGGGCGGGCGTCCCCTACATCTATCTGCTCCTGTTGACTCCAAGGACCGCCGGGGAAGACGTCGTCGCGGGGATGGAGGCGGGCGCGGACGACTACCTGGTCAAGCCGTTCGACCCGCACGAGCCAGGTGCGTTTGCGCGCGCGGGCCAGCGCGTTCTCGACCTGGAGGCGGCCCTCTCCGCTCCCTGACCGAGGGTAAGCGGACCGAGGAGCAACCTGCGCCTGCAGAACGTGCGCCTGGAAGGCTGGCCCGTTCCGAGCGGGAGGCGCACGAGGCGCTCAAGCAAGCGCAGGGCCATCTGGTGCAAACGGAAAAGCTCGCCGCCCTGGGTCAGATGGTCGCCGGCGTCGCGCACGAGATCAACAACCCGCTGGCCTTCGTCAGCAACAACGTCGCGGTGCTGCAGCGTGATGTCGGCGCGCTGCGCGCCCTGCTCGACCTGTACCGGGAGGCGGACGGGCTGGAGAAGAGCAGCCGGAGAACCCTGGGGCGGATCCGCGAGCTTTGCGACCGGATCGACCTGCGCTATACGCTGGCCAACCTGGAAGAGGCGATGGTCCGCTCGAGCGACGGCCTGCTTCGCATCCGGCAGATCGTGCGCGACTTGCGAGATTTCGCGCGCCTTGACGAGAGCGACCTGCACGAGGTGGACTTGAACGCGGGCGTCGAGTCCACGGTGAACATCATCCGTGGCCTGGCCAGCCAGAAACAGGTCCGGGTGGAGACGGAGTTGTCCGCGCTGCCGCCCGTCGCGTGCTATCCGGCGAAGATCAACCAGGTGGTGATGAACTTGATCGCCAACGGGGTCGACGCCTGTGGGGAGGGCGGGAAGGTGACGGTCCGCACCTATGCCACGGGCGAGGCCGTGCAGATCGAGGTCACCGATACCGGCAGCGGCATCGACCCGTCCATCCGTGACCGTATCTTCGATCCTTTCTTCACGACCAAGCCGCCCGGTGCGGGGACCGGCCTGGGACTCAGCATCAGCTACGGCATCGTTCAGGACCACGGCGGAACCATCGAGGTCGATTCCGCCCTCGGGCAAGGATCACGATTCAGGGGGTCCGCCTCCCGCCAGGGATGAGGACGGAGGTTTGTCATGTCTCGGAGACACACTCTTCTGGTCGTCGACGATGAGCCGGATGTCGTCAAAAGCGTGCAGGATCTGCTGCGCCTCGACTACCGCGTCCTCGGTGCGACGCGCCCGCAGGAGGGGCTGAAGCTCCTCGACGAGCACGAGGTTCACGTCGTGATGAGCGACCAGCGGATGCCGGAGATGACCGGCGTCGAGTTCCTTCACCGGATTCGCGGTGCTCATCCGGACGTCATCCGCCTGCTTTTTACCGGCTACGCCGATATCCGGGCGGTCATCGACGCCGTCAACCAGGGCAGTGTCTATCGCTACGTCACCAAGCCGTGGGATCCGGGCGAGGCTGCAAGCGGTGATCCGTGAGGCGGTCGAACGCTATGACCTGATCGACGAACGCGACCGGCTGCTCGTCGGTACGCAGTGCAACAACCAGGCTGAAAAGGCGAACGCCGAGGCTCAAGCAGGCGAACGAGTTCGAAGGCGGCGTTCATCCAGGTGGCCAGCCATGAGTTGCGCACGCCGCTCACCATCCTGCTGGGCATGACGGACCTGGCGGCCGCGACGCCCGGGCTGCCGGACGCTGCCGAACCGGCTGGACCGCATCCGCAGCGCCGGTAAACGCCTGCAGCATCTGGTCGAACAGGTTGGTCACGATGCTGTCGGCAGGCCAGTTCGAACGGCCGCTGGAGCGCCGGCGGGTGGATCTGTCCGCGCTGCTGGCCGAAGCCGCGGAGGATGTCCGGCCGTTCACCGAGCCTGCGGCGACAGGCGCTCGCGCTGGACTGGCCCGCGGACCTCGGCGCCATCCCGGTGGAGGCGCCCAGGATACGGGACAGCGTCCATCATCTTCTGCTGAACGCGATCAAGTTCACGCCGGACGGGGACGATCACCTTGTCCGCGCGGCGCAAAGGAGACGGCGGGGCCGAGATCCGCGTCCGCGGGGACGTATCGACCTGAAAGCCTGCCGCGTCTCTTTGAACCGTTCTTTACGGCGTTCGACGTTTCGCACCACGCTTCCGGACATTTCGAGTACGGCCGCCGCGGGCTGGGTCTGGGGCTGAGTGTGGTCAAGGCGTTCATCGAGATGCACGGCGGCAACATCGAGGTGGAAAGCGCGTCGGGTCGCGGCACGACCTTCCTCATTACCTTGCCGGACGGTTAGCCCAGGAGCATGAAAATCCTGATCGCCGACGACGATCCCGTCCCGCGCCGCCTGCTCGAAGTCAGCCTGGAGGTGGGGCTACGAGGTGGTGGTCGCCCGGGACGGGGCCGAGGCGTGGCAGGCGCTCGAGCGCGCCGGCGCCCCGAAGCTGGCGATCCTGGACTGGCTGATGCCGGGCATGGACGGGGTGGAGGTGTGTCGCAAGGTCCGGGAGCGCGCGGACGCCCCATGCGTTTTTATCCTGCTGCTGACCTCCAAGGACCGCAAGGAGGACGCTCGTCGCGGGGATGGAGGCGGGCGCGGACGACTACCTGGTCAAGCCGTTCGACCCGCACGAGCTGCAGGTGCGCGTGCGCGCGGGCCGGCGCATCCTCGACCTGGAGGCGGCTCTGCGCGCCTCCCTGGAGGAGGTGGAGCGTGCGCACCAGCGCGAGGGCCAGATCGGCGCCAAGATCCAGCAGACGCTCCTGCTCGGCCAGCCGCCCCAGCAGCTTCCCGGCATCCGGGTGACTGCCCTGACGATCCCTTCGCAGCAGGTCGACGGCGACTTCTACGACTTCCTGACGCACAGCGCCCAGTGCCTCGATATCGTCGTCGGGGACGTCATGGGCAAGGGGGTTCCCGCGGCGCTGATGGGCGCGGCGATCAAGAGCCACTTCGTGCGCGCGCTCAGCCACCTCCTTTCCACCTCCGCTCCGGGCACGCTCCCGGAGCCCGAGGCGATCGTCATGTGGGTCCATGCCGAGGTGACCGGCCAGTTCATCGGTCTGGAACGCTTTGCGACCCTCTGCTACGCGCGGTTCGATCTGCACCGGCGCCGGATCGTTTTCGTGGACTGTGGACACACCAAAACGATCCACTTCCGGCATCGTACGGGCACGTGCGCGCTGCTGGAAGGCGAGAGCATGCCTTTAGGATTCAGCGAGCGGGAGACCTACAGGCAGGTTGCCGTGCCGTTCGAGGCGGGGGACCTGTTTTTCTTTTATTCGGACGGCGTGACGGAAGCGGAGGACGCGGCGGGCGAACTCTTCGGCGTGGACCGTCTGGTCGAGTTCATCCGGACGCGCGGCCGCCTCGAGCCGGAGGAACTCATAGAAGAGGTTCGCAGGGCGGTCGTCGCTTTTTCGAGCTCGGAGACGTTCGCGGACGATCTGACGTGCGTCGCTGTCCGGATTGAAGACACCAAAAGGGCGCCCCTCGTCGCCCACGCGGAAAGAGAGTTTCCGAGCGATCTGGCCCAGCTGGCGCCGATCGGGGCGTTTCTGCGGGACTTTTGCCGGGGCGCCCCGTCGCCGGCTCTGGACGAGGACAGCCTCTCCCAGATCGAACTCGCGGTCACCGAAGCGGCGAGCAACATCATGAAGCACGCGTACCACGGCCGCACCGACGGGCGGATCTGGGTGGAAGCGGATCTCTTCGCGGAGAGCGTCTCCGTCCGGCTGTCTCACCTCGGGGAAGCCTTTGACCCGGCGGCGGTCAAGCCGCCCGCCTTTGACGGCTCACGCGAGGGCGGCTTTGGCGTCTACATCATCGCCCAGAGCGTCGATGAGGTGCATTATTTTGGCGATGCGCAGGGCAGAAACTGCGTCCATCTGGTAAAGAGCCGAGAAAACCGGCGAGAGGGAAACCGCCATGGAAATGGGCATTGATAGAGTGGGTGACGTCGCGGTCGTGGAGCTGCGGGGCGAGCGCCTGGATGCGAGTATCGCCGAAGAGTTCAAGCGCGACGTCGCGCGCTTGCTCGAGGCAAACTCGCAGGTGCTCTTCGACATGAGCCATCTGCGGTTCGTCGACAGCGCCGGGATCGGGGCTATCCTCTCGTGCCTGAGGCGCCTGAGCGCCGCCGGCGGGGACCTGAAGCTGTTCGGCGTATCGAAACCGGTCCGCGGGGTCTTCGAGATCACCCGGATGCACCGGATCTTTGACATCTTCGACACGAAAGAAGAGGCCGTCCATGCTTTCCGGCCGTAGCGAGGATATCATCTACGAAGCGGGCGAGACCACACCGGGCCTGCCCGGGGGCGCCGGGGCGGCGCCGACCGTCACCGCCGGGTACCCTCTGGGTGCGGAAGGGGCGGAGCTGGCCGGGCCTCTCTTGCTGCGGCCGCAGGAACCGTGCGCCTTCGTCATCTTCGGCGCCAGCGGCGACCTGACCGGCCGGAAGCTGATCCCCGCGCTGTATAACCTTTCGTGCCAGGATCTGCTGCCGGCCGGGTTTGCCGTTCTCGGCTTCGCGATCACGCCCCACGACGACGACAGCTTCCGGGACCAGATGCGCCAGCGGGTGACGACGTCGGCGGAGGTGCTCCTTTTCCGCAAGAAGCTGTGGGACGAGTTCGCGCCCTCCCTGCACTACCTCCCGGCGGACTTCGAGAGCCCGGGAGGGTACCGGGAGCTTGCCAGGCGCCTGCGCGAGATGGACCAAGAGCACGGCACGGGCGGCAACCGCCTCTTTTACCTCGCGACCTCGCCCGACTTCTACGAACCCATCATCCGGAACCTGGGGGAGCACGGCCTGGTCAACCGTCAGGGCGGCGCGGGAGGCTGGACGCGCGTCATCGTCGAGAAGCCGTTCGGGCGCGACCTGCAGAGCGCGCGGCGGCTGGGCGGCGTGGTCCACGACGTATTCCGCGAGGACCAGGTTTTTCGCATCGACCACTACCTGGGCAAGGAGACCGTCCAGAACATCCTCGCATTCCGGTTTGCCAACGCGATCATCGAGCCGATCTGGGACCGCCGCTACGTCGATCACGTGCAGATAACCGCGGCCGAGTCCCTGGGCGTCGAGCACCGGGGCGGCTACTACGACGGGGCGGGCTGCCTGCGCGACATGTTCCAGAACCACCTGCTGCAGCTGCTGGCCCTGGTGGCCATGGACCCGCCGGTGCGCTACGGCAGCCAGTCCGTGCGCGACCGCAAGGCGGACGTTTTGCGCGCCATCCTGCCGATCGACGCGGAGGGCGTGGCACAGGTGGCGGTGCGCGGCCAGTACGGGCCGGGCGAGATCGGCGGAGCGCCGGTGCCCGGCTACCGCCACGAGCCGGACGTTGCCGGGGACTCGCAGACGGAGACCTTCGCCGCGCTCAAGCTGATGGTGGACAATTGGCGCTGGGCCGACGTGCCGTTCTACCTGCGCTCGGGCAAGCGGATGCCGAAGAAGCGGACCGAGATCGCCATCCAGTTCAAGCGCGTGCCGCACCTGTTCTTCCACCGGACGCCGCAGGACCAGATCGAGCCGAACGTGCTCACGATCCGGATCCAGCCGGACGAGGGCATCTCGCTCAAGCTCGGCGCCAAGGCGCCGGGGCCCAAGATGCACATGTGCCAGGTACAGATGAGCTTTTCCTACAGCGCGGCCCTGGGCGAGTTCCCGGCCACCGCCTACGAGACGCTGCTGCTCGACGCGATGGAGGGGGACCCCACGCTGTTCAACCGCAGCGACGCGGTCGAGCTTTCGTGGCAGGTCCTGGGACCGGTGCTGGAGGCCTGGCAGCCCGCGCGCCCGCCGACCCCCTTGCCCGACTACGCGGCCGGTACCTGGGGACCCGCCGCCGCGGACGCCCTGCTCGCCCGGGACGGCCGCGCCTGGAGAAACGACTGACGGAGCCGCCGGAGCAGACACACGATGAAGGTACCGGATCGAGGTCTGCCTGGGGACAGCTGGGACGAGTTCAGGACGGCGACACGGTGGACAGGCTTTCCGGCAAGGTGATGAGGAAGGTCGTCCCACTGCCCACCTCGGTCGGCGCGGCGATCGTGCCGCCGTGCATCTCGACGATGTCCTTGACCACGCTTAGCCCCAGGCCGATCCCTTTGCTTTTATATTCGAAACGGCCGGACGCATGATGCGCGACGTCGAACCCGGCGAAGAACGGTTCGAAGATATGCGGCAGGACGGCGGGGTCGATGCCCGTGCCCGTGTCGCCGACGTGGATCTCGGCCCCGCCACCTTCTGTCCGCCGCGCCCAGACCGTAATGGTTCCCTCGTCGGGTGTGAACTTGATCGCGTTCAAAAGCAGGTGGTTGAGGCAGTCCCGTATCTTCGCGGCGTCGACGGCGATCCTGCCCAGGTCTTCGGCCCAGTGGGGATAGTCCTCGACCAGCGTTTGCCGCCGCTTCTGGATCAACGGACGGACGTCATCGAGGGCCGTCGCCAGCAGGCTCGACAGGTTGGTATAGCGGGGCTCCAGCTTCTGCTGGAACTGGCCCGCCTGAAGCATCGTGATGATCTGCTCCATCACATCCTGCAGGCGCTGGCTGGAGTGGTGCAGGCTAGCGACCCACTCCAGCACAGGCAGGGGCAGGTCGGGCATTTCGGAAAGGAACTGTGCTGTCCCCGCCACGATGGTGACGGGCGTGCGCAGTTCGTGGCTGGCCACCTCGATAAAGGCGAGCTTCAGATTGTTGGCCTTTTCCAGTTCTTCGTTTTTCTTCCTCAGTTCGACGAGCAGGCGCTGGCGTTCCGCCGCGAGCTCGTACCGATCCACGGCGCCCCGGATCAAGCTTTGAAGCTCGTCGGGGTTCCACGGCTTGGGGATGTAGCGGTACACGTGGCCCTGGTTGATGGCGTCGATGACCGCTTTCATGTCCGCGTAGCCCGTGAACAGGAGGCGGACCGCTTCGGGGTACTCGTCACGAACCCGGCGAAGGAACTCTACGCCCGTCATCTCCGGCATCCGCTGGTCGCTCATCACGACGTGGACCTCCTCGCTGCGCAGGAGCTTCAGCCCTTCCTCGGCGCGGGTCGCTCCCAGCACCCGGTAGTCCAGGCGCAGCAGGTCTTGGACGCTCTTCACCACGTCCGGTTCATCGTCAACTACCAAAACTGTGTGTCGCTCAGCCATCGTGTTGCTCCAGGTAGAACTGTTCATAAAAGCACCGCCGTCGGGACAGTCGACAGATGGGATTGCTTCCGCGTCCGCTGCGGCGTACGCTTAGCCGCGCAGCCACTCCACGGGCGTTTTATTATAGGCCAGGATGGATCTTAGAGTCCAGTTCTGGAGAGCCCGTCAGACGCCCTCCCGTTGAACCAATACCCCAGGAAACGGGCTTTTCGAACATCCCGTTCCGGAGAAGACCGATGCGGGTCTCCGGCAGCGCGGAGCGCGGGGCCATCCTGCCCCGCCCCGCGTCGAAATCCTTCCTACTTCCCTTTGGCGGGTGTGGTTCACGATTATGATAGACTGATAGAGTGCTGGGCCACATCAGCAAAGTCGGTGTGCCCACTGCTGCACCAAGCCGAGCGCAGATGCAGCATCACCTCGGCGCCTTGCTCGCTCCAGCGCATCCCCACTCCACTCATCCGGCCCCGCACCACTGACTTGCATGCCGCTTCCGTCACCCCGCTGCCGATGTGCCAGCCCCGATCCCGGAAACGGCCATAGAGCACCCGAGGCGCATGCGTGCAAAGGTAAGTCACGACCCGCCGGCGCAGTTCCCTCTGTTCGTGCGTGGCCGGCTCCTAGCCTTCTACCGCAGGGAGGCTTTGCACTTGTGTACGTCGAAACCGAGTGCATCAAGAAGAAGAGAGAATAAGCGCAATGAAAGCCATTTCCCTCGCCCCCTGGGTCGCTGCGTCGTCCGTCTTGGCTGCCACGCCCGGCGGAGCCATGGCTGCTACCGTTGTCAGCCGCCTGCGCTGCGAGTATCTCGACAATCCCCTCGGCATCGATACGCCTCGCCCGCGTCTGAGCTGGATCCTGGAATCCGACCGGCGCGCGCTGAAGCAGGCCGCCTATCAGGTGCTCGTCGCCAGCAGCGACGACAAGCTGCGCGCGGGCCAGGGTGACCTCTGGGACAGCGGCAAAGTGGCGTCGGACGAAACGGTGCAGATCCCGTATGAAGGTCAGGCCCTCGGCTCGCGACAGCAGTGCTTCTGGAAAGTGCGCGTGTGGGATAACGAGGGCAAGAGCGCTGAAAGCGAGACCGCTCGCTGGGAGATGGGGCTGCTTCAGCCGGGTGACTGGCGGGCGAAATGGATCGGCCGCACCACGGACATCCGTGTCAGCGCCGCCCCGCTGCTGCGCCGCGCGTTCCCCCTCGAAAGCGAGATCAAGCGGGCGCGCGCCTATATCTGCGGGCTCGGGTATTATGAGCTGTACCTCAACGGAAAGCGCGTCGGGGACCACCTCCTCGACCCCGGCTACACGCGTTATGACCGGCGGGCGCTGTATGTCACGTATGACGTGACCGATCTGCTCAGGCGCGGTCAGAACGCCGTGGGCGTGATGCTCGGCAACGGCTGGCTCAACGTGCAGAACAAAGCGGCCTGGGACTTCGACCAGGCGCCGTGGCGATCCGCGCCGAAGCTGCTGTGCCAGATCGAAGCCGAGCTTTCCGACGGCCGCCGCGTCACGCTCGCCACCGATGAAACGTGGAGATGCGCCGACGGCCCCATCGTCTA
>JAUJNC010000167.1 GCA_030446525.1 Armatimonadaceae bacterium
AAACGCAGACCGCTTTACCTGATCGCACAGCGCGCCGGCTTCGATCCATCGGCGACGGCCGGCACGGACTCTGCAGACACGGGGGCTGCGGAGCAGGAAAGGGCATAGGGTCCGCTCGAACGCCTGCAAGCTAGTTGACGGTGTTTTCGAGAGTTGGGTATAATGTACTATGCCGAAGTCCGAGACAGCCCCGGCTCGCCCGACCACCAGTACGTCGGCATCCAAGGTACCGATCCCGACGCTGGAACGGCTGACCACGTACCTGCGCTGCCTCGTCGATTTGGGCGCGACCGACGTGGAGACGATCTCGTCGGCCGAGATCGAGCAGCACACCGGCATCAACGCCGCGCAGTTCCGCAAGGACCTCTCTTACTTCGGAGAGTTCGGCAAACCGGGCGTCGGCTACAACGTCGCCGAGCTGGAAAGCCGCATCGCCCGCATCCTGCAGATCCACAAGATCCAGCCCATCCTGCTCATCGGCGCGGGCAATCTCGGCTCGGCGCTGCTAGGCTACCCCGGCCTGAAGGAACACAAATTCCACATCGTGGCCGCCTTCGACAACGACCCGCGCAAGATCGGCAAGCGGCTCTGGGACCATGACATCCTGGACTACCGCCGGCTGGGCGAGGTGAACGAGGTGATCGGGGCGCGCATCGCCATCCTTGCCGTCCCGGCGAGCGCGGCCCAGGCGGTGGCCCAGAAAGCCGTGGAATCCGGCATACGCGCCATACTCAACTTCGCCCCGGTGATACTGCGGGTGCCCCGGCACGTCGTGGTGCGCAACGTCTCCTTTCTGCAGGAGCTCGCGGTCCTGTCCTACCACCTGACCGCGGACGCGCGCAAAGCGGATAAGTGACGCGTGACCGGGAAGACTTCGCCGATCCCTGCCGTGGTGCGCCGCCTGTTCCCGCTCCTTGTCATGAGCCTCCTGGCCACCGGCGCGATGCTGGCCGGCTTCCTGCTGGGGAGCCGCCCCCTGCCCCCGCCCGTGCGCCGGCTCGACGTCACCGTGGTCAACGTCGGCAACGGGGAGGCGTCCTGGATCCGCACGCCCCGTGACCGGTTCATCCTGATCGGCGGGGGCCCGCCCGGGGCGGGGCCGAAGGTGGCCGACGCGCTCCGGGCGGCGGGGGCCCGGCACATCGACCTGCTCGTCCTGCCCTACCCCTATGCGGAGGCGATCGGCGGCGTCCCGGACGTGCTGCGGCACTTCGAAGTGCGCGCCGCCCTGGAGACGGGCTACCCCCGTCCCGACCAGGCGGTCAACCAGGTGCAGGAGGAGGTCCGCGCCCTGCTCGCCGCGCGCAGCGTCCCGGTCCAGATCGCCCGCGCCGGCCAGAAGCTCGCCCTGGACGGCGTCCGCTTGGAGGTGCTCGCCCCCGCCGAGCCGCTCCCTTCCGCCGCCCCGGGGGCCGCCAACAGCTCCCTGGTCCTGCGGGCGGCGTTCGGCAACACGGTGTTCCTGTTCGCGGGTGGGCTGGAGCGGGCCGGCGAAACGGCGCTCATCGCCCGCGGGCCGGACCTGCGGGCCGGGTGGCTCCGCGTCGCCCGCTTCGGCACGCGCAACGCTACCTCGCCGGAGTTCTTGCGCCTGGTGCGCCCCTCCGTCGCCGTGATCAGCGTCGCGCGGGGTAACTTCGACGGCTACCCGCACCGCGAAACTCTGGAGCGGCTGGCGGCGTCCGGCGCCCGCGTCTTCCGTACGGACGAAGCCGACGGCGACCTGTCTTTCTGGAGCGACGGATTTCAGGTGGGGACGCTCTAGTCGGCCTTGACGTGGACGCGCCGCAGCACCTCGTCCACCGACGTCAGGCCCGCGCGCACCTTGGCGAGGGCGTCTTCCTGTATCGGCGTCATCCCCGCCGCGACCGCCGCACCGCGCAGCTGCGCGCCGGGGGCCTGCGCCATGATCAGCCGGGAAAACTCCTCACCGGTGATCATCACCTCGTGAACGCCCACGCGCCCTTTGTGGCCCGTCTCCCCGCAGGCCGGACATCCCCGGGGGCGCCAGATCGTCTCGGCGGGGCCCAGCCCCAGCAGTGCCACTTCGGAGGGCGTCGGCGGCTCCTGCACCCGGCACCTGGGGCAGAGCCGGCGCGTCAGGCGCTGGGCCACGACGCCGATCAGGCCCGAGGCGATCAGGAAGGGCGGCACCCCCATATCCAGGAGCCGCGTCACCGCCGTGGGCGCGTCGTTGGCGTGCAGCGTGGACAGCACCAGGTGGCCGGTCATGGCCGCCCGGAAGGCGATCTCGGCGGTCTCGGCGTCGCGGATCTCGCCCACCAGGACCACGTCCGGGTCCTGGCGCAGGATCGCCCGCAGCTGCCGCGCGAACGTCAGGCCGGCCTTCTCGTGAACCGCCGACTGGTTGATCCCGTCCAGGTCGTATTCGATGGGATCCTCGCAGGTGATGATGTTCGTGGCCTCATTTTTGATCGTGCGGAGCGCCGAGTAGAGCGTGGTGGTTTTGCCGCTGCCCGTCGGCCCGGTCACCAGGATGATGCCGAACGGGCGGCGGATCAGCTGCCCGAAGCGCTCCAGGTTGACCGCCGACATGTCGAGATCTTCCAAGCGGCGCAGGGCGGCGCCCTTGTCCAGCACGCGCATGACCACGCGCTCGCCGTAGTGCGTCGGCAGAGTGGACACGCGCAGGTCGAGCGAGCGCCCCTCGACCACGAGCGGGATGCGGCCGTCCTGGGGCAGCCGCTTCTCCGAGATGTCCAGCTCGGCCATGATCTTCATGCGCGAGATGCAGGCGGCCTGCAGCACCTTGGGCAGCACCCGCACGCGGCGCAGCACGCCGTCGACCCGGTAGCGGACCTCGACGTTGGTGCGGCGCGGCTCCAGATGGATGTCGGAGGCGCGCGCCCGTACGGCCTCGGTGAGCAGCAGGTTCACCATCTTGATCACCGGCGCCTGTTCCGACGCGTTGATCAGATCCTTCACGTTGCCGGGATCTTCTTCCTCACGCTCGATGGAGATGTCGTCGATCACCGAGTCGAGGGTTTCGCCGCTTGAGGCGTCCGCCAGGGAGCCGTAGTAGCCTTCAATGACTTTTCGCAGGGCGGACTCGTCGGCGTACAGGGGCTCGGGACGCAGCCGGGTGGCGCTCTGGAGCAGATCGAGCGACTCCACATCGTTGGGGTTCGCCATGGCGACCCGCAGCCTCCCCCCGACCACCCCGATGGGCAGGAGCACATAGTTGCGGGCGATCTGCGAAGGCACGAGCGCGATCGTTTGCGGGTCTACGACAGCGTTGAGGACGTCACAGTACGGCACGTCGAGCTGCGCCGCGCGCGCTTCCTGGACGTCCTGCGCGGTGATGAGTCCCTGTGCCAGCAGGATCTCGCCGACTCGCTTTCCGGTGCGCTGCTGCTCGCCCAGGGCCGCCGTCAGCTCCTCCTGTGTGATCTTGCCCATGCGGATCCATATTTCGCCGAGCTTGGCGTGTCCCATCAAGCTGCTTATCATCTTCGTCACCTCCGGTGCCTATTATCGGCAGATCGGGCGAAAGCTGCACGGCCTTTTGTGACGGCCCGGCCGGGTACAATAAGGGTGGCTTGTCCGATGCACACCGAGAACCAGATCGTCATCCGGGGCGACAAAGCGCGCATCTTCGCCGTCGCCGCCGCCATCGCGGACTGGCCGCGCCTCCTCCCCCACTACCGCTGGGTCCGCGTCTTCGAAGACGACGGCCGCGTGAAACAGGCGGAGATGGCGGCGCGGCGCGGGCGGTTCCCTGTCAAATGGCGCACCGCGCAGGTCGTCTTGCCGGAAGAGGATCGCATCCTGTTCTTTCACACCGGCGGCGTGACGCGGGGCATGTACGTGGAATGGAACCTGGCGGACGAGCCGGACGCGGGAGGCGTGCGCGTCACGATCGCGCACGCGCTCACGTATCCGGTCCCCCCGCTCACCGGCTGGTTCGCGCGCCACGTCGTCGGCGCCCTGTTCATCCACCACATCGCCGGTCTCACCCTGGCACGTGTCAAGGAGATCGTCGAGGCAGAGGCGCATTAGAAAGGCATGGTCGTCTTTGAAACAAAAACCGGGCGGCGGGCCGGCCGCCGATGATATCGTTATAACGGGCATCGGGGCGGTGACGCCCATCGGGAGCGGGGCCGAGGGACTGTGGGCGGGGGCGATGGCCGGGCGCTCCGCCGTAGAGCGGCTGACGCGTTTCGACCCCGCGCCGTTCGCCACGCACATCGGGGCCGAGGTGCGCGACTTCGACCCCGCCGACTACCTCGAGCCCAAGCGCGCGCGCCGGCTGGACCGCTTTTCGCAGTTCGCGGTCGCGTCGGCCGGGATGGCCCTCGCCGACGCGGGTCTGGCCCCCGGCGGAATCGCCCCGGAGCGCGTGGGCGTTTGCCTGGGGACGGCGCTCGGCGGGGTGTCGTTCGGGGAAAAAGAGCACGCGGCGTATCTCGCCGGTGGTCCGCGCGCCGTTTCCCCGCAGATCGCCCTCTCGATCTTCCCCGGCGCCGGCTCGTGCAACATCGCCATCGAGTGGGGCTTCACGGGGCCGGCCACGGCCAACGGCGACTCGTGCGCCTCCGCCCCCATCGCGCTCGGGCACGCGATGCACTACCTCCTGCGGGGCGACGCCGACGTGATGCTGGCGGGCGGCGCGGAGGCGCCGCTCGCCCCCCTCGCGTTCGGCGCGTTCGCGCTGATCCGCGCCATGAGCCGGCGCAACGACGACCCCGCGCGGGCGTGCCGGCCCTTCGACAGGGACCGCGACGGGTTCGTGATGGGTGAAGGCGCCGCGATCCTGGCCCTCGAGACGCGCGCGCACGCCGAAAAGCGCGGCGCGCGCGTGTACGCCGAGCTGCTTTCCTACGCCCTGACCAACGACGGCTTCCACATGGCCGCCCCGCGCCCGGACGCGGGCGCCGCCGCGCGCGCGATGCGGGACGCGCTCCGCCGGGCGAAGGTCGCCCCGGAGGAGGTGGCCGCCGTCTCCGCGCACGGCTCGTCCACACCGCTCAACGACGGCACCGAGACCCGGGCGATCAAGGAGGTCCTGGGGGCGAGAGCGTACCAGACGCCGGTTTTCGCCACCAAGGCCCTGCACGCACACGCCCTCGGGGCCACGGGCGCTTTCGAGGCGGCCCTGTGCTGCCTGGCCCTGCGCCACGGCATGCTGCCGGCCACCATCAACCACGACGTCCCGGACCCGGAATGCGACCTGGACTACGTCGCCGACGGCCCGCGCCCGTTCACGCCCGGCCCGATCCTGTCCAACTCCTTCGGCTTCGGCGGCATCAACGCCTGTCTGGTCCTCGCCCCGCCGCGCTGACACCCCGGGCGCCGGGACGAGCGCGCCGATCATCACGCCCGTTTGACAAAGGCGCTCGCGATGGCTATACTGGGGCGTTATGCGGATCGCTTTCCTCGGCCACTCGATCGTTTCGGACTGGAACCACGGCAACGCCCACTTCTTCCGCGGCCTGATCAAGGAGCTGCATCGGCGCGGGCATCCGGTCACCTTTTTCGAGCCGCGGGGGGCCTGGAGCCTCGAACAGCTTAAGGACGAGAAGGACGGCCCAAGATCCCCTTTCCGACTTCGCCGCACGCTTCCCGTTCGTCACGGCGCGCTTCTACGACGAGCACCACGGACGGATGACGACGCTCCTGCGTTCGACGCCGTTCTGGTCCACGAGTGGTAGGACACGCCCTCGTGCGTGGCCTGGGCCGGATGGCGCGTGCCCTGCCTGCCCCCGTCCTCTACTACGACACGCACCACCGGGCCGCGACGGATCGGGGAGGTCCGGCAGCGGGAGGGCTCCCCCGATTCGACGGCGTGATCGCCTTCAGCGCGTCGCTGCGGAACCTCTTCGTCGGCCGCTTCGGCACGGATCCTTCGCGGACCTTCGTGCTCCATGAGGCCGCGACTCGGAAGAGTTCGCCCCGCGGATCGGTGAGGACCCGGTGCGCGACCTGGTCCATTCGTCGGCAACTGGTCCGAGGAGCGGGCGGGGGAGATGGTGACGTACTTCTTCGCGCCGGGGGGCATGACCAAGTCGCTCTGGGGCGTGCTGTATCCGGAGTGGATCCAGACATGGATGCGGGCGAGCGGCGTGGGTACGGGGGTTACCTCCCCAACACCGACGTGCCGCGCGTCGCCGCCCAGAGCCGGACTGGTCGCGCACATCCACCGGGGGCCCTACCGCACGCTCCTGCCCGGCACCCCCACGATACGCATGTTCGAAGCGCTGGCCTGCGGCGCATGCCTGGTCTCCACCCCCTGGGACGACGCGGAGGGTCTGTTCCGCCCCGGCGATTACGTCCACCTGCCCCCGGCGACCCGGAAGCTGCCTACAAAGCCCTCCTTGCCGACCCGCCGGCGCGCACCGCCTACGGTCAGCGGGGACGCTTGAAACCATCCTGGCGCGACACACCTGCGGCCACCCGGGCGGACGAACTGATCGGCATCCTGTCCCGGCCGCTCAAGGGCGCGTGACGCGGCGCCGCGTTTCGTCGACGTCGCGGGCCATCTGCGCGACCAGCGCTTCCAGCGTGTCGAACCTCTCTTCCCCGCGCAGGTAGGCGAGGAACTCGACCGAGACGGCCTCGCCGTAGATCTCGTCGGAAAAGCCGTCCAGCAGGTAGGCTTCGACCGTGCGCGTCCCGGCCTGAACGACCGTCAGTTAGATTGCCGACGCTGATGGCGGCGCGGCGCCACGCCGCGCACCCGGACGCGCCCGGCATACGCCCGTGGCCGGGCACCAGCACGTCGGGCGGCGGCGCCGCGTTGGCGGTGGGGTATCCGGTGCGCCCCAGGCGGCGGCCCAGGACCACCTCCCCCGGAGCGCGTACGGGCGGCCCAGCAGAAGCGCCGCTTCCTCGACCGCGCCCACCGCCCACCATGCCGCGGATCACCGTGGAGCGGGCAGGAACGCCGCCGACGAGCAGGGGCGGCACCACCCGCAGGGTGAAGCCATGCCGCTGGCCCGCCTCGCGCAAGGAAACCACGTCGCCCGCGCGGTTACAGCCGTAGCGGAAGTCGTCGCCCACCACGACGACGCGCGCCCGCAGCCGCTGGACGAGGACGCTCCACGAACTCGTCCGGGGTCTGCGCGGCGAAGTCCGGTCGAAGCGGGCGACGGCCACGACGCGCGCGCCGTGCGCCCGGGCGAACCGGCGCGCTGGTCGAGCGTCGTGAGCAGCCGCGGCACGCGCGATGGGGAAGACGGCCGCCGGGTGCGGGTGGAACGTCAGCGCCGCCGGCACAGCCAGGCCGCCGGCGGCCTCCGCCGCCGCCGCGAGCAGCGCCTGGTGGTACCCCGGTGCACACTTCGTCGAAGACGCCCAGGGCGACGGCGAGCGGCGGCATGTCGCCCGGCAGATCGGAAAGGTCATGGTACGGGTGTGCTCACCGGATATGTTCGCTTTCTAAACCGGGGGCGGGAACAAAACCCGGAACGGCCGGAAAAGGCCGTCTTCATAGCGCGCCAGCGCCCGCAGAGCGCCCCGTGCAGCAGCGCATGCGTTCCCGAGGCAGACCCCGCCGGGCGGAATGGCCTGTCCCGAAAGCAGGCGCGCGGCGTCCTCGTCGGAAACGGACTCGGACGGCAGGCGCAGGGCGGACTCCATCGGCAGCAGGCGCGCGGGCCACTCGTCGGCCAGACGGGCCAGGGGCAGGGCCTCGGCGCGGCGGAACGCGCCCACCGCCTCCCGCGCCAGCGCCTTCATGTGCCCGCCGGCGCCAGGCGGGGCGCCGATGTCGGCGCACAGGGTCCGGACATAGGTGCCGCCGCCGCAGACCACACGCAGCGTCGCCTCGGCCCGCGGGCCCGGCGCGAAATCGAGCAGCGTCCAGGGCGTCGATGCGGACGCGGCGCGGGGCGCGCTCGACCGTTATCCTCCGCGCCAGGTTTCATACAGCCGGCGCCCCTGGTGGTGAACCGCCGAGACCATGGGCGGCACCTGCTCGATCTCGCCGGTGAAGCGCACCAGCGCG
The DNA here is from genome assembly GCA_030446525.1 of Armatimonadaceae bacterium. The sequence goes on from JAUJNC010000167.1 coordinate 7,967, forward strand.
GCACGCAGCGCCTGCTCGGTGACCGCGGACGCGTCCCGCTCCGACACGGCCGCGGCGGCCGGCGGCGTCCTCTGTGTCGGTGGCCACGCCCAGCGCGAGACGGGCGACGGCTGCTCGCGGTTCGGTCGGCAGGAAAGACAGGACCCGCGTCGCCTGGCCGACGGCGACCTCCAGCACGCCTACGGCGTCCGGGTCGAGCGTCCCCGCGTGACCGGCGCGCTTGGTGCTGGCGTCCGCCGCACGCGCGCGACCACGTCGTGACTGGTCATCCCGGCGGGCTTGTCGAGGTTCAGGACGCCATCCATCGCTGCACTTCGGCCACCAGCCGGGCGTCAGCCTCGGCGAGCGGGCCGTCCAGGGTACAGCCGGCCGCCAGCCAGTGCCCGCCTGCGCCGCCGAACACCTGCGCCACCTTCGAAACGTCGAACGAGTTCAACGAGCCTCGGCGAGACGCGCAGGCGCCCCCGAGGGCATCTCGCGCAGGAACAGGGCCACGTCGGCGCCGCGCACCGCCCGGCCCGCGTTCACGATCCCTGCGGTCACCTCGGCGGTGGCGTGGAACTCCCCGAAGTCGGCCCGGGTGACGTGCGCCCCGACGAGGCGCCCAGCGGCCGACCGCTGCAGCGAATCGAGGGCGCGGCCCAGAAGCTTCGGGGCCGCGAAGGGTTTGTTCTCGAAAACCTGTTCCGCGATGGCGTTGGGCGAGGCGCCGACGCGAAGCATCTCCGCGGCGATCTCCATGGTGCGCGGGGTGACGTTCATGAAGCGGAACGAGCCCGTGTCCGTAAGGAGGGCGCACAGCAGGCACTCGGCAATGGGCGGCGTGATCGGCGCCCCCAGCGCACGAAGAAGGTCGTACACGATCTCGCCTGTCGCGGCCGCCCCGGAGTCGAGCAGGCGCACGTCGCCGAACTGGCCGGCCGTGACATGGTGATCGATGTCCATCAAGCGCGGCGCGGACAGCACGGCCTCCTGGGCGGCGCCCACGCGGCTCAGATCCCCCGCGTCGAGCACGATGGCCAGGTCATAGTCGCGACGCTCCGTAGACCGGGTGATGCGCTCCGTCCCGGGCAGGAAGGCGTAGATCGCGGGCACGCCGTCGGCAGACAGCAGCGTGGTCGTCTTCGCCTGATGCTCCAGGCCCAGCGCCAGCGCGATCATGGAGCCGAGGGTGTCGCCGTCGGGATTGATGTGGCAGGCGAGCAGGATACGGCGCGCGTTATGGATCGCCGCGACGGCCTGGTTCATCTGCTCCCGCACCACGGGGCTCACCATCGGCGAAATCCTCCTCGGTCATCTCGAACGCGTCTTCCCCGTCCGCGCCGGGTTCTTCGGGCGCGCCGCCCAGCTCCCTTTCCTCCTGGCGCAGCAACTCGAACATGCGCACCCCGCGCTCGATGCCGGTGTCGTACCGGAACGTCAGGGCGGGCACGCTGCGCAGCTCGATGCGGTGCCCCAGCTGTCCGCGCAGGAAACCGGACGCCCCCTGGAGCGCCTTGAGGGCCTCGGCCTTTTCCTTGTCGTCGCCGATCACCGAAATGAACACCTTGGCGGCCGTGAAGTCGCGGGCCACCTCCACGCCGCTGACCGACACCAGCGCGAGGCGCGGGTCGCGCATCTCGCGCTGCATGATCTCGGCAAGCTCCCGTTTTATCATCTCGGCGACCTTCGCCTGTCGTACACTGGGCATGGTGCTATCCTGTTCCACTAAGCTCGGATTCCGGGGCGGCGGAAACCGCCGCCCCGGACTTATTATACAGGGTACCCCATACGGGACGTCTTGCGGCCCGGAAGGCTCAGAATTCCTGCAGCCAGTGGGGCAGGGGCGCTTCGCGGTCCTGTTCCAGCACCACGGTGGTTCCGGAAGGGCCGGTGAGCAGCCAGATCCGGTCCGCGGTCTTGAGCATCATCCAGAAACCGTGCCCCATCGTGCCCGCCGTGGTGTAGCCCGGCTCCAGCGTCGCCCGCGGCAGGTGCTCCATCGCGATGCCCGTGCCCTGGTCCTCGACGCGCACCTGTACCACACCCGTTTCATTCGACCCGACCCAGGCGTGCCCTCCGCCCGCATGTACCACGGCGTTCATCGCCGCCTCGCCGGCCGCGGTGATCAGATCGTGCCAGCGCTCCGGACAAAGCCCCTGAGCTATGGCGACCTCCTGCGTCACCCGGCGCAGCTCGCCCAGGGCCTCCGGCGCGAGGGCTATCGGCCCCGCGGCACTGGCGAGCGGCGCGGGCAGGTCCGCCCCGGCGTCGCACAAACGCAGCTTCCCTTCGGTGACGCTCATCAGCACGTCGCGCAGGAAGACACGCTGCTGGATAGCCGCCGCCTCCTTCTCGCGCATCAGGCGCGCGTTCTCCTCCTCCACCCGCTTGCGCTCGGCGATCTCCTCGCGGGCCTGCTGGTACAAGAAAGCGTTCCGGCTCGCCGCGGCCACCTGGATCATCAGCGCTTCCAGGAGGCGCAGGTGATCAGCGGTGTAGGCGTCCTGCCGCTGGCTCATCACCTGAACGGCGCCCAGCACGCGCTCTTCCAGTTTGACGGGGACCATGACCGTCGAGCGGGTCGCCTGGATGCCCGTGGACGGCTCTGTGGCCATGGTCCCCTCGGCGGTGGCGTGGAAGTAGTGCACGATGCGACGCGTCTTCGCCTCTTCCATAACGTCGCGGACGATCAAAGGCTCCCCGGTCCGGATGACTTTACTTTGCATCCCGCGACCCTCGGGCGCCAGGGGGATGGCGGGGAACTGCCGGGCGTCCACACGCCGCCCCTCGATCCACGCGTAGGAACACCGGATGAGGTTGTCTTCGGGGTTGTAGGAAGACACGATCAGGCTGTCGCAGTCCATGACCTGGGAGATCATCTCGTGCATCGTGTCGTAGATCACATCCGGATCGAGGGTACGGCCGAGCAGGCGGCCCGCCTCGTAAAGCAGCCGGAGCTCCTCGGTTTGGTCGCGCAGCCGCTCCGCTTCGCGCCGCGCCGCCGCGCCCTCGCTGTCTGCACGCTGTTTCTTCTCGCCCATGACCCACTACCCTCCGGATGAGAACATTATCTTCTTCGCCGCCCGCGCCATTCCCTCCTGGGCGGGAAACGAGCAGACGGCCCCGGCGGCTGCAGCCGCCGGGGCCGTCTGTCGACCGAAGCGCAGTCTGCCGTCAGTCTTCCCCGAAGATCGCTCTGGCGGACAGGTCGGCCGTGCCGCTCCTTTCCGACCAGATCGCGGCGTCTTTCCAGACGGCCTCGCTCCAGATGGCGCTGCTGGACGAGAGGGCGCTCTCCGACCAGACGGCACTCTCCGACCAGATCGCGGAAAGATCGCGGATGCCCGTCCCCCAGATCGTTCCCTCGGACCAGATCGCGGTGTTGATCGACACGACGCCCTGCCCGTCCCGGTGCAAAGAGGGGCTGACCGCCGGCTGCGTGGCCACCGCCGCGCAGCCCAGCGCGGCGGGGATGTTGAGGTAGCCCGCCCCGAACGTGCAGGGGTCGGCGCTGCCGTCGGGAAGACGCAACTTGTCCGCCGAAAGCATGAAGCGGGCTTTGACGGTGTCCGGTGACAGGCCCGGATCGGCCTGGAGCATCAGGGCCGCGGCCCCGGCGACGACAGGCGCGGCCATCGACGTCCCCGACAGGCGGAAGTACCGGTTGGACGCGGCGTCGTTGGGCCGGTTGCAGTAGTAGCTGCGGGGCACCTGATTCGTAAGGCTGAAGGTACGGTCCAGGTAGCTGTTGTTGGAAAGCGCCGCGATGACGCGGTTTCCGGGCGCGA
>JAUJNC010000168.1 GCA_030446525.1 Armatimonadaceae bacterium
CCTAACTGTACCAGAGTTCCGGCCCGATGTCTCTCCCATTTACCGGAAACTAGAGGGTAGCAAAGATGAAAAAGCGAAGCTTTCTCGTAACCTGTCTGTCGCTGGTCGCCGCGCAAGCGCCATCGGTCGGCGCGCCGGCCGTGAATCAACAAACGATCTCCGGCAAGCTCAACCTGGTCCGGTATGACATGCCGATCGGCCACTCGGGCGGCTACGCCCCGACGCGACAGACCGCTAAGCGACTGCCGGGGCCGGATGCGGTGGAATGGCCCGAATTGACGCTGGACGGCAAGCCGATCTTCCAGACACGCGCCAACGAGATCGTCGACCTCCCCGTCCGCCAGGGCAAGCAAGCCATGCCGCTCTTCCAGCAGCCGTATGACCACGTCATCGAACCGGGGAACCACTGGTTTCGGGCCATGGACTGGAGATGGAACCGCCGGCATATCTATACCGCGGACCGCACGGCCCGATGCAGCAATGCCGGAGAGGGCTATACCGGACACACATATGAGCTCTGGACCTTTCCTGTGCTGATTCGGGGCGCGGGCGACGCGGAGGTGCGAAAGGTCAGCCTGAAGGTCGCCGGCCGGACCATCTACCAGAAAGACGGGCCGTGGCGCTCCCTCACGCTGCTGCTGCCGCAAAGTGACCCGGACAAACCCTACGAGCTGACCGTCAACGGTCAGGGCGCGGTGACGTTCCACGCCGGTCTGCAGCCGGTGACGCTCGGCGACCCGAAGGAAGCGCTTGTCCCCGTCCGTCACACGGTCTCCGCGGGCGGCTCGAAGATCACCGTCACCAATCTGCCCCGGCCCGAGACGTTCCCGCACCAGAAGGCGTGGGAGGAGGACGTGGCGGCGCTGTCGCAGCCGCTCCCGAAACAGCCAGCTCCGGTTCCGGGCGCGGGCGCCTTGGGCCGCTACCTGGGCGCCGACGTGCCGCGCTCCCCGCTCACGATCTACGCCACAGCACTGCCCCACGGCATGAGCTCGGGGTTCTTCCAGCACGGCGGTCACGGCCTGAAGCCGTTCCCGGGCACGGCGGAAGAGTACGCCGCCTATCTGGCCGACACCGGGTACGATGCCGTGTTCGATCCGGTCCGGGGCCTCAGCAGCCCGGACGGCGCGAACAGCTTCGAGAACCGGGCGGTGGCTCTGGGCAGGCGCGGCGTCAAGCTCGGGCTGCAGTACGACAACAACTGGGACCGACCGGCGCTGCAGCATTCCAACGTCGCCTTTTTCAGCCACACCTTACCCGACTGGCACGCGCCGCTGTACCGCAGCCTGCAGCTCGCGGCGCAGCGTTTCGAGCGCTACCCGAACTTCCTCGGCATCAGCACCGGGGCGGACAACGCCGGGTACGTTTCGTTCTGGCATTGGGCGCCGCCGATCCCGGACCGGCCCTGGGGCGAGGCCCTGGTCCCGTTTCTGGGACAGAACAACCCGAAAGTCCCCCTGGCGCCGAGCCACAAGACCACGGAAGCGCAGCATGAGTTCATCGCGCCCGATCAGGCGGCGTTCGTGGACTATGTGCAGCGCTATGACGAGACGTTCCGGCAGTACGGCTATTTCGCGCGGGCCGTGCGCGAGGTGAACCCCGCCCTCGTTTATACCACCGGCTCCTTCGGCAGCTCGCCCGGCGGCGGCGGGCGCGGCGGCTGGCCGTGGGCGAGCATGCCCGGCAGGGAGATGCACGAGGGCTTGAACGTGCAGCAGGCTTATGACTGGAACGAGCAAAAATCCTCCAAGCCCGTGCACAACGTCGCCCTGGTGGACCGGCTGCGCTCCTACCACCCGGCCAAGACGACCTGGTCCCTCATCGACGATTTCGTGCTGCATTTCGACCGCCAAACGCGGCAGCGCACCTACGCCCTGGTCCTGACCCGGGGCGTCCAGGGCGTCGGCACGACCTTCCTGCCCAACCCCACGGGCCCAACGGCCCGCCCCGACGTCATCGCCGATCAGAAAGAGCTGTACGCCTGGATCCGCCGGTACGGCGGCGTCTACGCCATGACGGAGCCGGCGCCCGCCATCGGGATCCTGTACGTGCACCACCAGGCGCTCCTGCGGCGCGTCGGCGGCGGCGCGGAAGCGAGCGAGGAACAGCTGGCGCAGGGGTCGCACGAGGGCAAGACCACGGAGGTGCTCTTCCTTTGCCACGCCGCGGGCTGGCCGGCCCGGATCATCACCCCGGAAGAGCTGAAGCGCGGCCTTCCCCCGGGCATGAAAGCCGTCCTGCTGGTCGGCCTGAACCAGTTCGACGATTCCTGGGTGTGGCACGAAGGGCTCAAAGACCCCCTCCAGCGTTTCGCCGCGGGCGGCGGGCGCATCCTTCTGGATCACGAGTCGGTCAGCCCGGTGAAGGGGACCGCGACCGGCATGAAGGTGGCGGCCTACGTGACCCAGACCCCCCTGGATCAGACGCCCGTCCTGCTTGGGCGCAACCGGGACAACCTCGAGAAGCTGCGTGCGGCAATGGAGGGCGTCGCCAAACCGGTGGCGGCGTCCGGCGATCCGACGGTCTGGGCGGTGCCGGCCCGCGCCGGCGACACCCTATATGTCACCGCCGTAAACCAGGCGATGCGGGACGCCGACACGGGCGCGAAGATCCCGAGCAACGAGGCAAGTGTCGCGGGGCAGCCCGTCGCCCCCAAAGAATCGAACAAGACGCACCGCGTGATGCGGCCACAGACCGGCGCGCTGACCTGGAACACGGACCGCCCGATCTACGACGTGCGTTTGGGCCGCCAGATCACAAAAGCCGAGGCGGCGACGGTCGATCTGAACAAAGACGCCTTCCGCTGGTACGCGCTGCCCCCGGCCCCGGTGACCCGCCCCGCTGTCGCCGTTGCCCCCGGACCGGACGGCTTTTACCGGGCCACGGTGACGATCAAGAACGGGCAGCCGATGCGCGGCATCCCGGTGCGGCTGACGGTCTCGAAGGGCAACGACGCGGCGGCCGTCTACTCCGCCACCGGGCTGGCGGCGAAGCTGCCGCTCAGGAACAGCGACGCGCCGGGCGCCTATACGGTAACGGCGACCGAGCTGCTCTCGGGACTGTCCGGCGCTGCGACCGTCCGTCCGGCGGGCAAACCGGAGGCTGCTCCCGCGCCGGCGGAGGTGCGGCGCGAGCGCGGACCGGTCCTCTCCCAGTTCACACAGCGCAAGAACGTGCCGCTGACGATCGCGCTGACGCCCCAGCAGGCATCCGATCCCAAGATCGTCGCCCTGGCGGACCGTCTCGTGGCGTTCTATCGCGGTCAGGGGCGCAAGGTCGAACAGGGGCGCGTCGAGCCGGACGGCGTCGTGGTGAGCCTGCAGCCGCACAAGACGCCGCAGCGTTATCCGCAGTGGAAGACCATCGACTCGGATCTGGTGCTGCTGGGAAGTGCGCAGAACAACGTGTTGCTGCGGGACCAGGCGCGCGGCTATCTGCTGCGGGGAGACGAGAACCTGGCGCCTGGGCAAGCGGCGATCCGCTACACCCGCTCGCCCTTCGTCGGGGAGTTCGATGCCGTGAACCTCATCGCGGGCGATGTGGCGGGCCTGACCGCTTCCGTGGAGGATCTGACGTCCGGCGCGGTTGCGTCCCTATCGGAGGGGCGGCTACGGCCGTAGCCGCCCCCGATTGTCATACCCGGTTCAGGCCGCCCCTGTCCCTTGTGTTGCCAGCCAGGTGGTTCCAGCTCCCGTTATCGGGAGAGGGGTTGTGGGCTTGCCCAAGCCAGGATCTGCCCGTCCTCCTTCAGCTTCGCCTGCAGCTTCGGCACGTCCACCTTCTGCACTGACGTTTCGCCGTTGATGGCGAGGCTGGCGGCGGTGGCGGCGGACTGGCCCAGGATCAGGAAGACGGGCTCCATGCGGATCGAGCCGTAGGCGATGTGCGAGGACGACAGGCACACCGGCACCAGTAGGTTGGCGCACTCGCTTTCCCGGGGGACGATCGATCGGTAGGCGATCTGGTAGGGCGGGAAGCCGCCGGTCTCAACGTTGCCCTCGTTGCGGGCCACCCACCGGCCGTCCTCGAGCCGCGCGACGCGCTGGCAGTTGTGCGAGTCCATGGTGTAGGCGGCCAGCCCGACCGGGTCCTCCGCCGTCGCTTTGCCCCGGCAGTGGCGCTCGTTCATCACGTAGTCGGAGACCATGCGGCGCCCCTCGCGCACGTACAGCTCGTGCGGCCATCCGCCGCTGTCCACGAACTCGTCGCGGGGCAGCCCCCACGCGTTCACTTCGTCGCGTATGTGCCGGGGGACGCGCTCGTCGTGGCACAGGAACCACATCAGGCCCTGCTGGTAGGTGACGTGGTCCTGGAAGATCCGCTCGCGCGTCTGGTAATCGCCGTCGGGCCACTCGTAGTTCCTCCCGATGTTGTCCGTCGAGAAGCCGCCGAAGTTGTTGGTGTCGGTCTTGCCGTTCGGCATCCATTTGGTGAGCTTCAGAACGTCCCACACGCCGGCGTTGATGTAGCGGGCGAGGAGGGTGTAGCGCCCGGGGTCGTAGCCTGCGGGCCTGGGGAAGGGCAGGCGGTCGGGGTTTTTGGTCAGGCACATGCGGAAGTTGTAGGCCTGGACGCGGTGGTCGCCCTCGCCCTGCTTGCCCGGATCATCGCCGGAGATGCCCTGGAGCAGGCCGCTGGACGGGTCGCCCTCTTTGACGAACGGGTCGACCGGCACCTTGAAGTTGTGGTTGGGATGCCCGAAGTGGACGCCGTTCAAGGTCTCGCCGTACCGGGCGTTGGCCTCGCGCCCGACGGTGTACGAGACGCCGGCCCCGGCCAGCAGGTCGCCCTCGTAGGTCGCGTCGGCGAACATCTTCGCCCGGAACGCCCGGCCGTCTTCCATCACGATCTCGGTGATCCGGCTGCCTTCCTTTTTCACCTCCTTCAGGCGCTGTCCGAAGTAGACGGGGACGCCCGCCTCCTTGACCATGTCGTTCATCGTCTTCTCGGCGACCGACGGCTCGAACGTCCAGTTTTCCTCGGTACCGTAGTGCTTGCCGAGCCGCCGGTAGAACTCGCGGCTGATGCCGCCGATGGCCGCCTTGTTGCCGATGTCGGTGGCGCAGGCCGCCCGTGGTCATCCCGCCCAGGTGCGTGCCGACCACGACGATGACCGCCGTCTTGCCCATACGCCGCATCTGCACGGCCGCGGCGACGGCGGCGGAGGTGCCGCCGTAGATGCAAAGATCCGTATCCATAGTCTTCCTTATGTTGCGCAGCCCCTCGGGGCGGGATGCCGTATGGCCGAAGCCGGGGACGGCGCTCAGGTGAACGCCGAGGAGCGAAAGACCGCTCAGGCACAGCATCTCACACCGCGTCGTCGGTTGTCCCGAAAGCCGTCTCTTTCATCTAGCGCGCGCGCAAGCGCCGCCGCCCCGGCGACGAGCAGGGCGCAGAACCCGAGGAACCAATCGCCCCAGCGCACGTACGGGGTGAGGTCGCCCCGCAGGCGGACGTCCCCCACGAGGACGTCGCGCACGTTGACGCCGAGGCTTTCGCGCACGCGCCCCCCAGGGTCGATGATCTCGATACGCCCGTGGTGGCGGCGCGCACCAGCCAGCGCCGCGTTTCCGCGCCGCCCGCAGCACGGCCAGGTCGGCGTGCTGGTACGGCCCCGCCGTCGTACCAAACGTCTGGTCGCTCGTCAGAAGCACAAGCGCCTGCTCCCCGCCGGGCGCGCGCCCCGGCGGCGAAACGCGGGAAGGCGCTTTCGTAGCAGATGATGACGCCGACGCTCAGGGCGCGGCCGGCAGGTCCGTTTATGGCGAGCACGCCGGACCCCGTGCCGCTCGCGAACTCGGGCGGGGCGACGTTGTTGTTGTAGCGCGTGTAGACGGGATCGAGGACGCTCCGCAGGGGAAAAACTCGCCCACGGGGACGAGTTCTGCGTCTTGTCGTAGCGGCCGCGCAGAAGGCCGTTCCGGTCCAGCAGGAGGGCCGTGTTGCGCAGGCGGTCTTCGTCGTCCGCGTCCACCGATCCGATCAGAAGCGGCGTCCCGGTTTCGCGGGCAAGCGCGGACACGACCGCGAACAGCCCGGGGTCGCGCAGCAGCCTGCCGGGCACCACCGTTTCCGGCCAGGCGACGAACGAGGGGTTTGCCTGCGCCGCTTCGCGCGTCAGATACCCGTACGTCCGCAGGGTGTCGGCGCGGTAGTGGTCAAAAGAGGGCCGGGGAGACTTCTGAATGTTCCCCTGCGCGACCGCCACCGTGCGCAGCCGGCTGTCATCCCCGCCCGCGGCGGGGCGCATCGTCATCGCACCGCCCAGCCCCAAAGGATCGGCACCGCGATCGCCGCCGCCGCCATCCGTGCCGCCCTGCGGGGCACTTGCCGCCGCATCCACGCTTCGGCGATAAGCGCATTCACCGCCGCGATCGCGAACGAGAGGCCCCACTGCCCGGTAACGGACACCACCTGCAGCAGCGGCAGCGCCCGCACCTGCGTGGACGCGAGCAGGAACCAGGGGAACGCGTAGCGCCCCCAGCTCGCGCAGGCCCTCGATGAGCACCCAGAGCGCGGCAAAGACCCAGGGGCGCAGCCGCCGGCAGGCGCGGCAGCAGCGCCGCGCTCAGCGCGCCCAGCAGGGCGAACGGCACGGCCTGGATCAGCGACAGCAGGATCCACGGCACGCTCCCGATCTCGTTCATCCAGACCATGCCGACGAGGAACAGGGCCAGGCCGAGCAGGAAGCCGCTCCTGACCCCGGGTACCCTCTGGGTGCCCCTTCCTTCGGAGGGTACCCGGGGGTCAGGAGCACGACATACCACGGGACGAGGGCGACCCAGGCGAGCGGCCACCAGGCGAGCGGCGGGAAGGCCAGCGCCAGCGCCACGCCGGAAACGACGGCAGGGCGCCGCGCGGCGCCCTTGCCGCCCCGAATATGCCGGACGCGCGTGTTACGGTGTCCAATTGTCGCCGGGCCGCAGCGAAGCGCAGGCGGCCGCCAGCAGCTCCGCCGCCGCGTCGGCATCGTGGAGGGAGATGATCTCGCAGGGCGTGTGCATGTAGCGGAGCGGGACTTCGACCAGCCCGGTCACCATGCCCGCACGGCTGATCTGCATCGCGTTCGCGTCCGTGCCCGTGCCCCCGGGGTTCGCCATCAGCTGCACCGGGATGTCTTCGCCCGCGGCGACATCCGCCAGGCGGTCCGCGAGCTTCGGGTTGGCGTTGGCGCCGCGCAGCACGGTCGGCCCGTTGCCCATCGTCACCTCGGACACGCGCCGCTTGTCCATCGAGGGGAAGTCCGTGGCGAAGGTGACGTCGACGGCGATGCCGATGTGGGGGTCGATCCCGAACGCGCTGGTGCGCGCGCCGCGCAGGCCGATCTCTTCCTGGACGGTCGCCACCGCGAAGACGGCGGCCTGCGGCTCCCTTTCCCGCACGCGGCGCAGCGCCTCGGCCACCACCCAGGCGCCGATCCGGTTGTCCATGGCGCGCGCCGCCACCCGGTCCCCCAGCAGGCGCGTCATGCCCACGGCGTAGGTGACCGGATCGCCCACGCGCACGCCCGCCGCCTCCACCTCGGCCCGTCCTCCCGTCACCCCCAGATCGATCCACAGGTCGTGCAGCTCGGGTTTTTTCTTCCTTTCGTCCTCGTCGAGCAGGTGGATCGGCTTTTTGCCGATCACGCCGGGCAGGGCGCCGTTCCGGGTGTGCACCTGGACGCGCTGCCCGACGATCACGAAGTTGTCGTGGCCGCCGATGGGCCGGAAGTAGCAGTACCCGTCGTCGGCGATGTAGTGGACGAGAAAGCCGATCTCGTCGATGTGCCCCGCCAGCATCACCCGCGGCGACCCTTCCGGGTTCACCACGGCGATGGTGTTGCCCATCGGGTCGGTGGCGACGGCGTCGGCGAACGGGGCCACGTACTCGCGGAAGTGGGCGGCGTTGGGCCCCTCATAACCGGAGGGCGACGGGGTTTCCACAAGGCGCTGCAAAAACGCCACAGACTCGTCAGACGGCACGATATATCTCATCCTCACCCTTCTGAATAGGTATGTCCAGGTACTATTGTAGCATGTATGTCTGATGTTTGGCTTCGGTGGCGTTCACGCTTTCAGGCGCTCCCGGCACCATTCCAGACGTTGATGCGGTGTCCGGATACGCAGCCCGGCGTCGGGCGGACCGATCAGCGGGTTTCGCAAGAAGCGCCGCGCATCGCGGGTTATGAAGATGTCGGCGCGCACTCGATGGCCGCAGCCAGTACGCGGGCATCGGGTAAATACCCCGTCATCGGTGACCCGTCCGGCGCGGGTCGGGCAGGCCTGCCGTTATGCCAAGGCCTGCCGTCAGGAGCAGGCCTGCCGCGATCAGCAGGGCGGGGGCGCCGAGCGTGCGCACCACGAGACCCGCCGCGAGCGGCAAGAGGAGCGCGGGCGCGTTCAGAAGGCTCATCATGCCGATGTGCGTCGGCTGCTCCGCTTCGGGGACCGCCTCGAGCAGATAGTTGGTGAAGATCGCCCAGCCGCCTTCCAGCACCGCCCCGAAGCAGAAGTAGGCCCCGAAGAAGGCCCAGACGCCCGCGCCCAGCATGCCGCCCGCGCCCGCCAGGGCGGGCGAAAGGAGCGCGAGGCCGAAAAGTGCCAGCAGGGCGGCGCGCGCGCCCTGCCGATCGGTCAGCCACCCCCAGAGCGGCGCGCAAAGGAGGCCCCCCAGAGTGTGGGCGATCAGAAAGCGCCCCTCGATGCCGGACGGCAGGGGGGCGATCGTCGCCCGGGCGAAGCCGAGGTAGAACGGGAAAACGGCCCCGACGCTCCCGGAAAGTACCTGCGCCAGCGCCAGACGCCCGAGGAAGGGGCGGGCGCGCAGATGGGCGGGGAGGGTCCGCAGGTAGGCGCCGAGGGGCGGGCGCGGCGTCTGCGCCGGCGGGGCGTCCGGCGAGGGCGGCGGCTCGCGGATCAGGGCGAGGAACACGAACGAGAGCGCCATGAACAGGGCGCACAGCAGGACGAGCAGCGCCCCGCTCGCGGGAAAGGGGATCGCCTTGCCGCCGAGCGCCCGCGCCACCACCAGGCCCGCCCCGATGCGCCCCAGCCCGCCCAGGACCTGCGTGGTGGCGAAGAAGCGGCCGCGCCGCCGGGAGGGTATGGCCCGGCCGACTATGGCCGTCCAGGGCACGCCGCCCGCGCCGTCGCCGAGCCAGAGCAGGGCGTAGGCCGCCGCGAGCGCGGCCAGCGCGAGCGTGGGGGCGGGCTTCCCCAGCCAGAACAGGGCCGCCGCCGCGCCCCAAAGCCCGATGCGCCCCGCGAAGCAGACGCCCAGCAGAAAGGGCAGGTAGCGGACGCGCCCGTGGAGGCGGTGCGCGACGAAGAGCTGCGGCAGGAAGAACCCTGCGTGCCTCAAGGCGGCCATCAGCCCCAGCACGACGGGCCCGCCGCCCAGCCCGCTCACCAGCGCCGGCAGGACGGTGGCGGCGTCCAGGAACGCCAGTCCGACGAAGAAGCAGGTGACGTCGGCCGCCAGCACGGCGAAGTTCCAGGCGGCGTGCGGGCGCGGCGCGTCCCGTGCGCCGTGTTCGGCGACCGTTGTCATGGGCTTTATTGTACACCAACGAGGAAACAAACGCGACCGCGGCACGCTTGCCCGGTTAACCCGCCCCGCCATTTGGATACAAAGTAAGCGGTGGAACGAGACGTGCCTGCCGCGGGCGACATTCGCGTGACGAGCTGGAACGAGCTGAACGAGCGGCTCTATGAGGAGTCATGGCAGGAGCCGCTGGGGCGGTTCCGGTCCGACTTCGCCTTCCGGGGCATGCCCGACGCCTCCTACGACCTGCAGACGAGCCTGATGCGGCTCGGGGACGGCTACGAACACCTGGAGAATCATCTGCTCCGCACCTTCCGGCGGTACGCCCACCAGTACACCGTTTCCACCGACTCTGTGTGGAACTGGCTTGCCGTGGCGCAGCACCACGGCCTGCCCACCCGGCTGCTGGACTGGACCTACTCGCCCCTGGTCGCCCTGCACTTCGCCACCGCGGACCAGGAGCGCTACGAAGCGGACGGCGTCATCTGGTGCGTGGACTACGCCAAAACCAACCGGTTCCTACCGGACCCGCTCAAGGCGATCCTGGAGGAGGAAGGGGCCAACGTGTTCACCGCCGAGATGCTCGGTCACGCCGCCGGCACCCTGGCCGAATTCGACAAACTGGCTACGGGGGAGTTCGTCGCCTTTTTCGAGCCCCCTTCGCTCGACGAGCGCATCGTGAACCAGTTCGCCCTGTTCGCCTTCATGTCCAGCCCCACGGCGCGCCTGGACGGCTGGCTCGTCGACCGCCCCGATCTACAGCGCCGCATCCTCGTGCCCGCCGCGCTCAAACGGGAGGTGCGCGACAAGCTGGACCAGGCCAACATCACCGAGCGCGTCCTTTTCCCGGGCCTCGACGGCCTCAGCCGCTGGCTCAAGCGGTACTACAGCCCCAGGGTGTCCTGAGCCGCGGCGTGCAGGGAGCGAGGAAGAAATATCCATTCTGGAAGGCGTCGCCATAGCCGCCAGCTACGGGCAGCCCTGCGTGGGGTCAAGGCAGCGCGAGAAACCCGTGGCGGAGCACAGCCTGTTGGCAGCGGTGGTCTGGCCGCGCAGGCAGTAGAAGCTCTCCACCCGCGATGCTTTGGCATGGCCGTCGGCCCAGAGGACGTTGGTTGTCTCACTGTGGCGGGCGTGCGGCGCGCCGTAGTCCG
>JAUJNC010000169.1 GCA_030446525.1 Armatimonadaceae bacterium
AACTCGTGTTCTAATGGAGGATCGGCATGTCACCGGTAGCCCCCTGGCTGCAAGGGGTCATCGCGCCCCTGACCACACCGTTCCGGCCTGACCTGTCCCTGGACCTGGCCGGGCTGAAGAAGAACGTCGCGTACCTGCTCGAAAAGGGCGTGAAGACCTTTCTCTGCTGCGGCTCCACGGGCGAGTTCCCGTCGCTCAGCGACGACGAGCGGCGGGCGGTCATCACGGCCGCGGTCGAGGCCGCCGGCGGCCGGGGCTGGGTCCTGGCAGGCGTCGCCCACTCCAGCCTTCCGGCGGCCGTCGAGCTGGCCCGGCACGCCAAAGCCGCCGGCGCCGCTGCCGTCCTGCTCACCCCGCCCTACTACTACAAAACCCCCGACGCCGATGTCGTGGCGTTCTTCCGACACGTCAACGAGGCCATCGACCTGCCCTGGATCCTGTACCACGGGTCGGCGCCCACCGGGGTGCTGTCGCTGGACTGTGTCGAGCAGATCGCCGGCCTGAGCCGGTTCGCCGGGTACAAGGAGGCCTCCGCCGACATGGGGCGCTACTACGGCCTGGTGGACCGCTGCCGCGGCCGCTTCCCCGTCATCGCCGCGGCCGAGAACGTCCTCGTGTTCCAGCTCCTGGCCGGGGCCGACGGCCTGATGACCCTGACCCCCGGCTTCGCCCCCGAGTTCATGGCCGGCCTGTGGGCTGCCGCGCAAAAGAACGACGCGGCGGAGGCCATGACCCTTTTCGGCCGCCTGTGGCAGCTGCGCACGCTCCTCGCGCCCGCCATGGCGTCCGGCTACCCCGCCTACGTGTCCTACGGCAAAGCCGCCCTGGACTTCCTGGGCCTGGCCGGCGGCCCCTGCCGCCCCCCGCTGCGCGCCCTGGACCCGGCCGAGCGCATAGCCCTGCACACCGTCCTGCAGGAGCACCTGGGCCTGAGCGGGGATCACCACGGGGCGTGATCGGTGAAGGAGTCCAGGGGGAAGATGGGCCGGCGCAGGTTCCGGTAGGGGAACCGTGACAGATCGCCGGTGCCGAGGCCGGGGGTGTCGACGTCGATGACCTCGGCGGCCAGATCGCCGAAGGCGGCGCGCCAGGCGATGGCGGATTTGGCGACGAGGATCTTCTGGTCCGCGGGTTCGATGCCCAGGGAGCGCAGCTGCTGGGCGTCGAAGGGCGGCGTTTTGCGCTCGGTCAGCGCCAGGGTGACGCCCTGACATCGGAGCACGCAGGTTTTGCCCATGCGGGTCGTCTGGCCGGTCATGTAAGGGCCTTTGTGCACGTAGTCGCCGTCGGAAAGGAGGCGGACGCGGCCGGTGACGGGCACGGGGCTGCCGTGGAGGGCGTCGGTCTTGCCGCCTGCCGTGAGCGACACCTCGGCCCCGACGCCCGCCGCCGTCGCTTGCTGCACCGCCTGCGGGTCGGCGAGCACGACAACGGCGTCCCGGGCGCCGGCCTGCAGGAGTGCCTGGAGCAGGACCGTGCCGTCGCCGGGGCTGCCCCCGCCGATGTTGTCGCCGACGTCGACCAGGAGGACGGGGCCCCGGGCGGCCGCGACGGCGCGCCGGACGGCGTCGGCGACGGGGACCTTGGGGACGACGAAGCCGTCGCGGGCGCGCCACGCCTGGTCGCCCAGCTTCCGGGCGTAGGCTTCGGCCAGGGCCCGGTCGCCGTTGGTGGTGACCACGAAGCCCATCCCGGCCTTGGGGATGTCGGCGTAGGCGTAGCCGCCGCTGACCGTGACGCTGACCACGCGGGGGTCGGACTCGATTTCGTGCGCCCGCGCGACGAGGTCGCGCATCGGGGGGCGCTCGGTGTACGTGGCGTGGCCGACGGCCAGGATCGGGGGCTTGGCGAGCGCCGCCGTCGGCCGGATGCGGCCGGCGAGGATCGCGAGGAGGATCTCGGCCGCCTCGACGGCGCGCTCGTAGATGTCGACGTGCGGGTGCGTGTCGTAACCGACCAGGGCGTCGGCCAGGGTCGCCATCAGCGGGCTGATGTTGGCGTGCAGGTCGAGCGTGGTGACGATAGGGATGGCGGGGCCGTACAGGTCACGCAGGCGGGCGAGGAGGTGCCCCTCGGCGTCGTCCACCCCCTCGGCGACCATGCCTCCGTGGAGGGAAAGCAGGAGGCCGTCCACGGGGCCGCAGGCGGCGAACCGGGCGACAAGCCGGTCCTCGATCTGGTGGAAGGCGTCGCGGGTCACCATCCCGGACGGCGTGGCGCCGGCCGCGAGGGTGGGGGCCAGCGTGAAGCCGTGCCGGCGGGCGGCGTCGACGAAGCCGCCCAAGGTGGTGCGGGTTCCCGACGCGCTCTGGAGCAGGCCGTCACCTTCCCGCAGGTCGAAGTGGGCCAGCGTGGTCGGGACCGTGCTGAACGTGTGCGTTTCGTGCCAGAATTCGCCGGCGGCGATGCGCATGGCGTTCCCCCTGGAGGGGACTTTCGGCGCCCGCAGGCATTTGCCCTTCTTGCCGGGCGTTTTCACCTGCCGGTGATTTCTGGTATGATGGTTCCTGACGACATCCGCGTGGGCGGCTGAAAGGCGGGCACTTTGTCATCCGGGCAGGGGACACTGGTAATCGGGCAGTCCGGCGGGCCGACGGCGGTCATCAACGCCAGTCTGGCGGGGGTTCTGCGGGAGGCGGGGCGGCACCCGCAGGTCGGGCGCGTGTACGGCCTGGTGGGCGGCATGGAGGGCGTGCTCACCGAAACGTTCCGCGACCTGACCGGCGAAAGCGCCGCGACGCTCGCGGCGCTTTGCCACACGCCCGGGGCCCTCCTCCGCTCGTGCCGCACCGGGCTGGCGCCCTCGGACGACGACCGGCTGGTCCAGGTCCTGGCCGCCCACGATGTGCGCTATTTCCTGTATGCCGGCGGCAACGGGTCGATGTACACGTGCCTGCGGGTGCGGGAGGCGGCCCGCAGCCGCGGCTACGACGTGCGCGTGGTCGGAGTGCCCAAGACGGTCGACAACGACCTGCTGGCTACCGACCACTGCCCCGGCTACGGCAGCGCGGCCCGCTTCGTCGCCCGGACCGTCCAGGACACCGGCCTCGACCTGGTCGCGCTGCAAACCTTCGTGCCCGTGTTGATCACCGAGGTGATGGGGCGAAACGCCGGCTGGCTGGCGGCGGCCGCCGTTCTGGCGAAGGAGACCGATCAGGACGCGCCCCACCGGGTGTATGTGCCGGAGCGGGCTTTCGACGAGGATTCCTTTCTGCGGGACGTGCTGCGTATCCACGGCGAGCGGGGCAGCGTGTCCGTCGTCGTCAGCGAGGGGATACGTGACGCGAAGGGGGAGCTGGTCGGCAGCGGCGGGTCGGCGCCCACGGACGCGACGCCCTGGGACGGACCGTGGTGGCGCTGGGCCGCGGTCCGGGAGCCTACCTGGCCGATCTGGTGACCAGCCGCCTGGGGCTGGCGGCGCGCTGTAACCGGCCGGGCACCATGCAGCGCGTGTCCTCGGCCGATCTCTCCGACGTCGACGTGGCGGAGGCCGAGGCCGTGGGGCGGGCGGCGGTTCGGCAGGCGGTGGGCGGCGAGGACGGCTGCATGATCACCCTCGTGCGCGAGCCCGGTCCGTCCTACCGCTGCACGACCGGCCGGGCGCCCCTGGAGGACGTGGCCGGCCCGGAACGGCGGCTGCCGGCGGAGTATCTCATGGCCGAGGGCACGGGCATCGCGCCCGCCTACCGGGAATACGCCCTGCCCCTGATCGGCGACCCACTGCCGGCGGCGGCCCGCCTGGACGGGCCGGCCGTCGTGCGAAGGACGTAAGGAGGAACCATGTCACCGGAAAGTTATCGCTTCAACGTCAACGAGTTTTTGCCGCGTGGCCTGTTCGACCGCATCACCGAGGTGCGCGTGGACAGCCCCGAGGTCATCCGTGAGGAGGCCGCCCGGCGCCGCCGGCGCGACCGGCTGACCCGGGATGGGAAGCTCACCATCCTGGCTTTCGATCACCCGGCCCGGGGCGTATTGGGGGCCGGGTCGGACCCCCTGATCCTGGGCAACCGGCACGAGTATCTGGGCCGCGTGCTGCGCGTCGCCGCACACCCGGACTTCGACGGTGTGATGGGACCGCCGGACATCCTGGAAGACCTGTTTATCCTGAACCACCTGGTGCGGCAGGGGGGCGGGCCGTCGTTCCTGGACGACAAGGTGATGGTGGGCTGCATGCAGCGCGGCGGGGTGGCCGGGGTGGCCGGCGAGATGGACGACCGCTTCACCGCCTACACCGCCGAGTCCATCGCGGCGCAGAACCTGGACGGCGGCAAAATGATGTTCCGCTTCCTGCCCGAGGATGAACGGACGCTGAAAACCATCGACTACTGCGCCCGGGCGGTGAGCGAGCTGTACCGGCGCGGTTTGTTCGCGTTCGTGGAGCCTCTGCCCCAGGCCGTGGCGGACGGGAAGTACGCCGTCAACGCCAGCGTCCCCCTCCTGATGAAGCTGGTCAGCGTCGGCGCCGCGCTCGGGGAGTCGTCAGAGCGCACGTGGCTCAAGATCCCGTACGTGGAGGGCTACGAGCAGGTGGCCCTGGCGACCACCCTGCCGATCCTGATGCTGGGGGGCGACGTCCTGGGCGACCCCACCCCGCTGCTCCGCGACTGTGCCGCCGGCATGCGCGCCCGCCCGAACGTGCGCGGCATGATGGTCGGCCGCAACGTCCTGTACCCGGGCGGCGACGACCCCCTGGCCTTCGCCCTGGCCGTCCACCGCATCGTGCACCAGGGGCTGGACGCGGACGAGGCCAAGCAGGGCATGGCCGCAGACCGCGGCCGGGACATGGACGCCGTCACCCGCTGGGTGCGATAAGATAAAAACTCCCCCTCCCCCACAGTGTGGGGGAGGGTGCCGGGAGTGGGGGCCCTCACGCCGCGATGCCGACCGTGGGTGGGTCGGCGGTCGTCTCGTCGGTGAGGATCAGGGCGTCGGGGTGCTCCTGGATAAAGGTCGCCGGGTAGGCGACGCTGACCGGGTGGAAGAGGGCGGTGCGCAGGATGGTGCGCTGCCATTTCCCGCCCTGACAGTACAGGCGGATGCGCCGGGCGCGGAGGATGTCCCGCATGCCCAGCGTCACCGCCATCGGCGGCAGGGCGGCCGGGTTGCCGCCGGTCGAGCGGACGCTGTTCATGACGATGGTCTCCGGGGCGAGCGGCACGATGCGCGTCAGGGAGTTTTTGAACGCCTCGGGGCTGACGGCGTACCAGCGCGAAAGGGGCGGCTCGTTGAAGGCGAGGTGGCCGTGGTAGCCGATGCCGCCGTAGCAGGTGTCGATGCCGCCCACGGCGGCGATGGCCTCGCCGACCGCGTCCAGATGCAGCGGGTCGGGCACGTGGAGCTGGCCGGCGGGCAGGCGGATGTCGGCATGCAGGCGCGCGAAAACCTCCCGGCGCAGGAAGCCCGCGAAGCTCAGCGGGTGGTCCTCGGGTAGCGGGCGGCCCTGCCAGTCCAGGTAATCGTCCATCGCGAACACATGAACGTCCCGCCAGCGGACACGCTCGGCGTTGCACGCCTCCACCAGCAGCGGGTATTGGTCCACCGGGCCGACCGGCAGGATCAGGGTCCACCGGGCCGCCCGGCAGGCTCCCGCGGGTGGGGCGGCCGGCGGCGGTGGTCGCCGCGATCTCGTCGATGCCGCTGCGCGCGAAGTGGCGGTACAGGGATTCGAGATCGGGCAGCACGCTCAGGCGCCCGCCCGCCCGCCGCCGCAGCTCCTCGCGGGAAATGGTGAGATACTCCGGGATCTCCATTCGATGCACCCCTCCTGCCCCGTTATTGGCCGGACGCCGCCGTCTTTCCTGCCCCGGATCGCCGCGGCAGACCGGTATCGGCCACCCTACAGATGCCCGCCCTTTGAACCGATTCAAAGACTGGCAGTGTAAACGTGCGGGAGCGCCTTTGGGGCAGGTCGGAGGGAAACGGATGTCGATTATGATAACGGTATGCCCGGAGTGCCGGGCGCTGCGGCAGGAGCGGGATGCGGCGCGGGAAGAGACCCACGCTTTGTGGCGGGCGATGAAACAATACGTGGATGCTTCCAGCGCCTTTAACACCGAGGCCGTGCGGATGCACCAGCAGGGGGTATCTATCCGCGAAGCCTGCAGCGGTTTGCGGTCGCTGGCGCGCGCCGAAACGGAAACCTTTACGGACCTGTGCCGGCTGGTTCTGGAGCAAGAGCGCGGAGCATAAGGCGGGTGCGGCACGCTTCTTGCATCGTCCGTACCTGTACGCCGGGCCGACGCTGTCCCGGTAGCTCCCTCGGCCCCGGATACGGGCCGGGCAACGAAAACAGGCCGGGGCTTTTGCCTCGAGGAGGTAGCCCCGGTCTGTTTTTCCTCCTACGCCCCCGAATACTGTTATAACTACCTATTTATCGGGTACAACGTTGTGTCACCGTTCAGTCCGGGGTACAATGCTGGCGACTCGCCTCGTCAGGCCGGGTCAATCAAGGGGCGTACGGTGATCCGTGCGTCCCGTACGGGCAGGTACAGATCGCCCCGAAGGGCAAGACAGCAAAAGGAGAGTTCTTTATGCATTTGGCACGTGTGGGAAAAGGAAGACTGCTTTGCGGCATGGCCGCATCGCTCCTGGCGGTTGCCTGCGTCGCGGCAGGTAAGCCGGCTTCGGCTCAGGCGGACATGGGGGGTAATATCTTCGCCAGCGGTGGCTCCGTGACGGCGACACTGTTGCCATCCGAAGCGAGTCTAACAAACGTGTTCTTCTTTGTGGGCCCGGCGGGACAGGTTTCCCTGTTCAACAACACCTCCCCCACCGGAACGAGTGCGGTCGTGAACGACCTCGCGGCGGGGACGGAGCTCGTCTTCGGGATCCAGGTTTTGACGGAACCGGGGGCTCAGACCTTTTTCAGCGGCCCGGGTGACCGGAACCCGGACGGCTTTGTTCACGCCCGGGTGACCTTCGACGGTCAAACGAACTCGGCGCTGCTGGAATTTGAGGATCTCCTGTCGGGCGGGGACCGGGACTTCAACGACACCCGGGTCCGGCTCACCGGCGTCACCAATGCCGTCATCCCGGAGCCGTCCACGGTCGCCCTGCTGGGCGTCGGCCTGCTGCCCCTGGCCGGCATCGTACGGCGCCGCAAAGGCTAACCGCCCGTACCCGCGGACGTTTCTTCGACCGCCCCGTGCTCATCCGCACGGGGCGGTTTTGTTTTTCAGCCCCACCCCCGTCCCCTCCCCCGAGTGGGAAAGGGACCCACGAGGGTGGGGGTGGGGCTGGCGAAGGGCTATTTTACATGATATAAACATATATGATCATTCGTTGATAGGAAAAACCAAATTGGCAACTGCTATCCGTAACGACCACCCTGTTTCCCCGGCCACCGACGGGCGGGACGCGCGCTTGTGGATGCCCCGGCGCGTCGTGTTCACGCCGGCCGCCCTCGAGGAACCCTGGGGGCGGCGGATCTACGAGCGTGTCACCGGTCTCGGCCTGCCCGTCGAGGAGTTGGCGGGTAACCGCCTGACCGGGCTGCGGGGCGAAGACGAGCGCGCCACCTATAAACTTGCCAAATCGACGCTGGCCGTCGTGACCGCGCCGCCGGGGGCGTTCAAGCTCCAGCCCATTCCCCCTTCGGCCGATTGGCAGTTCCACCTCGCGGAAGGCTGTCCCGCGCACTGACAGTACTGCTACCTTGCGGGCAGCCTGCAGGGGCCCCCCGTCGTGCGGGCCTTCGCCAACCTCCCGGCGATCCTGGAGAACCTGGCCGCCTATGAGCGGCCCGACGGGGAGACGACCTTCGAGGTGAGCTGCTACACCGACCCCCTGGGCATCGAGCACCTGACCGGGGGCCTGGCGGAGTGCATCCGCCACTTCGGTACCCGCCCCCGGGCCCGCCTGCGCTGGGTGTCCAAGTTCGACGCCGTGGACGGTCTGCTCGCGCTGCCGCACAACGGCCACACCCGCTGCCGAGTCAGTCTAAACGCGGCCCCGGTCGCCCGGCGTCTGGAAGGGGGCGTCGCCCCGCTCCCGGCGCGGCTGCGGGCGCTCCGGCGGCTGGCGCTCCCCCGCGCCGAGGGCGGGGGCGGGTACCCGGTCGGCGTGGTCCTCGCGCCCATCATGCCGATCGAGGATTGGGAAGCGCACTATGGCAGCCTGCTTGACGCCGTGGGCGAGGCGCTTTCTTTCCCGTGCGACCTCACCTTCGAGCTGATCACGCACCGCTTCACCCCCGGCTCCAAGGAGGTGCTCCTCGGCTGGTACCCGAACACCCGCCTGGACATGGACGAGGCAGCGCGCGTCGTCAAGCGGAACAAGTTCGGCGGCGCCAAATACGTCTACCCCGGCGACACGATGAAGACGCTGCGCCGGTTCTTCGAGCGCGAGATCGCCGCGCGCTTCCCCCAGGCGCGCATCCTGTATTGGACGTAGTTTCTTCGCCGGCCGGCGCGGGTAACACAAAGGCGAATCCCCCTACCGGGGAGCGGAAAGGTTTTACCGCGATGAAGGAGCAGTACATCATGCGGCCCGGGGACACGTTCGTGGCAGAGCGGTGAGGATGCTCAGATAGGGTCGAGTG
>JAUJNC010000170.1 GCA_030446525.1 Armatimonadaceae bacterium
TCCGACGCCTCCCGTGGCGGCGTGCTGCGGGTGGATCAGCCGTTCACCCTGGTGGGCCCCCTCGGGGTCGGGCTGGACCCGGAGGCGGTCGCCCAGGTGCGCGCGGCCGGGCTCGGGGTCGTGGGGCGCGTCCAGAACTGGGAGGGCGTCCGGCCCGACGGCATCCGCTGGACCCTGGAGCGGCTCAAGGGGCAGGGCGTCTCGACGGTCATCTTCTCCGGGGATGAGGTGCTCGGCTTCCGGGGGTTCGTCGCCGACGACCCGCACCGGTCGGGGCAGGCGTCCACGGAAACAGCCTTGCGGGATCTGGGGCTTTTCTTCGGGGCCGTGGAGTTCGTCAAACAGCGAGGGGACGCACTCCTGGCCAGGGCGGCGCAGGACCGGACGGTGCGCGTCCACACGATCTCGGGCGCGGAGATGCTGGCGGCCGACATCCCCTCCAACGTGCAGCGCTTCCTGCTCGCCGCGCGCGAGCGCAACATACGGCTCGTGTTCGTGCGCGTGTTCCCCGAGCTGCCGGGCGCCCTGGAGGCGAACGCCGTTTATGTCGAGAAGATAGCCGCGGGTCTCCAGCGCGCCGCCCTCGTGGCGGGAAGTGCGCACGGCTACGATCCGCTCCGAACGTCCCCTGCCCTGCGCCTGCTGATGGGGCTCGGCCTCGCCGCCGCGTGGTGCCTGCTCCTCGACTCCCTTACCCTGCTGCTGGCGCCCGGGGGGGCCGGCGCGCTGCGCGCCCTGGCGGCAGGGGGAGGCCTGGCGCTGGCCGCCCTGGCGGCCGCGCCGGGGACGACCGGCCCGAAGCTGGCGGCCCTCGCCGCGGCGTGCCTGTACCCGGCGCTGGCCCTGGTCCACGCGGACCTGCTGCGCCCGGTGGGTCAGGGGCAGGCGCCCGGGGCGGCGCTGTCCCACGCCGTGCGCCGGCTGCTGGCCGCGAGCGGCATCACCTTGCTCGGGGCGGCCACGGTGGTCGGCCTTCTGGCCGAGCGCGTGTTTCTCGTCAAGGCGGACGCCTTCGCGGGCATCAAGCTGGCGCAGCTGGTCCCCCTCGTGCTTGCCGCCGGGGTGTACGCGCTGGGCCTGTGGGCCACGCCCGAGCGGCCCTGGCCGCGGGTCGCGGCCGATGCCCGCGAGCGCATCGCGACGCTGGGCCGGGAGCCGGTCCTGCTGTGGCAGGCGGCGCTGGCCCTGGCGGTCCTCGTCGCCCTTCTGCTCCTGGTCCTGCGCTCCGGCAACGACCCGGGCGTCGGGGTGTCTCCCCTGGAGCTGCGCGTGCGCGGCCTGCTCGACCGGCTCCTGTACGCCCGCCCCCGGTTCAAAGAGTTCCTGATCGGGCACCCCGCCATGATCGTGGCGCTCGGCCTGGCGGTCACGGGCCGCCGCGGCGGGGCCCTGCCGCTGTTCCTGGCGGGCGCGATCGGGCAGGTGTCGCTCCTGAACACCTTCTGCCATCTGCACACCCCGCTCCTGGTCAGCCTGGTGCGGGCGTTGCTGGGTTTGGTGATCGGTGTTATAATTGGGGCGGTGGCATTCGTGTTTATTGATCGCCTGACCCGGCGGGCGGGGGAGGCCGTGGCGGGCGCCCGGCCCGCCGCCCGCGCCCTGCGTGTCCGGTAGAGCCAAGCCGCCGCGGGTCGCGGCGCTGGGTTACTACGGTTTCGGCAACCTGGGCGACGAGGCCGTCCTGGCCGGCATCCGGCGGGCGCTGGAGGCGGCGGCCGGGCCCACCGATTTTTGCGTCCTGTCGCACGCCCCCGGCGAAACCAGGCGCCTGCACCCGGGGGTCCGGGCGGCGCCCCGCTGGCGATGGCGCGAGGCGGCGGCGGCCCTGCGCGGCGCGGACCTTTTCATCCTGGGCGGCGGCAGCCTGCTGCAGGACGCGACCAGCGCGCGGTCCGTTTTCTGGTACGCGCTGATGACGCTGCTGGCGCGCCGGCGGGCGCGCCGGGTGCTCTGGTGGGGGCAGGGCGTCGGGCCGCTCCGCTCCCGGTCGTCGCGGCGGCTGGTGCGGCTGATCGCGAACCAGGCGGACGCGATCACGGTGCGCGACCGGGCCTCGGCGGATTTATTGTAGGAGATCGGCGCGGGCGGGTCTATAGAAGAAGTGGGTGACCCCGCCTTCGCCCTGGAACCGGCGGGGACAGACGCGCGCCCTCCCGAGCGCCCGGTCACGCTGCTGGCCCTGCGGTCCTGGAAGCGGGACGACGCCCTGCGCGCGGCGTTCGCCGGCGACGTGCTGGCGAGGCTAGGGCCGGGAGCCGGCGCTCAGATCACAATGTTCCCCATGCACGTGCCGGACGACGACGTCTTCATGCGCGCCGTGCACGCGGGGAGTGGGTCGGGGACCGGCGTCCATTTCGCCGACTGGCAGGCGAGCGGCGACACGCCGTCCCGGGCGCTGGCGCGGTTTGGCGCGGCGCATCTGGTCGTGGCCATGCGGCTGCACGCGCTGATCTTCGCCGCCCGGTGCGGGGTGCCGTTCGTGGCGCTCTCCTACGACCCCAAGGTCGACGCCCTGGCGCATGCGGCGGGCCAGGAGGACGCCCTCGTGCCGGTGGAGACGCTCACGGGCGAAGCGCTGCTCGAGGCGGCGGATCGCGTCCGGGCGACGCGCGCGGAGCGCGCGGAGCGCTTGCAGACGTTCGCCGGCGAGCAGGCGGAGCGCGCGCGGAGGCCGGCACAGACGGCGGCGGAATGGCTTCGGAGGTAACGTACGTTTTGGCAGGAAAGACCCCCACCCCCCGGCACAACGTGGTCCGGGGCCGCACCGCCCGGTGCGGCCCGGCCCCGGCGCCTCCCGCGCTGGCGGCAACGCTCGCGACGCTCGGTCTTTTCGGGGTCACGGCACGGGCCGATCGGCCCGTGCCGCCCCCGCAGGTGGGTCCCCAACCCTCCACGGCGCCCCCAGCTCCCCCTTCCCTCGGAGGGAAAGGGGCGGGGGGCGTAGGTTCGCCCGTCCCCGCCCCGTCGCTATCCACGGCGCCGGCGCCGGCTCGTCCCGGGACCGTGGGTGCCCAGGGCGCCCGCCCCGTCTGGGAGCAGCCGGCCGCCACCGACGGCGGCACGGCGAATGGCAGCTCGCTGCTCGGCAAGCTGGGCGAGGACCTGACCATCAGCGGCCTGCTGTCGACCAGCTTCCGCTCGAACTCGGTGTCCGGCGGGTCGGAAGGGGCGAAAAGCTACCTCACCGAATCCGACACGCTGTACGACGCGCGCAAGATCGGCCCGCTGCAGCAGACCATGGACCTGACCGTCCAGGGCCGGTTCCTGAACATCTTCAACGTCAACGCGCGCCTGTCGAACTCGCGCTACGGGAACTACGTCAACCAGTCCATCGGCCTCAACTACAAAGCCAAGGGAACGACCCTCGACCTGGGCGACGTCAACGCCTCGCTTTCCGGCAATTCGCTGGTCTCGTTCTCCAAAAGCCTGCAGGGCCTGATGTTCTCCCGCGACTTCGGGGGCGGGCGCATCCGCATGGCCGGTATCGCGTCCCTGGCCAAGGCCCAGACGCGGCGCGGCTCGTTCCGGGGGCAGGACACCTCCGGGCCCTACTTCCTGGGCGGCGCCTCCCTGCTCGAGGGCAGCGAGCGGCTGCGGCTGGACGGCGTGGACCTGGAGCGCGGCAAAGACTACTCGATCGACTACCTGCAGGGGCAGGTCACGTTCCTCGGCGGCCGCATCATCCCGGCGGCGTCCACGGTCGAGTACTCCTACGAGAGCCACAACTACAATTCGACCCCGGGCCTACTGACCGGGACGCGCTGGGACTTCGCCCTGGGCGGCGGCAGCACCCTCGGCTTCACCATGCTCCAGCAGAAGTCCCTGGGCGGGCGCGCCGGCGACCGGGAGATCAACGAGCGCTTCCCCGTCGTGCAGGACCCGAACTACCGCTACACCCTGACCGCGCTGATCGAGCCGGGGACGGGGGTGGAGGTGCGGTGGCTCAAGCAGGCGGAGCCCCTGGTCGAGAACATCGACTACGAGCTGAACCGCGACCAGCACTACATCCGGCTGAAACGGCTGCTGCCGCCGGACACCTTCGCCCTGGCGGAGGCGTCGCTCAGCGTCCGGTACCGCCCGGTGCGCACCCAGTCGCTCGGCGGGGACCGGTCCGTCCTGGGGCTGGACGGGAACCTGCGTTTGGGGCAGAGCGGCAACCTTGCCGTCCAGTTCGGCCGCAGCCAGGCGCCCGACGGGGACGGCACCGGCCAGGCGATGACCCTGACCGCGTCGTTCCAGGGCGGGGGCAGGGGCGAGCGCAACCAGTGGGGGCTGACGACCTCGTGGCGCGACGTCGGGGCGGGCTTCTCCACGATCGACTCGGTGAGCGGCGCGTTCCTGCGGGCGGAAAAGGGTCTGAACACCCACCTGACGTTCGCGCCCACCAAGTTCGTGAACTTCAGCACCTCGTTCACCCAGTCACGCATCGCGCAGCAGAACTTCGGCCAGAGCTTGCTGGGGGGCGGGTCCGCCCCGGGGGAGCCGCTGACCTGGGCCACCAACGCCACCTGGAACGCGGGCGTCTCCCTCAGCCTGCCGCGCCTGCCCGCGCTCGATTTCAGCCACACGCAGGTGAGCCAGACCGGCGCGTCCCGCGCCACCTTCACCTCGGACTCCCTCGACCTGTCCTGGCAGCGGGGCATGTTCAACCTGTCGGCGGCGCTGGGGCGCACCCAGTCCCGCGGGCAGAGCGTCTTTCTGAGCGGCTACGCCGTCGGCGCACACGGCACAAACAACGCCGGCTCCGGCTTCCTCAGTGACGTGCGCAACGACGCCGGCTACTACGCGGCCAGCGACTCGTCGTCCACCACGTCCCGGTTCTCGGTCGGCCTCACGCCCGCCGCCTGGATCAGCCTGAACGGCAACATCGGTTTCTCCAACACGCGTTACGGCGCATCGTCGGCGGCGTCCGTCTCGTCGTCCGATTCGCGGGCGCGCGACCTGAGCTACGGCCTGACCCTGACGCCGATGAGCAGCCTGAGCATCCAGGCGAACTTCTCGGACACGTCGAACGGGCAGAGCACGGCCTCGTTCTACAACCCCGGCGCGGGCGCCAGCAACGGCTCGCTCCTGCCGGGCACGGTTTCGGGGCAGCGCACCCGCACGCAGCACCTTTCCGTGCAGTACGCCCCGTTCCGCAGCCTGACGCTGAACTTCGACACCAACCGCCAGCTCTCGCTCATCCCCGGCTACGACAACACCCAGAGCAGCACCTCGCAGCTTGGCTTCTCGCTCACGCCCTGGGACCGGCTCCAGTTCAGCGGCGCCCTCGTGGACCAGAAGGTGACCTACGTCGGCGACCAGGGCGACTCGAGCAACCGCTCCTACCTGCTGGCGGCCACGGCGGGCCCGTTCGGCAAGCTGACGCTCTCGTCGTCCCTGCAGCGCATGAACACCGGCTCCGCCCTGTACTATGGCACGGGCACGCCGGGCATCGGAACGACGCCGGGCATCGGGACACCCGGCGTCGGGAACACCCTGCGCAGCACGGACCCGAGCGCCGCCGGCGCTGTCAACGGCTTCTCGCAGCAGCAGAACCTCACCATCTGGAGCGCGCGGGCGGACTACCCGCTGGGCGGGGGCGGACGCTGTTCGTCGAATGGGGAGTCGCTCGGCACGCGGACCCCCTTCGCCGCCGCCACGCAGCCGCTGCCGGGGACCACCTACCGGTACGCGTCCAACAGCGACCGCTCGGTGGGCCGGGTGGGCGTGGACTTCCGGATCACCCCGATCATCGGCTTCACGGTGCGCCTGGACACCGTCCGCCTGACCGACCGGGACGACGCGCGCTACTCTTACAACGCCCGCTCGATGAACGCCGACCTGTCCGCGCGGTTTTAGTCCTCACTCCCTTCCCCCGAGTGGGAAAGGCCCCACGAAGGGGGGTGCCTGTCACGAGGGTAACCCCGGCTTCGCGCGGAACGTCTGGAGCGGCGCCGCGCCGGGCGCCAGCCTGGCGAATGTTCCGGTATACTATAAGGCGCACGACGAGCTAAGACGAGCTAAAATGAAGCAACGGCGTCCGGGGTGGGTCTAAACGATCCGGTGCCGTTCCGCGCCCTTTGTTGGCTGGCCGCACTCCACCCGGTCTGCAGGAATCCTCTACGGAGAAGTAATGATGCTGTTTTCTTGCCGCCGCGCGCGCGGTGTTTCGCGCCGCGCCGCGCTGATTCTCGTATCCGCCGCCGCGTTGCTGGCCTTCTGCCCCCCGGGCGCCTGGGCGCAGCGCTACGTCAACGTCGTCAACGAGCGCTTCGCCACGGTGAGCAGCGGGCCGCAGTCCGCCCTCGTCGTGGACGTGGCGAGCCGGGCGGCGGACGACGCGGCGGCCGGCGCCATCAGGCGGCGCGTGCGCGACGACTGGACGGCCCGGTCGCGCGCCCTTTCGGCGCAGCTGCGGCAGGCCGAGCGCGCGGGGCTGCTGAAAGGACGGGGCGTCGTGCCGGTTTCGACGCTGGTGGCGCTGCGGCGGGGCGGGCGGATGGTCGTCCCCCCGGCGAGGACGCGCCAGGTGGGCGGGGGGACGCTCACCTTCACGTACGCGGGCTGGTCGCCGCAGGACGCGGCGTTTCTTCGCGCCTTCCAGGAGCGGGCGTACCCGCGCATCCAGGCGCTGTACGGCGCCCCGGCCTGGAGCGGGAACGTCGAGGTGGTGAACCTGGGGCCGCTCGACGGGGGGCAGGCGAGCAATGTGCAGCGCCTGGCGTTCGGCGCCTACGACGTGAGCAATCGGCGGATCCTGCTGCCCCTGTATGAGAGCGTCGACTCGCTGGCGCACGCCTACCTGCTGCTCATGATCCACGCCTTCCACGGTCCGGCGTACTTCGCCTATGACGCCTGGGAGCAGGGCTTCGCCCGCGCCGCGGCGTCGATCATCGCCCGCGACCCGGCGCTCAGCTTCCAGGACGCGACCGCGAACAGCCTGTACTCGCTGCTGCGGTTCTACGACCTGCTGAACCAGCCGCCGCTCGGCAACCCCACCTTCTTCCCGCCGGCGCAGGCCAACCTCGATCTGGTGAGCTCGTTCTCGCTGGGCAAGATGTTCTTCCCCCGTCTGGGGATGAGCGGCGCGGCGTGGCTGAAGGTCTACATCGAGAACCAGAGCTTTTTCCGCGAGTTCAACGCCGCCTACTACGCCCGCTTCGCGGCCGACCCGGGCGTGGCGGGCAACGTGCCCGTTCTGCGCGCCCTGGCCGCGGCGGCGGTGCGCGCGGGCCGGGCGGACGACACGGTCGAGGGGCTGCCGTTCGGCGAGTGGTACGAGCGGCAGTACGTCCTGGACACTAGCGTCGCGTTCGGCGGCAAGCTGTACGCCTTTGTCAACCCGGCGGAGCCGGACGCGGCGAACGGGCAGTCGGCCCTGATCGCCCTGGTCTACTTCCGCACCAAGGGCAACGGCGATGAGGACCTGCTGGCCGGGCGCGCGTACGCCACCTACTTCGACGAGAGCGACGCGCGCGTGAACCTGGGCGCGGCCGCCGAGCAGACCACCATCACCGCGGGCGAGGGCTTCCTGACCACGCTCGCCTTCCCGACGCCGGGCTTCGACGCGGGCCGGATCACGATGGACTTCCACGCCGGGAATGAGACGGCGCGCTCCTACCTGCCGTCGGGCTTCCGGGGCGACTTCCAGGCGGTCGTGCTGGGGGCGACCGCCGGCAGCGTGACCGTGCGCCAGGTGTCGCTCCCGCCCGCGCAGGCGCGCACCGCGGCCCGGCCCCTGGAGAACGGCGCGCTGGGCGTGGCGCTGGGCACGCCGGACAACGACCTGTCGACGACGGTCGTGGAGGTCACGGTCGATAACGCGACGCTGCCGCCGTTCCGCTTCAACACGGGCGACGGGCAGTACTACGCCGTGATCCGCCTGCGCGGGGGCGTCCGGACCGTGACGCAGACCCTGCCCGCCGGGCTGTCCCTCGTGTCGTTCCCGCTGCGCCCGCTACAAACCGACCCGGCCGCGGCGCTGGGCCTTTCGCCGTTCGAGTTCCTGCTGTCCTACTGGGACCCGACCCTGCCGGGCTACCAGACGTTCGCGCCGGGCCTTCCCACCGGTCCCACCATCGCCCCGATCCAGGCCGGGCGCGGCTACTGGCTCAAGGCGGTGCCCGCGACCGGCGCGCCGCAGGTGACCGTGACCACGACCGGGGTCGCCCCGCCCGACGACACCGACTTCACGCTCAGCCTGCCCTTCGGCTGGAACCTGGTCGGCACGCCGTTCGATCGGCCGGTGAGCATCAACGACCCGCAGCGCCCGCTGCTGGTGCAGTACCTGCAGAACGACGCCATCCCGTGGGCGGAGGCGGTCGCGCGCAACCTGGTGGCCCCGCAGCCGTTCGGCTTTTCCGCGCAGACCGGCTACGCCGCCGCGGACGCCCTCCAGCCCTGGCAGGGGTACTGGGTGCGCGTGCTGGTGCCGAGCGGCGTGACGCTGATCATCCCCGGACCGGCCACGCCCACGCGGGCGGCCGCCGTCCCGGGGCGTTAACGGTAGGAGGCAGTTTCGTGCAGACACGCTTGAAGAGGTATGCGGCGCTGATGCTGCTGGGTTGCCTGCTCCTGGCCGGCTGCGGCGGGGGCGGCGGGGGCGGGACGTCCGGGGGCGAGACCACGGTGATCGGCCGGGTGCTGGATTCGCGCCGGCAGGACCAGCCGGTCGCCGGCGCGCGCGTCGAGATCGGCGGCGCGTCGGCGACGACGGCCGCGGACGGCTCGTTCACGAACCGCGGCGCCGCGGTCGGGGCCGCCCACATCGGAAGAACGTCCTGTAGGGAAAGAGAGAAACGTTC
>JAUJNC010000171.1 GCA_030446525.1 Armatimonadaceae bacterium
CGAATGGCTGTTCCGCTACCAGATACAAAGGGAAAGCTCGACGCGCGTGGCCGCTGGGGCGCGTGTCGAACGCAAGACTGTTGAGGCAGGCGTGAGGAAGGCGGCCGCGCTGCTAGGGCTGCGCCTACGCCCCCCCAAGAAGGGCGGGCGACCACGAAAATCCGCCGTGGCGTAGCTACCCTACAGCGACACTTCCATGATGGGGAGTTGGCGAACGACGGCACAGCACCAAGCCCGTCAGCCTAGCCCAGCGTGAAAATCCAGGGCTGACGTCGAGGTGCTGCTGTAGGACGAGCTGAGGTCTGGCTCCTGGCCGGCCTCGTCTGCGCGGCGGTCCTGTCCTTTGGCCACCGGCCAGGGCGAAGGCGTGCGAGGAGGAAGGAGTCGAATGCGTGGAGGGTGTAACAGAGCCACCCCGTCTTTCACTGCCCGAGTATGAAGCCTTAACCCCATATAGTGCGTCCGTAGTGCTGGCACGGCGTAATTTCTATGGGGCGGTGAGGCAGTATGCAGCTAAGGCGCTTACCGAGCTTGCCGACGAACCGCTGAAATATCATGAAGAGCTTCGCGATGCAACAATGGAGGTGGGGGGCGGTAAGCTGCGATACATTCCCAAAGAGTGGTACGAAGCTTTATACAACTGGCTCTATTTGGATAATGTAGTGTGTTCAGGCGAGGAATATCTACTGGACCGCACTGCTAACCGCAGGCGTCCACGCTGGCAGCTTGAGCTCTTAAATGACATTCTCCCTGTTTACACGCAGTTACAAGCGAGTTTAGAGGCATGGTCAGATCGCTGGCAGTTGAATGCGGCGAACGTCATACATGGATTCAATTTCATTGGTTTAAAAGGATTAGACTGGATAATGGCTCACGCTTTGTATGCCCTGTTTCGTTGTTCAGCACTCTACGAAGATATCGGTGAAGCATGGGATGAGGCTGCAACGTTCCCGGACCCTCCATTCGAAGTCCTTCCGCATGTTTCGGCGAAACGATTTCGCCCACCGGCCATTACTGGATGGAGTCCAACGACACAGCGGCGCGCAGATTTCGTGCGGGACGCCCGCGCGGCTTTCGAGCACGCGCTGACGGAGTATGTTTCCGACCAGGAAAATCAAGCGAATCTACAGAACATCCCTCCGGCACGAAGGACACTCACTGCGGATCACTCTGTATGGCTCGTTTACTATCAGATGCATAGGCGCAGCTATCAGTGGATAGCAGATAATGTCGCCCATAGAGACCGCAAGACCGTTGAGGAAGCAGTAAAGGCCAACGCCCAGTGGATAGGTCTCCAAGTACGCGCTCCAAGCGCGGGTGGGCGACCAAGGAAACGCCTACCCGCTAATTGAGCGGGCGCACGAAACCCGGAAGTTTGTCCAGGCGCGCTATCCCCCCGTTTTTTCATCGTACCGATCTCCCTATGCTAGAAGCACAGGACAGCACGAGCCGTCCTTCGAAGCATTAGGAGGTAGTCACGGTGCAAACCATCCGGCGCCCGCAATCAGAAACCGTCTCCGTCGAATATGCCGCCGCAGCGCTCGGCATCGGCCGGACCACGCTCTACAACGCGATCAAGCGCGGGGAGCTGCCAGTCCTGCGGATCGGGCGCCGCGTGGTGGTGCGCCGCGCCACGCTTGACCGGCTGCTGACAGACCCGGATACCCTGCCGCGGTTGCTTACCGAGGGACGCGACCATGACGCCGTGTGAAGACGGGCACACGATGAGCGTCACCGATTCAGGCAGCTTCCTGATCGCCCGCTCTGGCGACCTCGCCCCCGGCGAGGCAATCGAGATTCGCACCTTCCACGCCGACAGGCGCCCTGGGCCGCGCGCGTGGTTCCCCGACCCGTGCGAAGCGGCCACCTACGCCCTCGGCTTGCCGGCGCACCTGGCGATCTACTACGGCGTCCTGCCCCGCGTCCGTGGCGGCGGCAAGAAATGCCACGTCACTCGCGTCACCGCCCTCTGGGCCGATGTTGACGATAAGTGCTTCCCCAGCGGGCGCGTCGGCGCGCTGGCGGCCCTGGCCGCCTTCCCGCTCGTCCCGGCCTGGCTCGTGGACAGTGGGGGCGGGCTGCAAGCCTACTGGCACCTACGCCCGGCGCTCCCTGTCGCTGGCAACCCGGAGGCCGTGGCGCGCGTGGAGGGCCTGCTACGCCGGCTGTACGCCCGCCTGGGCGGTCTGGACGCCGTGCAGGACCTCTCGCGCGTCCTGCGGCTGCCCGGCTCGCTCAACGGCAAGTACAATCCGCCGCGCCCGGTGGCGATCGTCGCGCGCAACCCGTGGCCGGCCTACCGGCTCGAAGACTTCGAGGCGCTGCTGCCGCCCCCGCCCCCGCCGCCGACGACCTCGACCGGCCCCGCGCCGGCTTGGCGGGCGACCGGGCCGGCGCGGCGGCCGGCGCCGGCGGGGTGGCCGGCCTGGTCGCCCGCCATGCCCGGGGCCGCGGGGTAAACGTCCCACGGGTCCAGGGTCAGGGCGCCGGGCCCGCCCGCAACGACCGCGCGGCGGGTATACCGACCACTGGATCACGGTCCTGGCCGCGGTCCCGCCCTCTGCAGGTGCGGAGATCGCGCTGTGCGAGACGGCGTGGGCCCGGCCACGAGCCCGGATCGCGGAAGTTCGCGTCGTTCGATCGCTGTTCGTGGAGCCCCGGCCACGGGGCAGGGCGGAAGTTCGCGTCGCGGGCTATCCGCGCGCAGGGCGGGCGCGGGCCGGCGGGCGCCGGGACCTCTACCTGGCCCGCCGGCACGTGGCGGCCACCCGCGCCCCGCCTGGTCCTGGGCGGCCTGCGCGTGCAGCAGTCCGGCGCGTTGCGTGTGCGCGGCAGGGGTGCGCCGTGCCGGATCGTGATGCCCCCGCCGTCGCGGTGGGAGACGGCTGGGAGCTGCTGGCCGCCGACATCCCGCCGGCGGGATGGTGCGGCTGCGCCGATGTAATCTTCCAGAATGGCCGTCGGTGCATGTGGCCCCCTGGCGCTGACGGACCCCGCCGCGCGGGCGGGTTACGCCGCCACCGCCCGCGCCGCGGCCGCGGACGGTCCCGACGAAGGGCGATCGGCGCGGGGCTGCTGGCCCTCGCCGCGCTGGCACTGGGCGCGGTGCAGGGTGGCGGCAAGACGACACAGGCCGAGGCGCTGATCGCGCTGGCCGGGGATGCCGAGCTCTGGCA
This sequence comes from Armatimonadaceae bacterium, assembly GCA_030446525.1. Next base: position 3,177 of record JAUJNC010000171.1, read on the forward strand.
CACCCCGGACGGCAAGCCGTTCGCCACTCTAACGGCAGGCGATCCACCGCGGCACTGGCCGCTCAAGTCGAAGGCGTGCCCTGGGCTACGCCTGGCGCTACTACCAGGCGCACGAGGGCAAGGCGCCCGGCAGCAAGCGGTCCAGGACGCCCTCGATGCGCTGGCGGGGCGGGCATCTTCGCCGGCCAGGAACACCCGATGCTCCGATGCGCCTGGCGCCGCACGACGGGCGGCTCTACCTCGACCTGGGGGCGCCGACTGGGCCGCCCGTGGCGATCGGCCCCGACGGCTGGGCGATCGTGACCGACCCGCCGGTGCGCTTCCGGCGCCCGCGCGCGGGCTGGCGCCCTGCCCTGCCCGTGCCGGGCGCCACCTCGACCAGTTGCGCCCGTTCGTCAACGACGGCGGCGGCAAGGACACCCTGGCGGCTGCTGGTGTCCGCAACATATCGAGCACCTTCACCCCCGCGGCCCCTACCCGGTCCTGGCGCTGCACGGCGAACAAGGGCGCCAAGACGACCACGCGCGCGCTCTGCGACGGCTGGTGGACCCGCAGACGGCCGACCTCCGCGCCGCGCCGCGCCGGCGCGACCTGGCGATCCGCGAACGCCTGGATCGTCGGGTACGACAACCTCTCGCAGTTGAAGAGTGGTTCTCGGACACCCTCTGCCGGCTCTCGACCGGCGGGGGCTGGGGACGCGGGGCTGTACTCCGACGATGAAGAAGTCCTCTTCGAGGCCCGCCGGCCAGTGCTGCTCAACGGGATCGAAGACCTCGCCACGCCCGGACCTTTTGGGGCGGACCATCGATGCGCCATCTGCCGTACATCCCCGACGACCGGCGGCGCGACGAAGAAAACGTTCTGGCGCGAGTACGAGGCGGCCAAACCGGCGATCCTGGGCGCGCTGCTCGATGCCATCGCCAAGCGCTGGCGCGGCTGCCGGGTTCCACGCTCCGACGGAAACCGCGGCTGGCGGAACTTCGCGCTGTGGGTGACGGCGGCGAGCCGGCGCTGGGCTGGCCGGCGGGCCCTTCCTGCGCGCCTACGAGGGCAACCGGGCGGCGCTCGGGCCTGGCCCTCGACGCCTCGCCGCTGGCGCTGGCCGTCCGCCAGTTGGCCGAGCGCCACGCCCCCGCCGCGCCCTGGCAGGGGACGGCGGCGGAACTGCTCGACCAGCTGGGGCAGGGGCAGACCCGAGGCCACGAAGAAGGGCCGGACTGGCCCAAGACCGCCCGCGCCCTCTCGGGCGGGCTGCGCCCTACGCGCCCGGCTTGCGCGCCGCGGGCATGGCGGTGGACCTCGACCGGCGGGAGCCAGGCGGCGCGCGCCGCCGCTGATCGCCCTCTGCCAGAACAGCCCGCCGCCCACCGTCCCGACCGTCCCGACCGCCCCCGGAACCGCCCCGCGACGCGCCGCGCGGCGCGGACGGACCGCGGGACAGTTCCCGGCCGGCGAGACGAGCGACCGTCCCGCCCTCGCGGGCCGCCCAGGAAGCCAACGCCGGGGCGGTGTCCTGCGGCGCCGGGATTGTCGGGACGGTCGGGACGGTCCCGCGCCCCTGGTTCCTGAAACGACCTCGCCACCCCGGCGCGGTGGGACGCCGCACGCTGTCTGCGCTGCCTCGACCCGATGCCGCCGGGGACACGGCGCGCTGTGCCCGGACTGTCGGGCGGAAGGATAAGGCTGATGCCTGACGCACGCTGGAAGCGGCACGAGCGCGCGGTCGCGCGGGAGCAAGGGGGCAAGCCTGCCCAACAGCGGCGCCGGCCAGCCGATTGCCGGGCGGGCGGTTGATGTGCAGATCAAGACAGCGAGCGTGCCGGCCTGGCTCTGGGCGGCGCTCGACCAGGCGGCGCGCGACGCGGAGATGAGCGGCCGGCCGTGGTGCTGGTCGAGGTGTCGCAAGGGCGGAAGATGCGCCGGCTGGCACTCCTCGACTTCGAGCAGTTTCAGGCGGTGGTCCGCGGCGGGGGGCGATAGAAGTGCTGCGGAAGTGGGTTTCGTGGCCGAAACCGGGTCGAAAATGGCCTGAAAGCGGGCGATTTGCACGCGTTCGGCGTGTTTTCTGGCTTAAATCGGCCGATCAATTGCCGTTTCGCGTGCTGTTTCCTTATTAGAAAACTGCGCGGTTTGCCCAGTGCCGACGCGGAAACCGGGGGACAAGGCGGCTATTTTTCGCGCGCGGTGCCTGATGATTTCGGCACAATCGCCACGCGCGCGGGCGCGGGAGGAGGGCACGATGGGCGGGCCGGGCGGCAACCGGGATTACCGCTGGGGCGAAACCCTCGACCGACGGCCAGCGGCAGCTCGACGTGCGCCGACTGGCGCGGCGGCGCACTGGTAGCCGGCGCCCGCGCGCTGATCGGCTGGGGCGATGGCGGGTGGATCAACGTGGCGGCAGCGGGCGGCAACGACGGCCGCCCCGCCGCCCTCACTCTCGACTACCGCTATCGGCGCAACGGCGGCGCGTGGGAAGACGTGCGGCAGACGGTCCTCGCCTGGACGCCCTGCACCTATGGCGGGGCGCGTCCCTGGTTCCGCTGCCCCACCTGCGGGCGGCGGTGCTGTGGGGGCGCCGGTCACTTCTTCCTCTGCCGCGGCTGCCACGGCCTCGCCTACCAGAGCACGCGGGAGGGCCGGCGCGACCGACGCCGCATACGGGCGCAGACGATCCGCCGACGGCTGGGCGATTCGCCGTCTACAAGCCCCTTCCCGTCCAAGCCGCCGCGGATGCACTGGCGAACCTACATGCGGCTCTACATGGCGCGCAGTCTGCCGAGTTCGCCTACCATGTGGAGACGATGCAAGGCATCGAGCGACTGGGGGCTGGCTCCAGCGCATCGAGCGGCGCAGAAACGCACACCTTGCGAGACAAAGACCGCACAACCCGGCGACCTGGCGGACACCCTCGACCGGCTGCTGGATGCCTGAGCGGCGGAACGGTACGGGCGCTTCCGCTGGGAGCGCCGCCGGTGCGCGCTGGGCGCCAGCGTTCGAGCAGAAGATTCCGGAATGCGGCCTATGCAGGTGCATCATTGCCCTTGCTGCGACGAGGAAAACCGCCTCGGGACGGCACAATTGTCCACTATCTAGGAAAATCCCGTGGAGGGGCGCGATGGGCGGTCTGGGGGTGGGCGCTGGCGCTGGCACGACAAGGCGCAGACCGTGGACGACGGGCTGACGCTCGACCTGGGCAAGCTGCTGCGGGACGGCCTGCTGACGCCGAACCGCTGGGGGACGCTGACCTGGACCAGCACGCGGACCGGGTATCGCCTCGGTCGGCTACCGCGTCGAGCCCGCCGACGACGACGGCCTGACGCTCACGCTCGACTACCACGCGATCCGCGGGACGGTGTATGACGTGACCGAGCCGATCGCGTTGCGCGACGCGGCAGCGCAACGCAACGGGGCAGGCGCTGGTGGTTCCACCTGCCCCGCCTGCGGCGCCGCTGCGCCAAGCTGCGCCGCCCGACCGCCGCTACTTCTGGTGCCGCCTCTGCAGGGCCTGACCTACGCCAGTTGCCAGGAGAACCACAAGTATGACGCGCTGTTTCAGGGTATGGGCTGGGACCCCGGCGATCGGCCGGCGACTGGAGCGGCACTGGAAGGCCGAAAGCGCGCGATGGGCGCGCGGCACAACCCGTCGGCGGCGGCGGTGACGAAGGCTCACCGATCTTCGCGCATCCTGAACCGCGAGCGCATGACCTCGCCGCGCTCCTGGCGACCCTCCCGGCGGGCAGCGGCGGGTCGCGGCGGCGTTCGTCGCCGAGCAGTGGGGATGCATCAGGGGAACGGGCGCGGTGCTCGGCGTCCGCATCGGGACAGTGCATCGCCACCTGGCGCGCCTCTGCCAGCGACGCTCTGGGGTTTACGCCGGCGCTGATGGCGGTGCGGCGCGACCAACTCGCCGGCCGGTACGACTGGGCGCTGCCAAGAGGCGAAGACGCGGCGCACGCTGCCGCTGTACGTGCGTCAGCACGTCCTGGTCCTTGCCAGCGGTAGGCAGGTGGCCGGAATGCTACGTCGGGGTGAATAACGTTTGAGATACCGGCTGGTTAGAGTCTACGCGCAGTTGTCTGCCCTCAACGAAAACAAGTCGATGTCCATATAGTCTCGGAGGAACGTTACACACCAATGGTTTCCGGCACCTGTGCCGCGAGGGCAATTACCTTTCGGCGCGAAAGCGATGTCTGGCTAGATCGCGGGTAGTCGTAATGAAGCACCTGCTAGCGCGTAGCGGAACTCGTGTCAGGGAGTTGCGCGGGGTTACGCTTTGACCTCAACAATACTCCCAAAGTTGAAGTCTACCAGGAGATCGACCGATCGCGGGTCGTCGAATACGTCCTCCTTTCGCTCGACAAGTATTCCCGATGAGGATTACCATTAGTGCGTGGAGACGGTGCTGACTCGCTCAGCAAGCCCGGCATCGTAAGACGCGTCAGCCAGTTTGTCAACCCGCGGCTACTACCGGAATTCTCGATCGACGAGGAAAGGTGCTAGAGATCGAAAGGCCGCAAGGCGATATCGCCTCTGTCGCACCAACCGTGCCAGTTCACGCGATCACTGCTTCTGCCCCCACCAATGACTGCCGCAGCGGCCTCAGTTCCTCCACAGTCTGTGGGATTAGCGCGACGCCAAGTGAAAGTGAGCCGAATTGGGCATACCAAGATAGCCGGTCATCCACGTCAGCATTCCTGGAGTCCAGAATGGCGCGTCATCTTCAATACAAGGAACATATCTCGTCGATATCCGTCGCTTGACTCGCCGCATATGCCGGCATGCGCCGCCCTACTTCACTGATCCTTCGAAGAAGGCGTGAGGCGCAGAAACCAGTCCGGTCCTGCGCGTTCCGTCGCCCGCGCCCCCATAGCGGGTAACTTTGCCCCGCCACTGCCCGACGAAGCGCGATGATGGCGTCAGTACAGGCATTGGTATCGGCATGCGTCGAGCATCGCATGAGATACCGCTGTATGTCATCAACATTAAGCCGAGCGACCTCCCCACGGCGATCGAGATCACGCAACACGCCAAAATAGGACGCCGAACTAAGCACTGCACTCCTGTGAGTCGCTGTAGCTCGGCGAGATTTGGACATTCTCTAATGCGGTCCCTCGTAGCTCGGCTCTCAGCCCTCCATCAATCGTTAATTTGTGCCCGTTGGATACTGGTAGCGCAAGGCTTGAAGCGTCATTTGCCTCGTGAAGCTGATTTCCTCATCGAGGTACGCTAAGCCGAGGTGTGAAGGGTGTGATGTCCCGTTGGATTCGTGGAGAAAGATAAACCCGAGAACAAGCTGAGGTTTTGTTGGTAATCCCTCCCGCGTCCGCCCTACCTGTCGCTGCGATAATTCAGGGTGAGAAGCCCCTTAGCCTCGATGTAGCTTGTGATTTGGTTGCCTGGGTCGGTGGAATTGGCGAACGTCGCTGCGGCAGGGAGAGGGCATGAGGTTGTCATTATTGACTACCCCCATATGCTGCGTGAGGCTCAGGTATAGCCCTGGTAAGGCGGGGTGGGGGAATGTGGACAGCGGCATTGTCGGCTCTCCTTCACTCGACTTGCAGCGCCCTTGCTATCTTCCGTCCCACCTCGAATACAACTAGCGGCGGAACGGCGTTGCCAATTTGGCGGTACTGGTTTGTACCCGGGCCATGGAAGACGTACCAATCAGGAAGCTGCAACCTGGCCGCCTCATGAGCAGTAATGACCCGCGGCTCGTATGGGTGGATATGGGGTCGCCCCCCGCCCAGCACTCGAGCCCACGAGAACGGTACACCGGATGGGCGCGCGGGGTGAATTCGGTCGGTGTGATCGGTCTTATCGCGCCCGCCTTGCAATGTTCGCTCGTAGCGGGCGCGTACCCGGTCTCCATGGAGGCGAATCACATGGTTGGAGTAGTCCCTCAACTGCTTGGAGCGCCCAAGTGCTAGAGGCTCTGCAGTTGCCCTCCGCTACCAATTCCGCCGCTCCTGGTCCCGTGGGGCGCATGGAAGTCGAGACGGCTTGTCTTCCCGGAGGCCGACGACCAGCACGCGCTCTCGAACCTGCGGAATACCGACCAAGTGGCGTTGAGCTTTCTCCAGTGCAAATGGTAGCCGGTAACCTCCCTGCGTAGTCACAGCGGGCGCTTTAATCCTCGCCCTTGTTGACGGTGAGCAAACCAGGCACATTCTCGAAGAGGAACGCCTGCGGCTTAATCTCCGCGATCAGCTCGAGTACTTCCAGCGCAAGCTTTCCGCGTGGGTCGTCGAGCGATCCACGGCGACCGGGAATGCTGAAGGCTTGGCATGGGGGCGGCAGCTGCAAGTCAATGTTCTGTGTACCCGCCATGTCACACATCATCGCGCCGTTCAACTTCATGGCATCCTCAACACATGAAACGGCGTGCGGCAGATTGTTTACGACGGTTTGAACGAAATCGCAGTCAAGTCGTTAACCACTAGTGACTGAAAGCCAGCGAAGCCAAGGCCAAGGTCGAGCCCCGCCGCCGCAGAAGAAGCTGATGAGATTGAACTGCGGTTGGGCCAGCATTTGACGATCGAAAGTGTCCAATCGCCTCAGGCGGTAAGGGTTCCTGTCTTCCGGCTCCGTAACCAACCGCAGCATGCCCTCCAGCGACTCAGCCAGCAGGCGCTCGTCGAACAGTGGCAGCGCCACTTATCTTGGGACTTCTTTACTTCGACGGCCAGGCCCTCCCTCTAACCAGGCGTAGTCGCAGATAGCCCTGACCGGGCACACGTCGCATCTCGGATTGGTTGGACGCGGGCAAATCGACCTAAATCAGGATCGCAGGTTATTCCTTGCTTTCGCCATTCCAACTCCACTCGCGAAACAATTGGTGCCCGTGTAGGATGGCGTCGTGCTGGTGCGGGGATACTGGGAACGCGACGAAAGATGCACAGGACATGCTCGTCAATGACCGCGTCCACCTCCCAAAGTGCTAGCACTCTCGTTGCTGCAGAGTACGTATGGACCAACGCCAGAAGCTCTCGCAGCTCCTCTGGAAAAGCACGCGCCCTTCTCTGAGAATGTGCGAAGCGCAGAAATGACTTGAAGTTGACCAACCCGGCGCGGCAAGCCGAGCGGCTGGAGAGATATGCGCGACCTCTCCTGCATCGGCCACAGACAAATCCTCCCGTTGAGGGGAAGCGAAGAAAAGCTCCGCCGATGCAGCTGCGACCTTCTCTGCATTCGTGCGCTGGCAGAACCTCACAGACGGTTACGAAGTACAAGTCGGAGCTGTCGCGCCACTTGAATGGCCTGAGCGTTGGATCGTACCAAGCAGTCAGCGCGGTAGTGAACGCAGCACGACGCTCCTCCTCGCGTGTCGATGTGGGGTGAGCAAGAGCCATCTCTATATGCCTGCCTGCCTGCTTTCCCTCTGCCGGGCGAAAGCCGCCATTAGCCGCTTGCCACCATTGCCATCATCGCCGGAAACCGAAAGATCTGTACGTTCTCTCACCGTCCGGGATTGCCTGCATGCATCCTCGTTCTTGACTAGCAACTGTCTGAGACGAGTCCTGGAGTTCATTCTACTGGGCAGAGGGCATAGCGCGGGGGCGGGCACAGTGCCGCCACGGTCAGGCATAGTCCGCAGCGAGGGCGGCGACCGCCAGGGTCGCGCCGCGCATTACGACGTTCTCGGGGAGGTCGAGGGGGAAGTAGCGCGCCGCGCGGGACAGGGGCGCGATGGCGCCGAACGCCCGAGCCCTCGCGCTCCGGCGGCGCTCGACGGCCCAGGTGCTTGCACATCCCGGTCTGGACGTATCCCCGATCGGACGTGCG
>JAUJNC010000172.1 GCA_030446525.1 Armatimonadaceae bacterium
GGTTCGGAAACACCATTGTTACCTTTTTCTTACGGCCTTCCGGTTCATCCATCGGGCTGCTGTTCCTTCGCCCCCCTTGCCCGGCGCTCGGTGCGATAGGCTTTGACCTCAGCGTCGACGAAGTCGCCGATCTCCTCGTCCGTATAGCCCATCTTTCGGGTGTGCTCATGAACGGGCGCAAGGATCTCCGCGAAGGTCATGCCGGGATGCGGCTTTCCCTCGTGGGGCGGTATCTCTGCCGCGGGGAGTTGCGAGATGACGTCCCGGAAAAGGGTGGCGAGGTCCATCCCTTGACGCTGCGCTTTCTCGATGCGGCTTACCTCCTCGGGCGTCAGGTCCAGGGTCAGGGTCGGTTTCGGTTCGGTGGTGATGGTGACGGCCATGTCTGCTTCCTCACGAAGATTCTACCATACCCGTCCTGCCGGATGAAGGGCGTTACCCCGCCCGGTCGGGCTGAGCGCCGTTTTGTGGCCGTCAGGTGTTAAGTTTGGTGGTAAGTGGCGGGGTTTTGTGGCGGTATCTAGCGTAGTTTCGCGTCAGACATTCCCGACTGCCTCAAACTGGAAAACGCCGGAGTTGGTCGGATAGCCCTATGCCTGTTCGCTTCGCGAGATAGGGCCTGTTCATCTGGGGAGGCTAAGCAACCCGTGTTAACGCAGAAACGCTGCCACGCTGCCAGGAAAACAGGTCCCCGTCGGCGAACCTGTCTCGGAGCAATCTTGCCGGGACCGCATCTGCCGGAAAGGAACGCATGAGCCTATTGAGCGCACCGTGGCGCATCACGCTGCTGGGCGGACTGGAAGCGCATCGGCAAGAGTGGCACATCACTCGCTTTTCCACCCAGAAGACGGCCGCCCTCCTGGCGTATCTTGCCTTCTACCGGGACCGCGCCCATCCGCGCGAGGTGCTGATCGGTCTGCTCTGGCCGGAAGCCGACGAGGGGGCCGGCCGCAACCGGCTCTCCACCGCGCTCTCCTCTCTGCGCAATCAGCTGGAGCCCCCGGGCACGCCCGCAAGCGCCGTCCTGCGCGCCGAGCGCTTTTCCATCGGCCTGAACCCCGTGGCCGTGCAGAGCGATGTATCGGAGTTCGAAGGCGCGATCCGAGCAGCCCTGAAGGCCGATCGCAACGCCGAGCAGACCCCGCTTCTCTCCGAGGCCGTCTCGCTGTACCGGGGGCCCCTGCTCCCGGGCTACTATGACGCGTGGATACTAACCGAGGCGGAGCGCCTGGCCGGTCTCTTCTTCGACGCCACCAGCCGCCTGATCCAGAACCTCGAAGCGGCGGCAGACCTGACGATGGCCCTGTCGCACGCCCGCCAGGCCGCTGCGCTGGACCCCCTGCGTGAAGAGGCGCACCGGCACCTGATGCGCCTGCTGGCCGCGACGGGCCGGCCCGGAGCGGCGCTGGGTCAGTACAAGGAGTATGAACGGCAGCTGGAAGAGGAAACCGGAGAGGAGCCCTCCGCTGCGTTGCGGGCTCTGGCGCGCCAGATCGAGCACGAATCGGGGCTGACAGCGTCAGCAATGACGGCGTCATTGGTCGCGCCGGTGCGAGCGCGGGAAACGGCTGCCCCTCTCCCCCCGCACACCGCGGAAGCGGCCGGGGCGCTTTCCACGCTTCGGGAAGCCGAACCGGCTCCCGGAGCGCTGGCCTTGCCGGCGCTGCCCCTGACTCTGACCCGCTTCTTTGGAAGAGAGCAGGAGATAGCCGCACTCTCCAAGCTCCTGCTCTCCGCAGAAGTCCGCCTTCTGACTCTCACCGGCTCCGGGGGAACGGGCAAGACCCGCCTCGCGATCGAGGTGGCGCGGCGTCTGCGGGGACATTTCCCGGGGGCAATCTGGTTCGTGCCCCTGGCGGAGCTTCGGGATCCGGCGCGGATCGCGCAGACCCTGCTGGACAACCTGCGTATCGGGCGCCTGCCGCAGCGCGAGCCGCTGGAGCAGATAGCCGAAGCGCTGTCGAAGCAGCCCTGTCTGGTCGTGCTGGACAACTTCGAACAACTGGTCGAGGGCGGGGCCGATCTGGTGGGGACGCTCCTGGGATGCGCGCCCTCGCTCACGCTGCTGGTCACCTCGCGCCAGTTGCTGAGCCTTACGGGAGAACGAGAGATGCCGCTGATGCCCCTGCCTACGCCCGGAGGCGGACACGCCCGAGCGGCTGTCGGCCTACGACAGCGTGCGTCTTTTCATTGACCGGGCGCAGCAGGTCCGGCCCGACTTTCAAATCACCGCGGCTAATGCGGCTGCCATCGCCGAGTGGTGGACCGGCTGGAAGGGATCCGCTGGCGCATCAGTACGGCGGCCTCCCGCGCGCAGGTGCTCACGCCCGGCCAGATGCTCCAGCGGATGGAAAGCCGCTTCGACTTTCTCGTCAGCCGCAAGCGGGATGTGGCGGACCGGCACCGGACGCTGCGGGGCGCCATCGGCTGGAGCTTTGGTTTGCTTTTCGCCGGAGCTTCGGCGCTTCTTCGCCGCCTTTCGGTCTTCCGGGGCGGGTGGAAGCCTGGAGGCGGCGGAGGTGGTCTGCGAGGAGCATCTGGGCGCAAGCGCCAGGGGCTGGCCCTGGACGATCTGGCCCTGCTTCGGGAAGCCTCGCTGGTGCTGGCCCCAGGAGAGCGCGCCAACGGGCGAGATGCGCTTTTGGATGCTGGAGACGCTGCGCGAGTTTGGCTGGGAGCAGGCTCTCTCCCGAGGAGGCGGAGGCGCTGCGACGACGGCACGCGGAGCATTTCCTCGCGCTTGCCGAGGCGGCCGAAGAGCGTCTGCAAGGGCCGGAGCAGGCTTCCTGGCTGGAGCGCCTGGAGATCGAGCACGACAACCTGCGGGCCGCGCTGTCCTGGTCTCTTCAGGAGCCGGGGCGGGCAGAGGCGGCACTGCGGCTCTGCGGCGCATTATCCCGCTTCTGGGAGGTGCGCGGACATTTCGATGAGGGACTCGGCTGGGCGAAACTGGCGCTGGAGCGCGACCCGGGTGCCGCGCCGGACCTTCGGATAAAGACGCTGCTGGGAGCCGCCCGGGTGGCCTGGCTGCGCTCGGATCTGGCAGTGATGCAGACATACCTGGAGCAGGCTCTGGCGCTGTGTCGGCAGATCGGGGACCGGGCGCGCGCCGCCCGGCCTGAACTCGCTGGCTCTGGTGCTGATGATCGGGGCGAGTTTGACCGGGCGCGCGCCTTGGGTGAGAGTGCCTGGCGCTCCTGCAGGAGCGGATGCCGCAGAGCCGGGCGGAGGCGATCGACGCGCTCGTGAATCTGGGCGGTACGGCTCTGCCTCAGGGAGATTTCGCGGCCGTTCGGGCCTTCACGGCGGAGTGCCTGGCACTGGCTCGCGAGGCGGGCGACAAGCGGGCCATGGAGGTGTCGCTCCAGAGCCTGGGACTGGCGCTCTGCCTTGGGGGCGACCCGGAGGCGGCCCGCGCGCCGCTGGAGGAGAGCCTGACGATCGCGGAGGAGGCTCGGTGACGCTTTCGGCCTTTTCCGCTCCCGGTACGGCCTGGCGCAAGTCGCCCGTGACACCGGCGACTTCGAGACGGCCCATGCTCTGTACGCCGAGGCGCTGCGGGTGTCGATGAGACGAAGGTCACCTGGGCAATCGTCCACACGCTCGACAGCATGGGACATCTGGCGGCGCGCCAGGGCGATTGGGAGCGGGCGGCCCGGCTGCTTGCGGCGGCGCAGTCCCTGGCGGAAGCCCGGATCTGGCCGTGCCCGCCGCCCACATAGATGTGCATAGGCGCAACGTCGCTCGCCCGCGCCGCCCTCGGGGAGGCCGTTTTGCCCCTCTCTGGGAGACGGCCCGCGCATGACCCGGGAAGAGGCCGTCGCGTACGCACTGCAAGAGAACGGATCGTAGACGCCCGTACCCGGCCGACGATCACGCCAAGTCGCGAGGGAAGCATTTCGCTCCCTCTTTTTCTCGTTGGCCTCCCCAGAACCGCGTGCTGCCGCGGCGCGCGAAAGAAAATGCGCGGCGCTTTTCCGATTTAGGAGTTCTTTAGGACTTGGGCGGTAAAGTGGACGAACAACGGCGGCCGAGTTCACCGTTCACCGACATCCGTATCTGCTGCGGCCGCCGGTCGTAGCGCCCAGACACGAGAAGGAGGCGAGAGACCCCTGCCTCTGGTCCAATTGTTCGTGGAACCCCCGGAAGGGGAGTCGCTGGCCGTGTGCGCCGGCTTCTGGAGGGGGGATCACCGTCCGTGTCTGCGCGGCGGGAGGACGGCTGCGAGCCGCTCCCTCCCCTGAGCAGAGCGGAACTGTCGGTGCTGCGGGCCTTCACCTTCTGCGACACGAACGAGCAGATCGCACACGGTACGCGGTCGGTGTCGCGACGGTGAAGAGCCACGTGCGCAGCGTCTTCGCCAAGCTGGGGTGAAAAGCCGCTGGGTAGCGGTGGGCAAGGCCGTCCGGCTGGGGCTGCTCGCGCTGCTGGACATGATGCCCCCGCTGAAAGGGAACAAAAATCCTCCTTTGGGCCGTCGTCAAGACGAGACGCAGACATTATAGTTGGGTCGGACCCATGTGTGGGTTGGCAGAGGTGCCTTATCCGATGAACACCCCGGAAAGCGCGGCAGATGTCGCCGGGCACGGGCGCGCGCAAGTGAGCCCGCCGGCCGGCGAGAACAGTTCCGCTTGCTGGTCAAGGAAACGTCAAAGATTGCGCCATCTTCCTGCTGGACGAGGGCCGCGTCGCCAGGTTGGAACGCCGGGGCCCGGCGCATCAAGGGCTACCGGGCCGACGAGATCATCGGCCGGCACTTCTGCTGCTTCTGCCGGGAGGAAGTGGCGCGCGGCAACCCGCGCGGCAGGCGCAGCAGGCGGCGGCCGAGGGCCGCATCGAGGACGAGGGCTGGCGCCTGCGCAACGACGGCTCCCGCTTCTTCGCCGACGTCGTGATCACCGCTCTCAGAGACGGGGCCGGCACGCTGCGCGGCTTCGCCCAGGTCACCCGCGATGTCACCGACAAGCAGCAGGCCCAGGAGGCGCAGCGCGGCTACACCGAGCGCCTGCTGGGCCTGCTGGCCATCGAGCAAGCCATCCTGGCCGCCGGCTCGCCCGAAGAGATCGCCCATGCGGCGCTGGGCGCGCTCTGGCACCAGGCGCGCCCCGCTGCCGGGCCAGCGTCACCGTCTTCGGCGGGGAAGCCGAGGAGGCCCGCGTGCTTGCCGCTGCGGGCGGTGACGGGCGCCCTGGAGCCGGGGCGCGCCTGCGCGAGGCGGCGGCCTGCGGGGGCATGGAGGCGCTGGCCCGGGGCCGGCACGCCCTCGTGCAGGACCTGCGCGCGCTGCCCCTGGCTGGCGCCGGGGCTGCGGGCGCTGGCGGCAGGGGGCTGCGCAGCGCCCTGAGCGTCCCGCTGCGCGGGCAGCAGGCGCTGCTGGGCGCGCTGAGCCTGGCCGCCGAGGCCGGCCGCCTTCGGCGAGGAGGAGGTCGGCCCGGCGCGCGAGGTGGCCGACCGGCTGGCGGTGGCGCTGGAGCACGCCCGGCTGGCCGAGCAGGTGCGCGAAGGGCACGAGCAGGCGCGGGTGCTCTCGCGGCGCCTGATCGAGGCGCAGGAGGCGGAGCGGCGCCACATCGCCCGCAGGCGCGCGACCAGGTCGGGCAGGCGCTCGGCCGTCAAGATAAACATGCAGGCGGCGCAGCGCCTGTCCGAATCGGCTGCGCCCCTCTTGGCGCCCCACCTGCAGGAGGTCGCGGTGGCCGAGCACGCCCTCGAGCGGGTGCGGGACCTGTCGCTGTCTTTGCGCCCCTCGCTGCTGGACGACTTCGGCCTGGCCGAGGCGCTGGGCTGGTACGTCGAGCGCCAGGCGCGCTGGGCGGGCATCGCCGCGCGCTTTGCGGCCGACCCCCTGCCGGCGCGCCTTTGCTGCTGCCCGCCGAGACGGCGTGCTTCCGCATCGCCCGGAGAGGCGCTCACCAACGTGATCCGGCACGCGCGGGCCGGCAGCGTCGAGGTGTCCCTGCGCCGCCGGGGCGAGGAGGGGTCTTGCTGCTGGTGCGCGACGACGGGATCGGCTTCGACGTGGGCGCGGCGCGCCCGGGGCGCGCCTGGGTCTGCTGGGCATGCAGGAGCGGGCGCTGCTGTGAGCGGGCGGCTGCGGGTCACCTCGTCGCCGGGGCGGCGGGCGCACCGAGGTGTGCGCGCGCTTCCCCCTCGAGGGGGCGAACTCATGAAGCCGATCCGCGTCCTCTTGGCGGACGATCACGCGCTGGTGCGCGCCGGGATGCGGGCGCTGCTGGGGCGGGTGGAGGGCATCGAAGTCGTGGCGGAGGCAGGGGACGGCCGCGAGGCGCTGCGCCTGATCGGGCTGCACCGGCCGGACGTGGTCCTGATGGACATCTCGATGGCCGGGATGGGCGGCCTGGAGGCGGCCGCCGAGGCGGCCAAAGCGTTCCCGCAGGTGCGGGTGATCATGCTCTCGATGCACGCGGGCGAGGCGTACGTGCTGCAGGCGCTGCGCGCCGGGGCGGCCGGCTACCTGCTCAAGGACGCCGGCACCCAGGAGCTCGAATCCGCCCTCCGGACGGTGGCCGGCGGGGGCACCTATCTCACCCCCTCGGTCTCCGGGCACGTGGTGGCCGGTTACGTGCGGCGGGCGGGCGAGCAGGCGGCGCCCGCGCCCTCCGAGCCACTGACGCCGCGCCAGCGCGAGGTCCTGGGGCTGATCGCGCGGGGCCACTCCACGCGGGAGATCGCCCGGCTGCTGTTCGTCAGCGTCAAGACGGTCCAGACGCACCGGGCAGAGCTGATGAACCGCCTGGGCATCGGCGACGTGGCGGGCCTGGTGCGCTACGCGATGCGGCGCGGCCTGGTGGCGCCCGAGGAGTGACCCGCACCCTCCTTGCCCCTTCCTCGTTTCTCGTGCTTGCCCGGATCTCAGGCAAAACCTGAGGCTCTCAGGTTTTGCCTGAGACACAATTCAGGTTTTGCCTGATCTTTTCCGGCAAGAAATTCAGGTTTTCTCCGATTGTGCCGGTGCCGGGGGTGGGTGTATCCTGTTAGGGACATGGCAGGCACCCGCACGCTGCAGACGTGCTGGGATTTTCTCAAGGAGGATCAGATGAAGAAAGCTCGGTTGGTGTTTGTCGCTCTCGCCGCGACGGCCCTCATGGGGGGCGGTTTCATGGCCAGCAAAGTGGTGGCCGGGGATGGTCTGAAACACCACTGGTACCAGGTCAGGGGTCGTGAAATCTTCTCCTTCGATCCGGATGTTGCAGGCTCCCAGGCGGCGGCCAAAGACCGCTGCGAGAAGTACGCCAAGGCGCGCAACACGACCTGTACAGGCCCCTACAAAGGATCGGCGCTTCCTGCCTGGTAAAGCGAAGCGTTGCTGGATACAAGGCTCTCAGGCAAAACTGGGAGCCTGATACCTTCCGAGTGCGCCTGCCTGAGAAAAGCACGCGGCGACCACCATGCGAACTTAGCTGCAATGTATCTGGCGCAGGGCCGCAAATCGGAGGCCTAACGGGAGGCGCTGGAGGCACGATGCAAGGCTGTACGAGCCACTTCGTCTTCCGGGCGCTGAGCATGTGAAGCAAGAGGCGCCTTTCCGCACTATTTTTCGCCTTGTTGGCGACACTCACAAGCCTGCTTCTGCTGCCGAGCAGCCGGGCTGCCGCTCAGGAGAAGAAGGGCACGCTGGTGTTCCGCTGGCGCGGCGCGCAGAAGACGACCTGGGAGGCAAAGCGCCAGGGGGACTTTCGCCCCGCCGTAACCCTCTACTGTGAAGATAAGGAAGTCTCGCGGGACCTGGACCCCGGCACCTACACCGTGACCGGCAAGGACTTCAACGGCGGCCGGGACAACAACCCCGGCTTCGAGCCGATCACCGTGACCATCTACAGCGGCAAGACCACCTCGCTCTCGCCGCGCGTCTCCACCGTCACCTTTCGCGGCGACAAGACCTGGACGCTGGACCGGCGCCGCTGGAGCCTGTCGACGCCGCGAGGCAACACGGTTTTCTCCATCACCAACCAGGACATCGGAGATCCCGAGGCGGTTTACGGCATCCGCAAGGGCACCTACACCGCCGATGTGCCGCCGGGGACGTATATCGCCCGCTTCTACGATCCTATCAAAGACAAGGTGCTCAAAGAAAAGCGCTTCACCCTGATCGTTGATGAAAACGAGGTGGTCGATCCGCCGCGCGGATGAGCAGGGGAAAGGAACTGGACGATGCGAAAGGGAAGGCGGCACGCTCTGGGGTGGATCGTCGCCGCGCTGGCTCTAAGCCTGGCGGCGCTGGGCGTGCCCACGCGGGCGGCAGCGGACGAAGCAAAGAAAGCAGCGGACCAGTCCGCTGCCAGGGCTGTGCAGGCGGCGCTCGACTGGCTGGCGGCCGAGATCAAGCAGCGCAGCATGGTGGTCGGGGAAACAGCGCCCAACGGCAAAGAGCGGGTCTGGTCATCGGTGGTCCGAGCGGACGCCCGAACCATGACCCTGCAGACTGCCACCTATAGCGAGGAAACCGGGAGGAAGGCGCTCTACACCTCCACCTTCGCCTGGAAGGACCTGAACCCCGCACGGGTTCAGGTCGTCGAGGAGACGGACGGGCCAGGACGGTTCCTCGACGACCGCAAGCTCTTCCTGCTCCAGTTCTTCACGACGCGCGATGCCGGGAACCGGATTCATTTCACCAACCAGAGATTGACCGTGTCCCGTTGGGACAAGGTTGATGGACCCAGGTATACCGCGCCCGAGATGAATATCGCGTACGCCGAGATCCCCTTTCCCGACAAGGCGCAGGCCGAGCGGGTGGCGAAGGTGTTCGCCCACGCCATCCGGCTCGCCGGCGACAAGGTCGAGAGCAGCAACGAGCTTCGGGCGACCCTGCACTGGCTCACCGGAGCAATCGATGGCCAGACCTACGAAGGGAAGGAATACCGGAACACCTACCGAGTCGTGGACACCAGCGGGGGCAGCCTCGTCATTGAGAAGGTCACCACCGATCTCGCCGACGCGGGCAAACCGTCCCCGCCATGGGCGGTGCGGGTGACGCTGCCCCTTTACGAGCTGGATCCCGACAGGGTGGAAGTCAGCGATGGTCGCCCCAGCCCCGAAGACCCCTTTGCAACGGGCACCCCGGATGTGTCGGTTGAAGCCGCTTACGTTCCCGGAATCGAGCCCATCGTGACCCGCGACGCGGGCGGCAAGATTCTCCGACGGGAAAGGCACTTCCATTTATCGATAACGAATTACCTACACGCCAAACGCATCGGGGGAAGCGCTCGCGCGCCATTCGCCTCAGCCAGTGAGGCAAGCCCGGGAAAGCGGGAAACCCGATTTGAGCAGGACAATGAAAAGGTTCGCGTTCCCTCTCGCCCTGGCTCTGGTCTTGCTCTGAGCAGCCTGGTCCTGCCGGGCGCGTCTGCCGCCCAGGACCGGGCGCCCTCGCCCAGGGAAAGGCAGGCACGCGCGGTTCTGCTCCGGGCGCGGCTAACGGCCCAGGCGATACCCGACGCCCACAGCCGATCAACCAAGATGGTCTATGTCGCCTCGTCACAGCTATCTTTGGGTGACGTAGCCGCGGCGCTGGAGACGGCCCGCAGCATTGAAGAGGCCTGCCCCGATCCTACAGCCTCGGACAGATAGCCGCCAAACAGGCCGAAGCGGCCGACGTGGCCGGGGCGGAAGACGCTACGCATGATCCCGGCCCCTCACCCCCGGCCGAGACCGCGGCCGGTGATACCAGCCGCGGCTCTGGAGACGCTGCGGCGGGCGCAGGAAGCGCCGGACTTCCTGCTCAATGAGCAGGAAAACGTCTCCGTTCTTGCCCAAATTGCCCGGGCGCAGGCGGCCGCCGGCGACGCAGACGGTGCCATCGGTACCGCGGAGAAGATCGCAGACATCGGCGAGCGGATCGGCGTTCTTGCCGAGATCGCCCGGGAACTGCACGTAATGGATACCGTGCCGCCGCAGTTGCTGCTGTTGCGGACACCCAGGCGACCCTGCGGCAACACAACCGACAGCCAGATCGGGTCGCTATAACGCCCTGCACTCGGAAGGTGTATGTTGAACGATAAGGAAAAACGCGCCGAAGAACGCCTGCGCAAACAGGATGCATGGGAAAAGGCACAGGCGCTTTCTCGGCCGCGGCACGGCAACGAAGACATCCACTACCGTGGTGTCGGCAAGCGCATTGTCCAGGTTATGTTTTACGGCACAGGGCAACCGCTCCTCAGCTTCGACATTCGCCAACAAGGAGCGGCCCCGAGCAAGAACAAACAGAGTATATTCTTTACCGATCAACAAGCCCGTCAAGCTCGAGCGATGTGCTTGTGGGATACCAGCAGTTAACGATCGATCCCGCCCTTCTTCGGGCCCTCGTCGAACGGCTCTACAAGCTTTCCTTGCCGGTTTGCCTGCCCTACGAACCTGTGGGCGTGCTTGACGGCAACACGTACCAGATCACCTTTTTCGGCGGCATCGAATCCATCTGTCAGATCTCCTGGCGCGGCAGTCATGCCCATCCTTTGTGGGCCGAACTGGAAGCCATAACCAACAGAAAATGGTGGAGTTGTTCAGCACATTGCAGCCAGTCGAGGAAGCGTTCTAGGGTGCTCTAATGGGTATGCCGTGAAGATAGGGCATGGGTCTAGCAGCGTTGCTGGTATGAGGTGCGCCTACGGTGAGCGCGGAGCCGGTCCCGAACCTTTCCTGCATTGCGGCGCGAAGCAGGGGAACCGGTCTCTATGTATCACATGCACGACAAGGGAATCGGCGAGTTCCGCATCCGGGAAAAAGCGGAACTCTCTACAGAGGGTTGGCTCAGCGCCCCGGAGAGGCTATGCCAGTCACCACCACAAAACCCCGCCACTTACCGCCAAACTTAACAGTCAGGTTTTGATCAGCACGCTTTCTTTCTGGAAGAGCTTGGTGGCGAAGAGCAGGGCGGCGGCGGCGTAGAGGGCGGAGGCGGCGAGGGCAAGGCCGATGAAGACGAGGTCGTAGCTGCCGGTGAGCGCCTGCTTGATGATCAGGGCGGCGTTCAGGATCGGCACCAGGGCGAGAAACCGCGAGGCCGATTCGGCGCCCAGGACCATCCCGAGCAGGGCGGGGACGAGCACGAGGGGGAACAGGGAACCGAGGTAGGTCTGCGCCTCCTTCTGGTTGCGCGCGAACGTCGAGACGGCGAGGAGCAGGCCGGCGAAAAGGACGGACGGGGAGCAGGACCAGCAGGACCACCAGGGCGGCCGTGGCGCTGAAGTGCACCCCGCCCGCGCCAGCCAGTCGAAGGCCCGCAGGCCGGTGACGAACAGGATCACCAGGCCGGCGATGGACAGCAGGCTGCTGACCAGAACCACGACCGCGCCGAACTTGCCCAGCACGATGTCGCGGCGCGGCGCAGGCGGACGAGCAGCGTTTCCAGGGTGCCCCGCTCTTTCTCCCCGGCCACCTGGTCGAAGGCAGCGTAAATCCCCGCTGAAGGCCGCCAGGATCAGCATGTACGGCACGATCTGCGACAGGACGAGCGTGGCGATGCTGCCGCCGCCGGCGATGGGCGTCTCCGTTATGGCGAGCGGCCTGGCGTAGTCGGGCGGGAGGGCCCGCGCGCGCAGGCGCTCCTGTACCAGTGTCCTGCCCGCCTGGGCGAGCGCGGCGCTGACGGTGCCCGCCGCCCGGCGCGAGCTTTCGCTGCCGGCGTCGTGCAGTATCTCGACGGGCACGGCGCGGCTCTGGCCCAGCCGCGCCGCGGCGTCGGGGGCGCGACCGCCGCTTTGTACGCCTTGTTCGGATGAGCGCCTCGGCCTCGGCGCGCCCGACCGGCCGCAGCCGGAGGTTGGGCGCCGCGCGCAGCGCCTGGGCTAACCGGGGCGCGGACGCCCTGGCCCACGATGCCGACGGCCTCGTTCTGGCGCGCTCGCTCCGGGCCTGCCGGACCGTGACCAGGCCCACGAGGGCGAACAGGGCGGGCGTGATCACGAGCGGGCCGAGGATGACGCCGACGAGGGTGCGCCGGTCGCGGAAGATCTCGCGGAGGCTCCTTGCGCGGATGGTCCCGGTGCGGCCGCTCATGCCTCGTCCTCCTCGCCGATCAGGCGCAAAAACACGTGCTCGAAGGCCTGCCTGCCGGTGCGCTCGCGCAGGCTCGGCCAGCGTCCCGATGGCGGCGATCCGGCCGTTGTAGATCACGGCGATGCGCTCGCACAGGGCCTCCACTTCGCTCATGATGTGGGTGGAAAAGACCACGGTCCGGCCCTCCCGGGCGCAGCGCCGGATAGCGGGTGATCGTGCGGGCCGTGATCACGTCCAGGCCGACCGTGGGCTCGTCGAAAAACAGGACCGGGGGCCGGTGGATGATCGTGCGGGCGATCGACACGCGCTGCTTCTGGCCGGTCGACAGCTTGTCGCAACGGCTGTCGGCGAACCCGTGCATGTCCATTCGGTGAAGATCTCGTCGGTGCGCCGCGCGACGCCGGCGGGCGCCAGGCCGTAGAGCGCGCCGAAGTAGGCGACCATCTCGCGCGCGGTCAGCCGCTCGTAGAGCGCGGTCGAGCCGGACAGGTAGCCGATCTTTTTCCCGAACCCGCTGCCCGTCGGCGCGCACGTCGAAGCCGGCGACCGTCGCCCGGCCCTCGGTCGGCTCCAGGATGGTGGCCAGCATCCGCAGCAGGGTCGTCTTGCCGGCGCCGTTGGGCCGAGGATGCCGAACACCTCGCCGGGGTGGCAGGCGAACGACACGCCGTCGACGGCGCGCACCAGCCCGCGCTTTTTTGTCGCGAAAGACCTTGCAAAGCCGTTCCGCTTCGATCATACCGGTTGTGACACGGGTGGCGCCCCGAAGGTTGCTCAGTCGCCGCCGATGCGGCGCAAAAGCAGGTGCGCGAGCACGGCCGTGGTGGCGATGATCAGCACGCCCTTGACGCCGAAGGCATCCACGAGGCGACGCATACAGCGAGCAGCGCCACGAGGGAACTTGGCGAGCGTGTTGGCGGTCTCGCGGAAGATGTCCCGGCGCATCCGGTCGCCGCGCAGGGTGTCGAAGAGGCTGTCCACGGGCAGCAGCGCCCCGCACGAGCCGCAGGCGCGGTCCAGGGGCCGCTCAGCGCCCGCAGCGCCGGCACACCTGCTGCCGCGTCGCCAGCGTCTCGCCGTAGGCGAGCTGCCCGCCGCGCGCGGCGTCGTCCCGCGCCAGGCGCAGCTTGTTCTCCAGCCCCGCCCCCCCGCCGCCAGCCCCGCCCCGAACGGCTGCCCGCCCGCCGCCGCCTTTGTCTCCAGGTCGAGCGCGGCCTGGTACCAGGCCACAGCCTCGTCGGCGCGCCCCGCCGCGCGCAGCACGTCGCCCGGCGCCTCGTGGGCGGCCGGCGAATCGGGCGTGCGCGCCAGCAGCCTCCAGTGCGCCTCGATCTTCTCGTCCAGGCGGTCGGCGTCGTGCCGCGCGTCCGCCGTTCCATCGAAACGGCCACGCGATCCAGAGGGCCACGCCCACGAGCAGCAGAAGGAGAACATCCTGCATAGTATAACGGCGCGCGGTCGTGTGAGGATATGGGAGCAAGAAGAATTTTGCGAACCTATCCTCTCCACCGCGCAGCGCGAACAGGGAGAGGGGCGGGGGGTGAGGAGACCCCGGGGCGAAATCGTACGTCTTGACGTTGATGATGCGGCCCTCGTTGAAAAGCGGAAACCAGGCTCAGAAGGCCGCCGACCCCGTACTCGCCCAGGATCAGGCCGAACATGAACGGCATCACCTGCCGGTGCCTGGCGGGTAGCCGCCGTAGCGGAGGACGGCCCATTTGGTGATCCAGGCTCGGGAAGATGCGACCAGTAGTACTCGGCGCCGAAGGTGAGCGCGATCGCGTAGCCGGCCGGGTGGAACGGGAACCAGGAAAACTGGGTCCGCAGCCACATCATCGCCAGCGACGCGAGGGCGCCGACGCCGACCCACACCTGCCCCAGAAATCGGGCGGGACGGGCAGGCTCGACCAGGCCTCCACCTGGCGGAACTGCCAGTTGTGGTTGGTCATCACGTTGACGCCCGCGCCGTACTGCAGGTGCAGGGCGGCCCAGAAGCTCGCCAGCCCCCCCAGGAACACGGCCAGCATCATCGCCCAGCCCATGCCCCGCATGTTGACGCCGCCCTGCTGGCTCATCTTCATCGACTCCAGCATGCCCGGCATCGGGTTGGTGCGGTATCCCCGCCCGGACAGCCACCAGAACAGCGACATGACCAATCGTCGGTTCTGCAGGCCCACCGCCTGCGAGCCCAAAAACAGCGTCGGCGAGGGCCAGGGCGTTCAGGTTCCCGGCCATCTCGTGGGCGGGCGGGCCCAGCTCGCGCGCAGGCGCGTGATGCCGATCGAGCAGAAAGTAGAAGCCGAAGTACGCCAGGACGATCGCCAAGGTCATGCCCGCCTGGAGGCAGAACCAGGTCAGAAAAGTCATGCCGAGCACGATCCCGAGGGCGGCCATCCGGTAGCTCATCGGCTCCTCGCTGTCGTCCAGGCTCGATCTCCGGCTCCCAGATCTTCAGCCACACCTGCCGGAAGTGGCCGCGCGCCATCCACAGCGCCACGCCGACGATGGCGAACCAGGCGCCGAACAGCTGCTGGGTGAAGGTAGGGAAGGCGCTCTGCCGGCCCGCCGACTCGACGCCGATGTAGGCCGCCCACATGCATCGCCAGCTTGACCAGGTAGAAGAACCACAGCGAAGAAGGACATGTCGAGCGGCGGGAAGTAGCCCAGCGCGATCAGGAACAGGTACCAAGGGCAGGGGACCGATCCGACCGCATTCCAGGGGGTGTGGTGATGTAAGCAAGTTGCGGTCGGGGTGGTCGTGGCGCACCGCGATCGGGGATACTGGGGTAGAGCGTGGCCCGTTCCACAGGTCCAGCCCGGCGCGCCGATCGAGATGCCGATCCCGACGGCTTGTTCCGGAAAAAGGCGAACGTGCCGCCTCCTCGGTCAGCGCGAGGAGCTGCACGATCGGGTAGGCGAGCTTCTCGTTTTCGGTCCACTGCTTGCGCAGGATCACGTTCAGGCAGATCATGACGGTGCCGACCGCCAGGGTGAAAGCACCAGATCAGGACCGGCCCGGCCCAGGCCAGCAGGTGCGGCCTGGTGTAGAGGTGGTGCGCCCCAGCCCGTAGTACAGCGGCTTCAGGATCTCGATGTCCTTGACCATCGCCCAGTCGAGATAAAAGTGATTGAACTTGTCCCAGCCCAGCGACTGCTGGTCTGGAACCAGACGGGAACCCCTCGACCGCCGGGATGCCCAGGCGCAGGCTGTCGTGGCCGGCCACAGCGCCGAGCCGATGGTCATCATCGCGTAGCGGGTGATCAGGCTCGCCCTGCGAGAAGGCGCGGCGCGGTACCGCTTGAGGACGAAGAGGTTGACGAGCACGAGCAGCAGCAGGAGAAGATCGTGTTCCAGAACAGCGACATCGCCGTGGCGTGGTTGGTGTGCCAGATGCCCTCGACCTGGATGATCCAGTAGCAGTTGACGAAGATCAGCACGGCGCCGATCAGCAGGATGCGCGGCGTGACGCTGCGTGTACCCATTTACCATCAGTCCTCTGTCGGGTTTTGCCGGGCGCGGGCCGCCGGCAGCCGGTCGCGGATCACGGCGGCGACCAGGGGCGCCGTGCGCGCGAAGTCGGCGTCGCCCCCATCAGGTCGGCGTGGACGGCGCGACGGCTCCACGTAGCGCGCGTGGCCGACCCAGGCGCACTCCAGGTAGTACGTGACGATGCCGGGCGCGTCGGTGTTCCCCGCCCCAGGTTGCGCAGCAGCCGGCGCAGGGCGCGCTCGTCGGCGTCGAGCTCGACGAAAAGGCGCAGGTCGAGGCGCTGCCGTATTTCGGGCACGTGCAGCGCCATCAGCCCCTCCACGATCAGCACGTCGGGCGCGTCGTCCTGGCGCCGCGCGTGGAGTTCGGCGAGCAGGCGCGCGTTGTCGGCGGAGTCGGGGTGGTTGCAGTCGGGCAGACTCTTCCCGGTCGACGGCGACACGAACGCCGGCCCGCCCGGCGCGCCGCGGTAGAAGTAGCGGTCCATGGAAAGCGCCTCGGCGCAGCGGCAGGTCGCCGGCGGCGAGGGCGCGCACCAGGGCGGCGGCAGACGTCGTCTTGCCCGACGCCGACCCGCCGGCGATGCCGACCACCAGGCCGCGCGCGGGTCCGGTGTCAGAAACGGAAGCCACCGCCGTCTCCTTGCGCCCCGAACAGCTCCTCCACCGGACCAGGCGGCCGCCGTTCTCGGCGGAGACGTTGGCGGCGAGCGTGACGGCGGCGGACGGCCGTCGTCGTAGGGGCTGCGCAGAAACACGGGGTTGCCGCTGGCGACCGCGCGCGCACGAACGCCGCGTCGATGCCGGCGTCTCGTCCGGGATCGGGGGGCGTGTAGGCGCCCTCCGGCTCCACGCGGATGCCGTCGCCCTTCCAGGCACCCCGCGCGTCCCGGATCACGAACTCCATCTCGCCGCGAAAGCCTTTCCCGGCGGCGCAAGGTGCTGACCGTGGCCGAGGCGCCCGACCGGAAAAAGAGCAGCGCGGTCTGGGTGTCCGGCACGGTGACGTCCGGCCGGTCGCCGAGCAGGCGGTTAAAGTAGCTGGCCGAGACCGCCTCGACCTCGCCCATCACCCAGCGCAACAGGTCCACCTGGTGGGTCGTCATCTCCACCAGCCCCGGCCGCCGGACTGGTCGTACCGGCGCCACCAGGGCGTGCCGGGATGCCGCCCCAGCGGATCACGTTGGCCGTGCCCACCGGCTTATCCTCCAGAAACCGCCCAGTGCAGGCCGCCCGCCTGGTAGCGAAAAACGTAGCGGACTGCGTCATCACGCCGGCCCTGCGTATCGCCTCCCGCCCGGAGGCCCCGGTCAGGTACAGGTTCACGGGCTTCTCGACGAAAAGGTGCAGGCCCTTCGCGGCGGCCTGTGTCTCCATGTCGCCGTGCGCGCGTCGGCGGCACGCAGACGTACAGCGCGTCGATCTCGGCCTCGGCGATGAGCCGCGCGCTGTCGAGTAAACCGGCACGCCCAGCGGCCCCGCCACGGCCCGCACGCGCCCCTCGTCGATGTCGCACAGGGCGGCGATCCGGGCCTCCGGGATCTGCTGCAGGCGCCGCAGATGCGCCTGCCCGATCCCGCCCGTACCGATCATCCCGATGCGGACCACTCTGGCTGGCACGGCCTTCTTTCCTTTCTACACGCAGCGCGCCTCCGGCAGGGCTGCCTTACCTCTGTTAAGGACTGATTCGCGGCGGGGTGCGGGAATCCTCTCGCGGGGCCGGGGATGTCTCGATAAGGGAGCCGTCTGGCCGCTGCGATGGCGGTCGCAGGTGATAGGGGGCGTTCCGCAGAACTACCCCTAGTGACCGGTTCAGAAAGACGACCGGTCGATGACCGAAGCCGCGGCGGAGCCGCCCATGAGGTTAGAAGAACGGCAAGGACAGACGCACAGGCATTACTCGCGCAAGGCCGCCGCGAAGGGCGCACCACGCCGACGCTGGCGGAGCCAGGGTTGTAAGGACCGGGGTACAATGATGGTGAAAGGGCAAACACCAAAACCATGGCGAAGCGGAATTCGTTGATCGACGGCGTGATCACGGGACTGGCGGGCGCGGCGGCCACCTCGGCGGCGATCGCGGCGTTCGGGCAGGCCAAAGAGGGGTCCGCCTGGACGCCGTTCAACGCGATCGCGCACATGCTCTTCGGCGAGAGCGCGACACCGGTGGAGGGCTTCGCGCCCCGGGAAACGCTGAGCGGCCTGGGGCTGAACGTGAGCGCGCTGGGCGTGTGGGGCGCGCTGTACGAGAAGCTGGCGGGCAAGGTGCCGTTCCCCCAGTCGTTGTGCGCGGGCGCGCTCGCCGCGGCGCTGATCTGGCTGATCGACTACAAGATCGTCCCCGAGCGGCTGCGGCCCGGCTTCGAAAAGCGGCTGGGGCCGGACTCCATCGCGGCCGTCTACGTACTCCTGGCGCTCACCCTAGGGCTGTCCCCGCTGTGGAAGAAAGATGAGTCGACCGATGCCGGTAAATGACGAGCTTGTTGGCACGGCGGATCTGACGCCGGAGGCGGAGCTGCACTACGCGCGCGGCCTGCTGCACCTGCGCCGCGGCGAGGCGGTGATGCCGTATTCGCTGGCGCTGCGGGAGGAGAAAGCGCCGCCGGGCACGGACGTGCTGCTCGCCCTGCTGGGCCTGGCCACCGTGGCCACGTCGCGGGCGCTGCGGCAGACGCGGTGGATCGAGGAGTACCGCGCCGAGATGCGCGCCGCCCTGGAGCATCTGGATACGGCCGCCGAGCTCGCCCCCGGCTACGCCGACATCCACTTCCGCCGCGCGCAGGCGCTGCGCTACCTGGGCGAGTCGCAGCCGGCCCTGGAGGCGGCGCGCGAGGCGACGCGCCGCGCGCCGGAGAACCGGGAGTACGTGTCGTTTTTACGTGTCCTGGAGGGGGGGGCGGCGCGCCGGACGCTGGCGGCGAGCGCGGAGGAGACAAACCGAGTGCTGACGTGGGACGACGTGATCCTGCCCGCCAAGACGAAGCGGGAGCTCCGGCAGATGCAGCTGGTGCTGGAAAACCCCCAGCAGGCCCGCGCGCTCGGCGTCGAGCCGCCGACGGGCCTGCTCCTGTACGGCCCCCCGGGCACGGGAAAGACCACCGTGGCGCGCGTGCTGGCCGCGCAGGCCCGGTGCCAGTTCGTTTCCACCAGCCCCGCCGAGATCAACAACATGTGGGTGGGCGAGTCCGAAAAGGCCGTGGCGCGCTTGTTCCACGAGGCGCGCGCCGCCGCGCCGTCCATCGTGTTCCTGGACGAGGTGGACGCGCTGATCTCGTCGCGGTCGGGGGGGATCCACCAGTACTCGGACAAGGTGGTCAACCAGTTCCTGCACGAGATGGACGGCCTGAAGCCCAACCAGGGCGTGTTCGTGGTCGGGGCCACCAACCGCCCCGACATCCTCGACCCGGCCCTGCTGCGCGGTGGCCGCCTGTCGCGCCAGATCGAGATCCCCCTGCCCGACTTCGACGCCCGCGTCGCGCTGTTGAAGCTCCAGATGCGCCGCGCGCAGGTGGACGCCACGGTCGACCTGGACCTGCTCGCCGTGCAGACCGAGGGCTTCAGCGGCGCCGACCTGCGGGCCCTGGTGAACGAGGCGGGCCTGCAGGCCCTGATCCGCATCGCCGACGAGGGCGGCACGCGCGCCGTCACCGCCGAGGACTTCCAGATCGCGATCGAGAACCTGCGCCGCGCGAGCTAGAACAACGTTGCTTGCCGTGTCTTCCGCACGCGGATGCGGCAGGGGGCGGCCGCTGCCGGGCGGTGACGTTAGAAGCCGTCGGGGCGGAAGAAGTCGCCGAGCGCCCAGCCGATCAGGAGGGCGAGGAACACGACGTTGCCGCCGAAAAGGAGCACCTGGAGGCGGCCGGGCTCGTACACGGCGGTGAGCAGCAGGACGACGGCGACAACGGCGCCGAACACGCGGGCCATCGAGGGGGTGAAGCTTTCCTGCAAAAAGCCCACGATGGCGTACAAGAACGCCGCCGCGTAGAACGACAGCACGGACACCACGATCATCACCAGGCCGAGCGGCAGGTGGGCGCCCCCGCTCGCCCGCGTACCGGGCAGGACCAGCTCGTCGTCGATGCGGCGCACGGCGGCGGTGGCCGCGAGCGTGAAGCCCAGCACCAGCCCAGTGAGGATCATCACCGTGATCAGCGTCGGGCTCCAGGCAGAGATGGGGGCGAGGAAGGGCGGCGCATCGCGCAAGGGGATGCCGTTGAACAGGGCCGCGTACAGGACGAGCAGGAACGTCATCCCGTAGCCGAGCGTGCCCAGGATCAGCGTCCCCAGCGGGCGCTTGTCGCGCGCGGGGGCCGCGGGTGCGGCGCTGTTTTCCCGCCGCGATCTGGGCTGGAAGCCGACGGGGCCGCGGTTCTCGAAGAAGACCTTCTGGGCCGACGGACCGCCCGAGCGCGACAGCCGTTCGAGCCGCTGCATCAGGGTCTGGTTGCGCGGGTTGAACTGGAGCGCCATCGTGTACATGTTGATGGCATCGTCCGTGCGCCCCTGGAGCCGGTAAACGTCCCCCAGGATCTCGTAGGCCTGGGCGCTGCGCCGGTCGCGCCGCAGCACCTGCTCGCACAGCGCGCGGGCTTCGACGAACTTGCCGCGCACGAACGCGGACTGCGCCTCGGCGATCAGGCGCGCGGTGTCGGCGGCGCTGGGCGGCGCGGCGGTGCGGGGCGGGACGCCGCCGGGGGCGTTGCGGGGCCCGGCGGGGCGGTCGGGGCGCGCCGCCGTGGCGGCGCCGCCGGAGAAGACGCTCGCCGCGGCACGGGCGCCGGCCTGCGCCGCCCGTCGCTCGCGCAGAGCCAGCTCGACGTCGTGGGAGGCGCGCTCCTCGGGGTTCGAGAGCGCCTTGTACGCCTTGGTGATCTCGGCGAACATCTGCGACGCGCCCGGCTTGTCGCGGTTCACGTCGGGGTGGTGCTGGCGCGCGAGCTCCCGGTAGCGCTTTTTGATCTCGTCCAGCGATGCCGCTCGCGGCACGCCCAGGATGTCGTAGTAGCTGCGTTGCACTGTCATATTATACAGTTTTTCTCGCCCACGGCGCCACAGCGCCGGCCCGGCTTTACCTACTCGCCGGTTTCGCGGATCAGGCTGCTCATCTGCCCGCCGTAAAACGAAAGGGCGATGTAGAGAACGACCAGGGCGGCGATCAGAAGGGCGCCGACGCCCGCGAACACGGCGAACTGGTGCGACTTCGTGTCCGCCTCGGACTCCAGGTAGTCGGCCACCTTGTCCATCATCGCGTCCAGGTTGCCGGTCTGCTCGCCGATCCGGTCGCCGATCTGGCGGACGGTCTCCTCGTCGAGCTCCACCGCGGAGGTGACCTCGACCGGCAGCAGGTCGTTCTCCTTCTCCCACAGTGCATCGTAGG
>JAUJNC010000173.1 GCA_030446525.1 Armatimonadaceae bacterium
AGCGGGAGCGTCTGGTCGCACGCCTGGGACTGCGGGGCCCGGGGCGAGACGGTCAAGCCGGCGGGGCGCTTCCCCCTGTACGTCCTCAACGCCAAGTGGGGCGAGCTCCGCGACTGCGTGCTCGACGACGCCTGGTTCACGGGCGGGGGCGGCACGGCCTACGCCGGCTGGGAGTACGCCTGCGACGGCCTGATGGAGAACGTCACCACTTACAACCTGCGCCACGCCCCCTGCGTGCAGTGGGCCGCCTCCGGGAACGTCATCCGCAAAAGCGCCTTCCACGGCAGCGACGGCCAGTGGCACTCCGGCTGGACGAACGAGAACCTGTTCGAGCAGTGCGTGATCGACGCGCGGCAGGGCAGCGGCGCGTACGGCTACGGCCTGTGGGCCTCGCCGCCCGAGGACGAGGCGCACGGGCCGAACGGGCCGCGCAACGTGGTGTACCACTGCGACGTGCGCTCGCCCAAGGCCGGCCTCTGGATGGGCGGCATGAACGAGGCCTGGCTCATCCTCCACAACCGGTTCGTGGCCGGGTCCGGCCCCGGCGTCTTCGCCAAGACGGCCAGCTTCGACCACGTCCTCCGCGGCAACGTCTTTAGCCTGGCCGACGCCAATCAGCCGGCCGTCTTCCTGGCCACGCCGGACTGCGTCGGGGTGGAGCTGATCGGCAACCGGGTGTGGGGCGGCAACGGGAAGCTGTCCGGCGGCGCCGCCAAGCCCGCCGTCGACCGCGACAACCGGCTCGGGCTCGCCGGGGAAGCGCCGCGCCCCCAGCCCGCGGTGCCCTCGATCTTCGAATGGCAGCGCCAGGAGATGCAAGGCATTTCCAAACCTTAAGGCGCTCGTGGGAGGGCAGACCGTCGCTTCGGCGGAGCCGGCCGCGGCGGGCAGGGAGCGCTGAGGCGTAACATAGCGGGAACCTCCTGGCCGGCCGCGCTGTTAAGAGGACGTGCCCGGCGGCGGGCCAGGAAAAGGCGAATGACAAGAAACGGAAGCGGGGGCAGCGGCTTCGGCGACGCGTTCGAGCGGCCGGCGCAAGAGGCGCGCGGGCGCATGGGGACGTTCGCGGCGCGCGCGGGCCGCTCGCCCGGCGAGGAGCACGCACTGCTGCCGGCGGCGTTCGAGGAGCTCCACTGCACGCTGGAAGAGCTGCGGGTGGCGGAGGAGGAGCTGAAGGCGCAGAACGAGGAGCTCGCGTCCGCGCGCGAGTCGCTGGAGTCCGAGCGCCAGCGGTACCGGGACTTGTTCGAGTGGGCGCCCGACGGGTACCTGGTGACGGACGTGAACGGCGCCATCCGCGAGGCGAACCGGGCGGCGGCGGCTCTGCTGGGCATCTCCCGTCGGTTCCTGAGCGGCAAGCCGCTCACCAGCTTCATCGCGGAGCGCGAGCGCCGCGCCTTCCGCTCCGATCTGCTGTGGCTGGCGCAGCACGACGGCGCCAGGGAATGGGAGGTGCGTTTGTGCCCGCGCCGGGGGGCGCCCTTTTTCGCCGCGCTGCGCGTGGCCATCGCGCATGACCGGGCGGGCGAGCCGACCGAGCTGCGCTGGCTGGTGCGCGACATCACCGAGCGCCGGCGGGCCCACGAGGAGCGGACCCAGCTCGTCCGGGAGCGGACGGCGCGCGCCGAGGCTGAGGCCGCGCAGCAGCGCCTCGCCTTTGCCGCCCGGTCGCTCCACGCCGCGTACGAGCGGGAACACCGGATCGCCCAGACGCTGCAGAGCAGCCTGCTGGCGCCCGTCGCGGAGGACGCGTTCCCGGACCTCGCCGTGGCGACGTTCTACCAGCCGGCACTGGACGAGGCCCGGGTCGGGGGCGACTTCTACGACGCCTTCGCGCTCCCCGGGGGCGAGGTGGCCCTGGTCGTGGGCGACGTGTTCGGCAAGGGCCTCGTGGCAGCGGCGCGGACGGCCGAGGTGAAGTACGCGCTGCGCGGGTTTCTGTGGGGGTGCCCCGACCCGGCGGGGGTGCTGTCCCGCCTCAACGACTTCGTGTGCCACGCCTGGCAGCTGGACGAGCAGGGGGACGACTCGTATGTCGTGCGGGCGCTTGCCGTCGTGCACCCGGGCGGCCGGGACGTCTGTTTCGCGTCGGCAGGCGGCGAGCCGCCGCTCCTCCTGCGGGCGGGCGGAACGGCCGAGCCCGTCGAGGCGGCCGGCACGCTGCTGGGCTTCCAGCCGGGCGCGGTCTATGAAAGGGTCGCGCTGCCCTTCGCCCCGGGCGACACGCTCGTGATCGCGACCGACGGGATCACCGAGGCGCGGCGCGGGGGCGATTTCCTGGACCAGCAGGGCCTGGCCGAACTCGCCTGCCAGGCCGCTGCGGCGTCGGGGACGCTGGCCCAGATGGGCGAGGCCATCGTGCGGGGGGCATGCGCGTTCGCCGGGGGCACGCTGCACGACGACGCCTGCCTCCTCCTCGCCCGCCGGCGGTAGCCGGGTGGCGCTTACCGTCCCGGCAGGGCGTAGGCCTTCATCAGCGCCTCCGTTTCCGGGAACCGGGTGCGCGCGAGCCAGCGGTCGACCTCCGCGATCCGGGGGTCGCCCGGGAGGAGGCGCAGCGGCTCGACGGTTTCGTCCCAGTCGCGCACCCGCAGCAGCAAAAGCCGCGTGCCGTCGTCCAGGACCTTCGGGTCGTCGATCCGCTGCAGGATCAGGGTCGCCAGCGCCGCGGCGCCCCCCAGACGTGTTCTTGCCTGCTCGCGCAGCTGCTGCCGTGACAGGTCGAAGGCCCCCGCCGCCTGGGCGCGCCGCGCCTCGTCCACGGCGGCGCGCATCTCCTTGCGGATAAAGAGCAGCGCGCCCCGCGCGGTGTGCCAGGAGACGAGCCGCGCGCCCTCGACGCGCCGGGCGGACGGCGCGCCCGGGACCGGCGCGGCGGCATCCTGCCGCCGGATGCGCCATACGGTCCCCGTTTGCACCGGGCAGTCGATGCCGGCCCGCGCGAGGGAGAGCCGGATCGTCAGCACGCCGAAGTCCAGCAGGTACAGGTTCTCGCCCGACGCGTCGAACAGCACCTGGATGGGGCGCTTGGGGCCGCGCGTGGCCTCGGAGCCGGGGTTATTCATGGCCAGGAAGGGTTCGACGGCGCCTGTTTTGGTGTCCACGCGGACGACGCGGAACCCTTTGTGCGGGACGGGGCGCAGTCCCGTCGTGACGGGCGCGCCGTCGCCGAACTCGGCCAGGAACATCTCCCCCGTGAAGCCGAAGCGCTCGCTCCGGGACCAGTCGAACTTCATCGCCGACGCGTGCGGCTCGAAGCGCGCCACCGGCTGCTCGACCGGCGGCGGGTTCTGCAGCACGGGCGCGGGGCGCCGGGTGAGCGGGAACCGGGGGCGGAACCGTTCGTCCGTGACCGGCGTCCCGGCCAGGTAGTCCGGCCAGCCGTACCACGCGTTCTGCCGGATCGCCCACAGGGCGTCGGGGGCCTCCGCGGCCGCGCGGGCACCCTTGTCGTCCACGCCGTGGTCGGTCAGGTACAGGCGCCCGTCCGGCCCCCACGCGAACCCGACCGGACTGCGGATCCCCCACGCGTAGACCTCCAGGCCCGAGCCGTCCGGGTCCGCCCGGTAGACCGCGCCGGTCGGCATCGGGTGCGCGCGGATCGTCTGCCCGGCCCGGCCCGGCGTCCCGAACGGCAGAAACGCGCCGCCGCGCACGATCTTGAGGGGGTCCGGCCCGAGCACGTCGGGGCTGGGGTAGTTCGGGCCGGCCGCGAGCGTCACGTCGCGCGCCGGCGCGTCGCGCATCCACGGGAAGTCGAGCAGCCAGCCGTAGACGGCGTCGGACGCGTCCGGCACGCCGCTGTTGCTGACCGCGCCCACCGGGAAGTACATCTTGCCGTCCGGCCCGAAGGCGACCGGCCCGTTGAAGTGCTGGCCGTTGGGCAGGACCGGCAGGTTCGTGACTATGTGCCGGACGGGCCGCGCCCGGCCCACCGCCCCCGGCTCGAAGACCGAGATCGTGCCCCGGTGGGCGACATACAGCCGGCCGTCCCGGAACGTGAGGCCCATGATCGGCGGGCGGAAGCCGGAGGCGATGACCCCGGCGCGCCCGCCCGGGCGCAGCGCCCAGACACGCGCCTCGGCCCAGTACTGCCCGTAGCTGTGGCCCGCCTCGGCGACATAAAGCGTACCGTCGCCTCCGAAGGCCATGCTGCTGGCGTACGTCAGCCCCGTCAGGACCGGCTCGATCGCGTACCCGGCCGGCAGGACCACATCGTCGGTGCGGAGCGGATCATCCGCCCCCCGCGCCGGAAGGAGCGCCGCCGCAAACAGGACGGCGAGGAGCAGAACAGGGCGGAGGGAAAGAAAGCTGCCACGCGTCATCGGTTGTTTTCCTCGAACTTCGCTTCCGAAGTGCCCGGCTTCCCGTGCTTACCACCCTGGCCCCACGGTCCGGTCGGCCGCGGCATTGTCGCGGCGCGTCCCGGCCGTGCCGGCGGTGATGAGTCGCGCGCCGCAGCGTCCTCACCTTGCGTCGGAGGATTTTACCGCCCGCTGCGTATTACGAAACGCACGATAACTCAAGAACCACGGTTAAATTCCGCAAGGACGAAACCCTTTGGCGGAAAAACGGCGTTAACGGGGTGACTGGCCGCAATAACCGAGGAAAACGTATGATAAATGTCCCCCGGAGAAGGTACGGACGGGGGCGAGGAAGGCGGCGGATCGCCGTTAGGCCCCCTGCCGGAGGTGAGCCGGCCACGGCTGCACATGGTATACTTGCTATGTGCACGAGCACATGTAATCCTCCCGGAGTGTGGTCGGCGCAAAGGAGGGATGTGGGTAGTTTCGACGAGCAAATGCAGGCCGCGCAAACCCGCGCGGGCGGCCTGCGGGGGGGGCGCCGGCAACGAACAGCAGCCACATCCGCCGGAGGCCTGGTAGGGCAAGCCCTCGAGGAGCCTGCGTACGAGCCTGGAAGAGCCTCCGCGTGGCCGACGAGGAGCCTCCGGCAGCAGAACGAGCACTCGGCGGAGGCGCGCGAGGCGCTCGAAGCCGAGCGCCAGCGTTACCAGGAGCCCTGTTCGAGTTCGCCCCGGACGCCTACCTGGTGACCGACATCGGCGGCACGATCCGGGAAGCCAACCAGGCCGCCGCGGAGGCTCCTGGGCCTGTCCGCCAATCTCCTGCGGGGCAAACCCCTGATCACGTTCGTCCCCGTCCCGCAGCGCGCCGCCTTCCGCTCCGAGCCTGGCCCGGCTGCGGGACGTGAACGTGGTGCGGGAATGGGAGATGCCCCTGAAGCCGCGCCGGGGGCGCCCTTTGCCGCGGCGTTCACCGTCGCCACCGTGCGCGATCGGGGTGACGCGCCCGCCGCCCTGCGCTGGCTCCTGCGCGACGTCAGCGAGCGCAAGCGGGCCGAGCAGGAGCGCCTGGATCTCGCCCGCGAGCAGACGGCCCGCGCCGAGGCCGAGGCGGCCCAGCAGCGCCTCGCCTTTCTTGCCGAAGCCAGCGCGATGCTGTCCTCGTCCTCGATTACGAGGCGACGCTGCGGAGCGTCGCCCGGCTCGCCGTCCCCCGCATCGCCGACTGGTGCGTGGTGGACGTGCGGGAGGAGGACGGGGCCATCCACCGGCTGGCGGTGGCCCATGTGGACTCGTCCAAAGAAGAGCCTGGCCTGGCAACCTGCAGCAGCGCTATCCCCCTGACCCGAGCGGGTCGCACCCCATCATGAGGGTGCTCCGCACCGGGAAACCGATCCTCGCCCCCCGGATAACCGATGAGGCGCTGCTGGGCGCCACCCGCGACCCGGAGCACTACCGGCTCGTCCGCGAAACCTGGGCTTCGCGTCCTACATGTGCGTGCCGCTCCTGGCCCGCGGGCGGACCCTCGGCGCGCTTTCCCTGGTGTCGGCGGGATCGGCCCGCCGCTACGGGCCGGCGGATCTGTTCCTGGCCGAGGAACTGGCCGCGCCGCCCTGGCGGTGGATAACGCGCGGCTCCACCGGGAAGCGCGGGAAAACGAAGAGCGCCTCCGGCTGCTCGTCGAGGGGGCGACGGACTACGGGATGCTGCTGCTGGACGGCGAGGGGTGCATCACCAGCCTGGAACCCGGGCGCGCAGCGCATCTTCGGCTACGAGGAAGGCGAGGTCCTGGGGCAGCTGTCCGCGATCCTCTTCACGCCCGAAGACCGCGCCGCCGGCATGCCGGAGCGGGAGGGCCACGGCACGGGCGGTGGGGCGCGCCGAGGACCAGCGCTGGCACGTGCGCAGGACGGCGCCCGGTTCTGGGCCGACGGCGTGCTGACCGCCCTGTCGGACGAGCGGGGCGGCCCGCGCGGCTTCGGCAAGGTGCTGCGCGACGCGACGGAGCGCAAGCGGGCCGAGGAGGCGCTGGCCGCCGCCTACCGCCGGGAGCACCGCATCGCACGGACGCTGCAGAACTCGCTGCTGCCCGGCATCCCCGAAGACGCGTTCCCGGACTTGCCGTGGGGGCCGTGTATCAGGCCGCCCTGCAGGAGGCCAACGTCGGGGGCGACT
Organism: Armatimonadaceae bacterium; assembly: GCA_030446525.1. The sequence goes on from JAUJNC010000173.1 coordinate 6,482, forward strand.
TCTATGACGCCTTCGCGCTCGGCGGCGGGAAGGTGGCCCTGGTGGTGGGAGACGCGTCCGGCAAGGGGCTCGCGGCGGCGGCGCGCGTGGCCGAGGTCAAGTACGCGCTGCGCGGCTTCCTGCGCGAGGACCCGCACCCGGCGGAGGCTCTCTGCCGGGTCAACGACCTCTTGTGCGAGGCCAAAAGTCTGGACGAGCGGTCCGGCGACGCGTTCGTGGTCCTGTCGCTGGCCCTCGTGGACCCGGCGTCCGGCGAGGCGGTGCTGGCGGCCGCGGGCGGGGAGCCGCCCCTCGTCCTGCGCGCGCGGACGGCGCCACGGACGTACCCGAAGCCGGCGGCGTTCTGTTGGGGATGTTCGAACAGCAGCAGTACACGGAAGAAAGCTTGTGCCTCGCGCCGGCCGATACCCTGCTGCTGTTCACCGACGGCTTCACCGAGGCCAGGAACGGCGGGGATTTCCTCGGATATGAGGGGTGGTGCGGCTGGCGCGGCAGGCCCGATCCCGCGGGCCGGTTGGGGAGATGGCGCGGGCGATCCTGGAAGGCGCGCGTACCTTCGCCGGGGGCGCGCTGCACGACGACGCCTGCCTGCTCCTGCCAGGCGACGGTAGGCCGCACAGGCGGCCTACCGCTTCCCCGCCTGGTTACGTGGCCGGCGGCCCGGGCGCCCCGTCCAGGGTCGCCCGGCGGCCGGGGGCTCCGCGGGCTATTTGGGAGTAGCCCCTGGTTCCTGGCTTCCTGCTTGGCCGTGTCCAGGCTCTCTTCCACGACGATCTGGGCCTTCATCTTGAGATCCCCCGCGGCCTGCTGGGCTTTTTCGGCGAGCCTGTCGCGCGTCTCGCCCATCACCCGCTTTTCCTGCTCCGTCCCAGGGACCAGGAGGCCGGTGGCCGCGCCGAGCCCCAGGACAACCCCGCCGAGCGGCAGGGGGTTCTCCTGCAGGGTGCGCTGGAGCCAGTTCACCACCCTCCGCGCCTGACCATCGCCGCCCGCGCCCTGGCTGCCGCCTTCGCTCCCCATTTGATCGGCCAGACGCCGCCTCTCAAACTCCTGCGCCCACGGCTCGAGTTGCCGCTGCCGCGGCTTCTGGCCCTGGCTGCGGTTACCCAGCAGAAGCCAGCCCGCCCCTAGGCCGGTCAGCGCCGCCGGCAGGGGGTTGCGCTGGATCATGTCTATCAGGGAGGAGCCCGTCCCCTTGGCAGTGTCGACGACGCTGCCGACCACATTGCCCGCGGTCTGTTTGGCCGTGCCTACTGCGTCGCCCACCTTCCCGGCGACTTGGCCGGCCGTTTCTTGCACCTTATCGACAGCCTGCCCGGCCGTTTCTTGCACCTTGCCGACAGCCCGCCCGGCCTTTTCCTGCACCTTGCCGACGGCCTGCCCGGCCTTTTCCTGCACCTGGCCCGCCACCTCGCCGACCCGGCTCGCGGCCTCGCGCCCGGTCTCGCCGAGCGAGGAACCGCCCGACGGTCCGGCCTGGTAGCCGGAGTCGTACCCGGACTCATAGGGGTAGCGCATCTGTTCGTAGCGCGCCGGCTGCGGTTGCCGGTTCCGGCTGTTCAGGTACAGCCAGCCCAGCCCCAGCCCGATCAGGGACGCCGGCAGGGGGTTCTGTTTGATCACGTCCAGTATCGTGGAACCGGCCCCCCGGGCGGTGTTGACCGCACCACCGACCGCCCCTCGGGCGGTGTCGACCGCACCACCGACCGCCTCCTTGGCCGTGTGGACGGCGCTGCCGACCGCCTCTTTGGCTTCATCCACGGCGCCGCTGACCGCGCCGCTGACCGCGCCCCGGGCCGTCTCCTTCGCGTGGTCGGATACGTCGGTCACCACGGCATGGACCGTGGTCTTGGTCTGCTCCACCACATCGCCGGCCACGTCGTGGATCGTCGATCTCGCCTGCTCTGTCACACCGGCCACGACCTCCTGTACTGTGTCCTTGGCCTGCTGCATGGCATCGGAGGTCACCGAAGTGACCGTGTCCTTGGCCTGGCTCATCAGGGCCTGCGGGTTCAGCTTTTCTTTGATGGCGTCCAGCGTCTCGCTCATATCGGCGCGCGTCTGCTCGATCTGCGTGCGCGTCACGTCGATTTCCATGGTGGCATCGGTTACGATCTGCGGCTCGCCCAGCGAGCCGGGCTGATCTACCGAGCCGGTCTGATCTGTTTCATCTGCTCTTCGAGCCATTTAGTTCTCCCTTAGTGCTTCAGCGTTTCCAATGTCTCCAATGTTTGCCGGGGCGTCAAGTCTTCCTGCTTAAGAGCGGCGAGGCCTTTCCTAACGAGTAAGCCGCCCGCCAGGGCGACAACGACGCCCACCAACAACGCTGATACCCATAGCGACAGGCCCGCCTGCGCAAGCAGGATAACGAGTGCCGCAACGATCGCCAGCAGGCCAGCATAGGCTAGCGCACCACCAGCGGCCAAAAGGCCCACCTGCTTGCCAATGTGGGCGGCCTTCTGGCTCATCTCGGTTTTGGCCAGCGTAAGCTCCTGGCGGACCAGAGTGATGATCTCCTGCGTCAGCTCGGCTAAGAGATCACCGAGTGAGCGCTCATCGTTAGAACGCGGTGCTTGCGGCGTCATCGATTATCCTCGCTTGTGAAGCCTGCTCGTCGATAGGGGCGGGGAGCGGGCGGGGCGCCGCCGCGCCGTTGGTCGCGGAGCTGCCGCCACGGCTGGAGCTCTTCAGAAACCGGGACGCGAGGAAACCCAGCGTGAACACGGCGCCCAGGAACAGCGCGGGCCGGCTCCGGACGAAAGTCTCGGCCTGGCCGGTGATCTGGTCCAGGTCTGTCCGGCGCAGGTACCCGGACAGGTTCTCGGCCGCTTCGGCGGCCTGGTCCGCGTACTGGCTCAGCCCCTGCTGCTCCTGGTCCCGCAGGTGCTGGCCGGTCTGCCGAACCGCCAGGGCCACGTTCGCTAGCCCCTGCGCGGCCAGGTCCTTCTGACTTTCCAGCCGGGATTTCACCTGACTGCCCACCTGACCCAGCACCCTGCCCGCTTTCTCCTGGGTCTGCTGGACTACCTGCTGTGCCTGCTGTTTTGCCTGCTCCGTGATCGGCGCAGATGTAGTACCCGCGTCTCTGTCGGCGAAGCCGCCTTCTGTAACACCCATATCTCCTCCTATTACCTGTAGTGCGGGAAGCGCCCGCACGCGCCCGGGCGGGAAGCCCGGCCGCCAGGCGTTGTTCCGCTATTTTTCTCGACTTCTGGACACATGCTACCCCACACCTCTTAACGGCCAAACATCGCGAATGTAAAAATCCGGGCGCAAGCGCACAGAAACGGCTATTCCGTACGGCCGGTTGCCAAGTAGTTGGCTTACGTAGCATGCGTGGTGTCATTTACCACGAAACGGGTGTGAAGATAGGCCGGCGCCGCCTTTCATCCAGGATAAGGCGGCGCCGGCCTTCCTATGCACGGAGCACCACGCGGATGCCGTTGTGAAACGGGGATAGTAGGTGACGCCGTGCGCGCCGCGGCGTGCGGTCACCGGCGGTTTGCGAGCACCCCCATCGTCGCCCCCCAGAGGACGTGGGCGGCGATCATCAGCGCGTTGCGCCGGGCCGGGTGCTCGGTGGCCGGGCGCAGGATGTGCGCGGCCGGCAGCCAGCCCAGGTAGCTCCCGGCCCACAGGGCGAGGCCGAACGCGATGCCCCCGAGGGCGGGGTGCGCCCGCGCCTTCGGGGCTAGCGGCGCGTACAAAGCGCCCGCCGCCGCGCCGTACCCGAAGTGGCTCGCCGCGGTCGCCGCCAGGCGCTGCGTCTCGCTCATCTTGTCCGCGACCCCCGCCTCCTCGGCCACCTTCATCGTGATCTCGCGGGGCGGCAGCGGGTAGCGCTCCTCCGGCGGCAGGCGGCGGTGCAGGAGGGCCATCGCCGCGGTCATCGGCACGGTCGCGATCAGCCCGGCGAGCGCGCCGGTCAGGTACCGGTTCATCGCGCCAGGCCGCCGGCGCCAGCTCGACCCTTATCCAGTTTCACAGATGTTTCCTTGGGTGCATGCCGGGGTTAGGAAGGGTTGACCCCGGTCAGTTCAGGCGACGCGACCGTCTGGCCGCCCGTGGTCAAGCCCTCGGTGCGACTGGCCAGGCCCGGCGTGGGCTCCTTGAGGGTGCCGTAGAGCGCCGGGTTGCCCGGCCCCAGCTCGGGCGCCTCGCCCAATGGCTCGGGGTCGGTCGCGAGGCCCCATGCCGGGGCCTCGCAATCATCCTGTGGAATCTACCTAGCAGCAACCAGGGTTGCGGCGGAACCGCCCCCAGTGCCTCCCCCGTAATCCGGATCTGGGGGCGCGCCGCGCCCCTAGCTGCCACTCGATAGCACCGTGATCGCCGGTCGGAAGGTATGCCGCTCCGGCGACCCCCACGGTGCGAACCGACGGTGATCCACGGGACC
>JAUJNC010000174.1 GCA_030446525.1 Armatimonadaceae bacterium
CGAGGCCGCGGCGCGCGCGCGGGCGCTCGGGGCGGAGCTGGCGTCGGCGCGCGAGCGGGCGCGCACCCTCCTCCGCGACGCCGAGCGCGCCCGGGAGGGGGCGCTGCGCACGGCGCGCACGACCGAGGAGCGCGTCCTCCGCGCCGAGGAGGCCGCGGCCGTTATCGCCGCCGAAGAGGTGCAGAGCCGGGCCCGGCAGGCGGAGCGGGATCGGGCGAAAGCGGCCCTGGCGGAGGCGGTCGCCCTGTTCGAAAGGTGGCGGGACAGGCGCCAGGCGCTGCTCACCCAGAACTTCGAGATCAACGAAAAGATCAAGGCCGCCCAGCGCGGCGCGCACGAAGCCGCGGAGCGCGCCCAGGCGGCGCGGCTGCGGGCGGCCCGCGTGGAGGCGCAGGCCGAGGCGGTCGCGCTGCGCCTGGGCGAAGAGTACGACCTCGCCCCCGAGGCGGCCGTCGCCCTGACCGGCGGCGCGCCCCCGGACCGCGACACGGCACAGGAGATCGGGCGGCTCCGCCGCGAGATCAAGGCGCTCGGCAGCGTCAACACCGGGGCGATCGAGGAGTACGACCGGCTGTCGGAACGCTGGCGATTCCTCACCGAACAGCAGGCGGATCTCCTTGCGGCGCGCGCGTCACTGCTTGGCGCCATCGCCGAGATCGACGACTCCACGCGCGGCGTGTTCCTGGAAACGTACGAGGCGGTCGGCAAGGCGTTCGCGGGGCTGTTCACGCGCCTGTTCGACGGCGGCGACACCGAGCTGGTGCTGACCGACCCCGACGACATCCTGGAAACGGGGATCGAGATCATGGCCCAGCCGCCGGGCAAGAAACGGCAAAACCTTTCGCTGCTGTCGGGCGGCGAGCGCGCGCTCGCCGCGGTCGCGCTCTTGTTCGCGTTCCTGCAGGTCAAGCCGGCGCCGTTCTGCGTGCTCGACGAGGTGGACGCCCCGCTCGATGGGGCGAACGTCGAGAAGTTCGGGGACCTGCTGCGCGAGTTCGGGCGGGAGATGCAGTTCATCATCATCACGCACAACGCCACCACGATGGAGGCCGCCCCTCTCTGGTACGGCATCACGATGCAGGAGCCGGGCATCTCGCGCGGCCTTTCCATGCGCGTGCCGGAAGCGGAGACCTCCCCCGGCCCCTCCGACGAAACCTCCCCCAGCCCCTCCCACGGGAGGGGAGGTCTATCGGAGGGGGGACTCAGTGAGGAGGAACCGTGACCGCGACGGGGGACATCCTGGGCGGCGGCGAGGCGCTGCTGGCGCGCGTGCAGGCCGAGGCGGCCCTGTCGACGCGCATGCGTTTCGCGCTCGGCTACCTGTTCCTGGCGGGGCTCGCGCCGGTCTGGGACGCCCTGGAGGCAAGTGGCGGCGAGATCCACCTGCTTATCGGCAACACGGCGGGGCAGCCGACCGACGAGCAGCGCGTCGCCGGGCAGGAGTCCGCCGGCTTGCTCGCGCCGGGCCTGGACGTCGCGGCCCAGGCCCGAACCGAGCGAGCGCGGGTCGTGACCGAGACCAGCGAGTCCCTGCGCGCCAATCTTGCCCACTTCGCCCCGACCGACGGCAACGCGCGCCTGCTCGTGGCGCTCGCCCGCGGGATCGCCGGGAACCGGGTCCGCGTCCGCATCTACCCCGACGGGCGTCTCCACGCCAAGGCGTACCTGTTCGAGCGCAGTGAGGCCAGTGTCGCCCTGGTCGGGTCGTCGAACATCTCCCTGCCCTCGCCCGGCAACCCGACCGAGCTCAACGTCCTGGTCCGCGACGCGGCGGGTGTCGGCGCGGTCTCCGCCTGGTTCGACACCCTGTGGGCCGCGTCCCATGACTTTTCCCGCGACCTGTTCACGCAGCTCTCCGCCTCCTGGCCCTTTTCCGCACCGGATCCCCCTTCCCTGTAAGAGACGGGTCCGGCCAAAGGAGGCGCCATCCGGCAACCCGATGACGCGGCGACAGTACCAGATCTACATCGACCGCCCGCCCGAGGCGGTCTGGGCGTTTCACACCAACCTTTCCAACCACCGGCGCATCAGCCCCCCGGAGCAGGACGAGCAGGTGGTCGAGGGGCTGGACGCGCCGCTCGATTTGGGGGCGCGGGTGGTCTTCCGGGCGCGCCACGGCGGGCTTTTCCACACCCTGGAGGCGGAGATCGCGGAGTGGGACCCGCCGTTCCTGTTCGTGAGCCGGCAGGTGCGCGGCCCCTTCGAGTCCTGGACCCACCGCCACAAGTTCGACCCCTTCCAGCAGGGGACGTTGATGACCGACCAGATCGAGTACGAGGCCCCCTACGGACTGCTCGCGCTTCCGGTGGATCGTTTCTGGCTGGGCAAACACCTGGACCGCCTCTTCGCCTACCGTCAGAAGGAGGCCAAGCGCCTCCTCGAGCAGGTCGGAAGGATCAAGGGCAGAGACGCATGAAGATCGTGCTCGCGCCGGACTCGTTCAAAGGCTCGCTGTCCGCGCCCGACGTCGCTGGGGCGATGGCGGAGGGGCTGCGGCGCGTCTGGCCGGACGCTCTCTGCGTGCCGCTCCCCGTGGCGGACGGCGGCGAGGGGACGGCCGACGCGCTGGCGGCGGCCACCGGCGGAAAGATGTTCGCTGCGACCGTGACGGGGCCGCTCGGCGAACCCGTCGCGGCCCGGTGGGCGCTGCTCGGTGACGAAGCGGCGGCGGTCGTGGAGCTGGCCGAGGCGGCCGGGCTGACACAGATTTCGCCCGAACGGCGGGACCCCAAACAGACCACCACGCGCGGGGTGGGAGAGCTTCTGCTCCGGGCGGCGCGCCACCCCGGCGTGCGCCGCATCCTCGTCGGTCTGGGCGGATCCGCGACCAACGACGGCGGGGCCGGGCTGCTCCGGGCGCTCGGCGTCCGCCTCCTCGACGAGGCAGGGCGCGACCTCCCCGAGGGCGGCGCGGCGCTGGCGGGACTCGCGTCCCTGGACACCTCCGGGCTGCTGCTCGACCCGTCCGCCGTCGAGGTCGTCATCGCCTGCGACGTGGACAACCCGCTGACCGGCCCGCGCGGGGCGAGCGCCGTCTTCGGCCCGCAGAAGGGCGCGACCGCGGAGGACGTTCCCTTGCTGGACGCGGCCCTGGCGCACTACGGGGCCGTCCTGGCACGCGCCGGGCGCGCGGTCGCGGACATACCCGGCGCCGGGGCGGCGGGCGGCACGGCGGCGGCGCTGCTGTGGCTCTTCCCCGCGGCAACGCTTCGCCCCGGCATCGAGATCGTGCTCGACGCCGTACGGTTCGAAGAGCACCTACACGAAGCGGACCTGGTGCTGACCGGCGAAGGGCGGCTGGATGCTGTGGAGCAGCTCGGCGGCAAGGTGGCGACCGGCGAACGTCGCCCGGCGCGCCGGGCCGCCGGCGTGCCTGCGCCGCGCTCGCCGGCTGCCGCTGGGGGGACGTGGACAGGGCGGCGCTCGCGGCTGCTGGGCGTAGCGCGTACTGCCTGCGCCGGCTACCTGCGGGCTCTGCCGCGCGCCGAGGTAGGTCGCGAGCACCACCCGAGCGGGCAGCGCGCTGGATCGCGCTCGAGCAGCAGATAAAGCGCAGAGGAAGTGCTGTCGCCCTCGGTTCTCTGCTGGGCGTTAGAAGCGTTGGCTGGCTCAGCCTACCGGCAATGGCGGACCGGAGGGCTGCAGACCTTCAGTTCATCCTCGAACTGGAATCCGAGGTATGCCAGCGTATACAGACGTCGATGGGCCTTCTCCCACAACCCCAATGAATGCGTTTGCGATCTGCTTGTCGGTTCCTCCATCAATCCCATCAACCACGGCGTAAACGCCTTTCAGCAGTAACCTGACGTTCGCCATCTCCTCTCGCCCAGCCTGCATCCATCAACTGCTCCGGTAGGTTAAACCAGCCCCATTGCGACGATTTGCCGGAACCTGCTCCCGGACGGTACCGGCCCAGATCTGCAGGCTGGTACTCCTCCTGCCGACAAATCGGGTACGTGAAACGGCGCGACGCCGAGGTTCTTGACGATCTTCCACCTCGTCTTCGACACTGCGGCCCTGACCGACCGCACTCGCTCCCCTCCGGGACCACAGGTAGCGTTCAAGGCTTTTCGCCCAGACCACTCCCTGTTTCCATTGCTCGCATTGGCTTTACCAACCGTTCTCGTCGAGCATCTGGATTAGCTCAGGGCCTTTTTCGTGCCGGTAATCTGACCAGGCGTTCCTGAGTCGGTGAGACAGCAGTTCTTGAGTTGCTCTTGCGCATCAGGCCAGCACGGTACAGCAGCGCAGGAACAGGTAGGTGCTTCGTGACGGGCCGCCGCCAGGTTTTCTGGGTGCTCCTGCCAGTTCAAAATTACCTCGGTCGGCGGCCTTGCGGCGTCTTCACCGTTGCCGAGGTCAATAGAACACGGAACTCGGAGAGTGCAGGTGCTGCCATGCAACTCTACCTGCAGCAGGCGTACTCCTGGACACTGCGGCCGCCAGGCCCCGCAGCGTGCGTCCCAAATGAATACCAGTGAGGCACCGAAAAGACCTGCACGTATTGCTTTTCTCTGGCCAGCAATTCGAGCAATTCCTTCTCATTGGGGACCGAGTTCGAGCTATACGAGAGCACGATTGTGCTCCGCCGGAAGCGGTAGAACAACTCCCTGAAGGCTTCGCAGATCGTACGCTTATATGCAAAAGGAGTGAACCGCTTCTCGATTTTCTTTGTGGCGGTGCCTTCCATAATCTTCTGACCCTTCCAGTAGACGGAAAGTCCCTCGAGGAAGTGGTACCGCTTAATATAATCGTTGTCGTCCCGCGGGGGCGCGTACGGCGGATCCAAATAAACCAGATCGAAGCTAGCAGGATCTACCTCGAAAATGTCTTGACAGATCACCCGGTTATCGCGCCCGTTGTCGAAAACTGCGCGGTTGTAATCGGCGACGGCCCGTTGAAATAGCTCACACAGCGGCATGCGGAGGTTGCGCCTGCCGTCGTCGTATCTAAAGTCCGTCACCGTGAACACCCCTCGCGGCTGCTTACGTGCCGCGGCGAGACACAGAGCTGCGAGAGCTAGCTCGCGTTTGTAACGGGGTAGCTGCTCAATATGCGACCAGGCGGCGTCCAAAAAGGCATGGTCTTCGTTGGGGAAATACAAACCTTGGAAGGTCCGCTGGATGAAGTCACGTCCGTCCGCGTTCGGTGACAGTATAAAATGAATGTCTTCCTGTTCGAGGACCACCCCGGAGTTTTCAACAAGCGCTGTGGCTACGGTCGCCGGAAAGTTAAGGAAGTCGTTAGCGACGACCTCTTTGCCCATCTCCTTCAGCGCGTAAGCGACGACGCCACTACCGCTAAATCCGTCGAGCACGGTATCAAACGGAACATCGAAGAGAATACGGACCAGATTGGGGATCACCCTATATTTGGAACCCATAAAGCGGAGACGAGGATACTGCGGCGTACGAGTAAGCGCGTAGCCCTCCAATGTTGCTGGGCCAAAGTCTAAATCCAATACCATCGTCATACCGGAGATGCCTCCTTCGTCCCGGAAGCAAGTTCACCGTCGCACCTGGAAAATCCTGCCTAAGAAGCAACCGGTCAGAGCGGGAGACCGGGCTAGAGCGAGACGCGTCTCTCTATCGACAGCGATAAGGCGCGTCCCTTGCACCGGTTGCAAACCACCTCCGTCTATTCGAATACCACCATCACGTGGCCGCCCGTTGCGGTGACGCGGGTGTGCGCATAGCCGTCACGATACTCGAACGCCAGATCCGCGCCGTCGGGGACGAGCTTTACGTGCGCGGGCGCGCTCTCGAGTTTCACGGACAGCGGCATGTCGACGAGGGGGAACGCGTCCTCGATGATGTCGAGGTTCTCCGCGCGCCGGACCGGGCAGAAGCTGAGCAGATGGACGACGGTCGTCGCCCCCTTCCGGACCACGGTCGCTTCCAGATGCGAAGGGCCGCCGTCGCGGATGAGGGGGCGCGGGAGCAGGCGGTCGATACACCGCCCGAGGATCTGGCGGTACGGGACGTTTCCATACTTGCCGTAGGCGGTGAAGATCGGCACGGCGGACGTGATCACCCGGCCGTTCTGCACGATCGCGGCATGCGGGGAAAGCTTGTCGGCGGGCGTCTGCGCGTGCGAACAGAAGTGGTCGTAGCTGCGCTCGAAGTAGGGATCGACGATCCGGCAAAGGACCTGCGCCCCGTCGCCGGGCGTCATGCGGAAACCGCGCTCGTACATAACATGATCGAGCGGGGCGATGCCGTCCGCGAGGACGCCCTCGGGCCGGAGGTAGGTGGCCGTGAACGGGGAGGCGCCCTGCGCCTGGATGCCCATCTCCGGCAAGGCCGGCTCCCCCACCTCATTCAGCGCCGCGCCGCCCCCGACGAGCAAAGCGCCCCCCGCCCGAAGATACGCCCGCAAACTGTCGCGCAGCGCACCGCCGATGGGGAGGGAATCGGGGACGATGACAAGCTCGTATGCGCCGAGATCGTCGCCGGGGGCGACGAAGTCGAACTGGTGGCGGAGCTGCTGCAGCGCGCGTATCAGGCCGAGCACGTCCTGGCTGGCCCGGTCGCCGCGGCTTGGGTCGATGACCACGGCGATCTGACTGAGCAGCGTCCCCCCGACGACGTAGGGCTCGCAGGCCTTGACGTGCCCATACACCTTGCCGATGAGCTGGTAGGTCGCCCCGTCCAGAGCGCCGCGCGGGTGCAGCTGGTCGCCGATGCCGTTGGTCAGGCCCTGGCTGAGTATGCTGCAGCACTCGTAGCGCAGGGCCGCCTCCGGTTTCAGCCCGCCGAAGTCCCCCCAGCTGCGGTGGAAGCGGCCGGTGTGGCTGAGCGTCGGCAGGCCCAGCGGGCGCACGAAGCGCGCCGCCGAGGGAAATACGTGTAGCCCCAGCCGCCGGTCGGGAAGGCACTCGACCTCGATGTGGCGGAGGAACCTGCGCTCCTCCGCCAGATTGGTCTTGGGTCGGCTGTTGAACCAGATGCCCGCGGGCTCGTGCCCCTTCTGCGCCTCGTCGAGCATCTGCCGGAAGCGCCCCATGTACTCGTGGGCGACCTGGCGGAGCGTAGCGCTTGCGGTCGTCCTCGCGCGCCGGGTCCAGCCCGCTTCTTCATGCCGTCGATCGCCCACCGGGACAGGCTGACCTGGTCCCAGCACATGTCCCAGGAAGATGCCGTCCACCAGGGCGAACTTCCGCAGCACCTCGTCGAACTGCTCGGCCAGGTAGTCCTGGTACCGGGCTGGACATGTCCAGGATCTGCCAGCCCGGCAGCAGCGGAGAGTTACCCCCTTGACCTGCTGGTTTTGTTCGTTCATGGCGACCCACTCGGGGTGGGTATTGGCGGCATACTCGTCGCACTGCACGCTCAGGTAGATGGGCGCGCGGATCCCCCGCCCGTGCAGCGCCTCGACCTGCTCCCCCAGGAGGTCAGCCCTCTGGCCCGGCCCGGATGCCGCTCGGGCCGATCCGTGTCGTAGTACGGGTGACCGTGGTGACACTTGGCGAAGACCGTCACGCTGTCGACCTGCGCCTCGGCGAAGGTTTCCGCGAACCGGCCGGCGTCGAAATCCTGGCCGACATCCGGGATGGCCGGGCTCGTATGAAAATCCAGGTGGATCGTGCGCAAAGGGAACGTCAGCAGTTCGCTCACAGGTCTATCTCCTCCATACAGCTTCAGCGAAGGAAGCCTCGATAAGGCCGGCATCGATCGCGAGGATCTGGCCCGTGGTGAGCTTCAAACGGTCCGAGGCAAAGCAGAAAGACCGCCTCCGCAACCTCGGCCGGCGTCACCTTGCGCCCCAGCAGCGTTCTCTCGGCGTAGAAGCCGGAAAGCTTGTCGCGCAGCGCCTCGGTCTCGTCTCGCTCTCTTCAAAGGCAATGCCGTACTTGGCGAGCGACGTCAAGACGCGCTCGCGCGGGAACTGCAGTGAGCCTTCGACGACGCTGGCGGGGGCGACGCCGTTGACGCGGACCTGCGGCGCGCACGCGACGGCAAGCTCGCGGATCAGGTGATTGAGCGCGGCCTTGCTGGTGTCGTAGGCGAAGCTGCCTTTTTTGGCGACCAAGGCGTTGGCGCTGCTGATCAGCGACGCTGCCCGGGGTCCCCTGCCGCGCCATCATCTCCCGCGCCTCGTCGGCGGCGACGAGCCGAGCAGGTTGACATCGAAGGTCGTGCGCCACTGCCCCTCCGTGATCCGTCCGCTCTCGTCCGGCGGGAAGAAGACGGCGGCCACGCACACCAGGATGTCCACGCCGCCGTATTGGAGGGCGACGGCGTCCGCTTGAGCGGCGCATCGACGCCCGATCGGTACAGTCCACGGTTTCGGCGTGGGCGACCTCGGCATATAGCGCGCCTTCAACCCCACGGCCGCTTCCTCCGCCAGCTCGGCCAGGTCGGCGGCGACGACGTGCGCGCCCTCCTCGCCCAGGCGCGCCGCGATCGCGCGCCCGATGCCGGGACTCGCGCCGATGACCACGGCAATCTTGCGGCTCAGGCTCCTTCTCCGGGGGCATCGCTTCAGCTTCGCCTCCTCGAGCAGCCAGTACTCGATGTTGAAGGCCTCGCGGGGCGGCAGGGCGACGTAGTTGTCCACTTTCCGCGGTCGGGGGATGCCGGGCTGCGCGGGCAGATCGTCGTCCAGGGCCGTGGCGCCCTCCATGACGTGGATGGCGTTGACGTAAAACTCGCCCGTGATCCGCGCTTCGGTCTTGCTGCGGCCGAAGGAGAACATGCCCACGCCGGGGACGAGGACGACCGTCCGGGTTCGGCGAGCGCATGGCAATCGAACAGCCCTGTTCTCCTCGTAGTAGCGGGCGTAATCGTCGCGGTACGCGGGCAACGCCTGCGCCGCCGCGATCAGGCCGGAAGCATCGCCCGTCTGGGCGTCCCCGCGACGAACAGCGGGCGCACCTTGGTGCGAACGAAATGGTCAGGGCAGGCTCGTGCCCTGCCAGGCCAGTGCTTTGGCGCGGGCGCTCCCGATAAAGCGAAGCACCTCCTCGCTGTCGGTGAAGTGGCCGATGACATCGCCGACCGCGCCGCGCAGGACGGGCATGAGGGCGCGGGCCAGCACGTCGCGGTCGGGCCGCGCCCCGACGACCGTCCCGCCGAAGAGCGCATCGCCCTTGGCGTGGACGCGCGCGAGGACGTATTGCCCGATGCCGTCGATGACGCGCAGGGTGCTGGCGTAGCTTTCCCGCGACGTGTCGCCCCAGGTGAACAGGCCGTGCGAGCCGAGCAGGATGCCGTCGGCGTCCGGGTCCTCGCGCACCGCCCGCTCCAGCCACAGGCCCAGCTCGAAGCCGGGGCGTTTCCAGGGCAGCCAGACCAGCTTCAGGCCCGTTTCCCGGTGCAGGCGTTCGAGCTGCGCGGGGCCGTTGGCGCAGGCGGCGAGCGCGATGGCCCAGTCGGGGTGGAGGTGATCCACGTGGCGGAACGGCAAAAACGCGTGCAGCGGCGTGTCGATCGAAGCGGCGCGCGGGTTACCCGCGAACGTGCACAGCGGGTACAGGTGGACTACCTCGTCCTCGTGCTCCACACCCCGGTAGCGCCGCTTCAAGCCGTCGAGCCTGTCCTGGTAGAGCGTCGCGAAGCCGTCGCGCCCCATCGTCCCCAGGTCGCCGCCGCTGCCCTTGACCCACAGGACGGTGACGGTCTCGCCGGTCACGGGGTCCTCCATCGGCACCTTGGCGGACGTGTTGCCGCCGCCGAAGTTGGTCAGGCGTTTGTCGCTCCCGAGCAGGTTGGACCGGTAGCGGAGCAGCTCCGGCTCGTCCATCCCCGCCGTCTCGTCCTCGTTCCACAGGTCCCGAAGGTAGCGCAGTTCCATAGTTTGCTGTTCCTTATCAAAAGCCGGAGGATGACAGTATCAGCGATCCCATGCGTCGCGGTCCTCACGATGGTTTGTCTCCTCAAAATACAGGTTGTCTGACGCCACGCCGACTTCGTTCGCCAGTTCTGGGAGCTTCCTGGCCCGGTCCTCCGGCAGGGCAATGGTGACGGTTGCCATGGCAATGACGCCTCTCCCGGCAACGCTTTCCTGTATTGTACACCCTAACTGGAACCCAGGAAGCGCCGCTTAACGGCCAGAACTCACCGGCGCGAAGATGAGGGGCAATAGCAAAGAAATACCGGCTGCAAGCGCGTCCGGTGCAGTATGCAGTATGTTGTTGGGCCGCCGGGCCTATAGCTTCTGGTAGGGAACGATGACTGCGGCCAGCATCGGAAAATGCTTCTTGTTGAGAGTTACCAAGGCTGCCTGTCGAACCTCCGCTGTTGCCGCAATCAGCGCGTCGGCAAGCCCAACGTTGTGACTCCTGCCGTAGTCCCGGCGGTACAGGCCGCCTTTGACCGCCATCACTTCATCCACGGGGACCACTTCAAAGGCCGTGAGGAACGTATCCAGAGCCGTCCTTTCTTTGCCTTCACGCACGCCTGCATACAACTCAGCCACCGTGATGGCGGACAGGAGTTGCGGCTCGATCAGCCCTTCCAGATACGCCACCGCGTCCGCTTGCCCACGCAAGTAGTCGATGACCACATCCGTATCAATCAAGAGGCGCTCAGCCATTGTGGTTACCGCTCGCCGCTAAAACCTGTCGAATCCGGCTCTGAGTTCTTCTAGCTCGGGCAAGTCGCGTCGGTCTTTCCAGATGCCTTTGGCCTGCTGGAGTAAGGCGAGCCGATTCTGCTGCTTAGACTGGGCAAGGAAAGATCCGACAGCCTCATGGAGCAGTTGTTCTTGCGTTTTACCGGTGCGCTGTGCTATCGCTCGCAGGGTTTCGCTTTCCGCCTCTGTCAGGGTGACTTGTGCTGTGGCCATTCGCTGTCCTTTTCACGAGTTATCATGCTGCCCTTGTCTATTTTAACGCACAATACCGGGGTTTGGCCAAGCAGTTGCGGCCCAACGGCCAACCTGACCGGCGCGAAAGGTAAGCCCTTGTACAACGGAAACCGGCTGTATTCGCGTCCGGTGCGTGGGACCGCGCGGCCGGTGAAGGAGTTGTTAGGCCCCTCGCTTCGATCTACCTATTCCCGCTTCGGCAGCTTGATGCCTTCCAGTGCGCCAGAATCTTGAGCGGACTTTCCCAGTCCGCGCCTGTTCCGAATTCCTTGCTGCGCCACGCGGGGCTGACATCAGCGGCAGTTAGGCACTGAGCAAGGTACAGAATCGGAGACAGCAGGGCAAACACTACGATGATGGCGGCATAGAACATGACACCCAAAAGCCATAACCCGAACCAGAAAGCCCGGCGCAGAATCTCCATTGTCTATCCGATCGCTAACCACTTTGGCTCCGCCACGACAGGGCCTAACTATAAATTCTATCTCACGACCGCATTCCGCGTAAGTGCGCGACTGGCCGGTCAGCGAGGCAGGACGGGTCACTTTTCGATCAGGTAATACAGGGTGTCGGGCAGGAGTGCGATGGATTTGGCCGAACCCAACGCCTTGCGTCCGTAGCCGTTGAAGTCCAGGGCGGTGACCTTCAGGCGGCCGGCGTCGCCCCGGTTCAGGGAAACGGTCCCCGCCATGTTTTTCACGACGATGGGGGCGCCGCCCAGGTTGTTGATCGGGCGCAGGCCGCTGCCGGGCGCCTCCCAGCCGTAGTTCTTGTCCTCCGACATGACCTGCAGCAGGATCTTGCCCGACTCGGCCAGCGGCTTGTC
>JAUJNC010000175.1 GCA_030446525.1 Armatimonadaceae bacterium
AGACCATCTGCTACCACACGTTCCGGGCGACCGGCATCACCAACTGCCTGGAGAACGGCGGTACGGTGGAGAACGCGCAGGCCATCGCCGCCCATGAGTCGCCGCGGACGACCAAGCTCTATGACCGCAGGAGCGACCGGATCAGCGTAGACGAAATCGAGAAGATTGCGCTCTGACGTCTTAAGCCCGATAGCGGCCGCCCCATCAGTATGGATAGACTGAATTGCCGCCGCAGGCAGCTGCTAGTGCTCCGTTTCCCCAGGGAGGCATCCCCCTCCGCTGGAGGCCACTCAGCAGAAGCCTTCGGACTCCGTCGCGTTGTTGCCAGAGGAGCCTGCCTGCTTCCGGACTTAGTATTCTGCGCTTGCGGACGAAGCCGGAAGCAAGCACGCGCCTGACCTGAACAACGTGCTCCGCCCCATAGCCGTTCATGACGGGATGCTGGAAATCGTTCACGGATGCTACCAGCGGCCCCAGCTTTCCCTGCGATTGATAGTTGGCGTGTCCCTCGGCGTAGAGAACACGGGAGCCTTCCGTATACCGTGCCAGCGCCGCACCGTTGAATGCACTCCCCCAGAAATAGGTCAGTGCCAATGGTGCAGTGCCACAACCCTCCCGAATACCCCAGCCACTACCGGGCATGAGGATCGTTCGGGCCTACGGGACGTTTCTGCGCCCCGGGAGCCTTCTCCCATGCCAGTACTTGTCGATCTTCCAGCAATCGCCTCTTCAGCGCCTCATAGACGACGTCCTGCACCGGCGTTCCGCCATCCAACGCCATGGCGGCCGCGGTGGCCGCCGACTGGCCCAGGACCATGAAGACCGGCTCCATCCGGATCGAGCCGTAGGCGATGTGCGAGGCCGAGAGGCACACCGGCACCAGCAGATTCTGGCACTGCGCTTTCTTGGGAACGATCGAGCGGTACGAGATAGCATAGGGCGGCATGCCCCCGACCTGCACATCCCCCTCGTTCAGCGCGCGGCCGTCTTTAACGAACCGCTGGCAGTTGTGCGAGTCCATCGTGTAAGCCGCCAGACCCACCGAATCCTCGGCGACCTCCTCACCCCGGCAGTTGTGCTCGGTCATCACGTGCTCGGAGAGCATCCGCCGCGCTTCGCGCACGTACAGCTGGTGTGGCCAGCCGCCGCTGTCCGCAAACTCATCCTTGCACAGGCCCCACGCGCTCCATTTGGTGCGGATAGACTCCGGTACGCGGGGATCGTTGCCCATGAACCACATTAGCCCCTTCTGATACGTCACATGCGCCTGGAAGATCTTCTCGCGCGTGGCATAATCGGCCTCCGGGTAGTCGTAGTTACGCCCGATGTAGTCGGTGGAGACCGCCCCGTGGTTGTTCTTATCGACTTTGAGGTAGCGCTCTGCGGCCGTCGCCGGACCGGGACGGCTCTCACGGTTGCGGATGGGGTCGAACTTGCGGAACACCTCGCTCTCGGGCCAGCCGGCCTTCAGGTAGCGGGCGAGCAGGGCATACTCCTGCGGCTCGTAGTCTTCGGGTCTTTCGAACGGGATGCGGTTTTGCGGGTCATTGGTCAGGCACAGGCGGAAATTATAGGCTTGGATGCGATGGTCGCCCGCGCCCGGCTGACCGGGATCGCCGGGGTTGATGCCGGGCAGAAGCCCGCTCTTCGGATCGCCCTCGACGACGTACGGGTCGACAGGAAGCTCGAACTGGTGCTTACCCCGCACTTGAACGCCGTTGAGCGTCTCTTTATAGGTCGCGTTCGACTCGCGGCCCACGTGATACCTCACACCGGCCCTGGCCATCAGGTCCCCTTCATAGGTGGCATCGATAAAGGCTTTGGCCCGCACGGTGATGCCACTCTGCGTCTGGATGGACACGATGCGCGCGCCGTTCTTCTCGACGGATCTGAGGAACTGATGATAATAGACCGGCACCTGCGCTTCCTGAGCCATCTCCTGGAACACCTGCTCGGCAACATGGGGCTCGAAGCGCCATTCCTCCTCCACGCCGTACTTGCGACCCGTGCGGCGATAGAACTCGCGGGCGATGCCGCCGATGGCGCCTTTGTTGCCGATATCGGTATTGCTGAGTCCGCCGGAGCTGAGTCCGCCCAGATGGCCGCCGGGTTCGAGGAGAATGGCCTTCTTGCCCATGCGGCTCAGTTGCAGCGCCGCCGCCACGCCGGCAGACGTGCCGCCATAGATGCAAACATCAGTCTGCAGAGTCTGGACCACCGGTTTTACGGCAGACGGGTTGTAGTAATAGAGCACCTTTTCCTGGCGTCCTTGTTCGTTGGGCTCCTTTGCGGAAGGCGTCCGTGGTGCAGAGATCCCCTCTGCGGCAGCAAGGACGCTCGTCAATGCCCAAAAGGCAAGCAAGAGATACCGGCAAGTTCGCATAATGCCCTTCCTACGATCCCCGTTGCGTTGGCCGCCGAAGCGGTGCATGACGAGAAGCACAACCGTCAATCGTCGGCGCAGGTAAAGGCGGTCATGATCGGCTGGCCGTTGATCGTGGTGATCTTGGCCAGTTCGCTCAGTCGGGACGCCTTGGCGTGGCCGTCGCAGTACACGGCATTGGTGGTCTCCTGATGCCGTGCGACCAGAGCGCCGCGGTTGCCCGGCGCAGCCAGACGCATTGGTTTGACCGAGGTATTGACGGTGGGGTTGTTCGTCGGGTCCGGCCATCCGATTTTGGGTCCCCAGCCAGCAGCGGCATTGCTGCGCGTATCGCCGTCGGCCGCCCAGAGCGTCGTGGCAGGCGCCTGGATCGATGCCAAGCTCTGGGCGTACGGAGGGCCTTGCGGCGTGCCCTGATAGCTGTAATAAGCGGAGTTGCCGGAGTAGCTCCCATAATTGGTGCTGGTCTGTCCCGTGGCAATGTTCTTGTGATAGACGTATTTCGCACCGCTGTCGCTCGGGCAGGTAAATACCTGCTCGTTTTTCATATAGGGATAGATCGCGTCCATCCACTTGTAGTTGATGGTGCTGTTAGAGGGGTTATCGTTGGGGTAACGGGTGGAGGGCAGAGTTTCATCGTAGTCCTGGGCGTACATCATCAGCCCGGTGCCGATCTGCTTCACGTTGTTCAGACAGGCGCTCTGCCGTGCCTTCTCTCTTGCCTGGGCGAAGACGGGGAACAAGATAGCAGCGAGGATAGCTATTATGGCAATCACCACGAGCAGCTCGATGAGAGTGAAGGCCGCCCCGGCCGGGGGTGCGCCAGGCGCGTTCGTGAAGGCGCCGTGGCTTCTTGAGTTGCGGGACATCCCCATACCTCCATGGATAAGGTCGGTCCGGAGAAACGAGCGATTGCTACCATTCTATCATATAAGCTCATAAAAAGGGGTTGACTCCGTTCTTCTGCGGCGGTTTTGTTTCCATGCTTCCTCCCGTTGATGTAGCTTATCTTACACTCCATCAAAGCGGAGGAAGGCCAATTACCGCTTTACGCGGATTCGCGCAGGGTCAGCGTGCAGGCGAGCGTTCGTATCTGCGGTCGCCAGTCGCCCGGGTTTTCCAAACGCTCGATCAGGCGCTCAACGCCGCTGCGGCCGATCTGCTCCAGCGGGCAGTGCACGCTGGTGAGCGGCGGGTCCAGCGCGTCGCAAAGCACGGGGCCGTCATCGAAGCCCACCAGGGCCACATCCCCGGGGACGCTCAGGCCGGCGCCCCGCAGCGAGCGCAGCACGCCCGCCGCCAGGCTGTCGTTGGTCGCGAACACCGCGTCGGCGCGGACCGGGCGCGACAGGAACTCGCGCCCCGCCGCCTCGCCGCATTCTGCCGTGAAGGCGCGTGTCGTCACGACCAGCTCCTCGCGCGGGGTCACACCGAACTCCGCGTGCGCGCGGCGGTACCCCGCCAGCCGGGCGCGCCCCGAATTCAGGCGCGGGGGCCCTACGAACGCCACGGCGCGCCGGCCCTGCTCCAACAGGTGGCGCGTCGCCAGATAGCCCCCCTGCTCCTGGTCCACCAGGAAACAGTCCGCCTCGACGCCTTCCACGGGGTCGTGATAGGTGGTGACGAAGGGCAGGCCCGTCGCGGCCAGGCCCGTCACGATGCCGTTGAGCCGGCCGCTGAGGCTGCCCGCGGTCTCGAAAAGGCAGACGATGCCGTCCATGCGCCGCGCCGCCATGGCGCGCTGGGCCAGCAGCGCCCGGTCGATCTGGGACCGGTAGGCCGAGAGCATGATCGTGTAGCCGCGCTGCTGGGCGGCCTCCTCCACGCCGGCAAGCTGCTGGGCGGTGATGTGCGAGCCCACCTCGGGCACCAGCACGCCCAGCATGGTGCCGCGCCCGGTGACCAGGCCGCGCGCCAGCAGGTTGGAGGAGTATCCCAGCTCCTGTGCCGCCGCCAGCACCCGCTCTCGCGTCTCCTGGCTGACGGGCTTGGGCCCGCCGTTGAGGGCGTAGGAGGCGGTGGACCAGGCCACCCCGGCCCGGCGCGCTACCTGCTTGAGTGTGGCATTTGCCGCCATTCGCTGTTGCGTCCTTTACTCCACCACCGTGTGACGCTTCGCCCGTTTGTCGAAGCGTTTCGAGTCGTTTTCAAGTTTACACCAGTTCCCCACCCGTGTCAAGGACACCTATCGCCGGCCAGGGTTCATTCCGTGTCGGCGTGAAGATCCCGTCCGATGCCGTGATTTTCAAACCAGCTGTCCGCGTTAATTGTGGCAGAGGCGGGCACCGTGCGCTCTCCGGCCCTTTTGTTTTACCTGCCCCGGCGTGTAGACAGCGTCACCAGAGATTGCTCCACCACGCGTGTTGAAAATAATTTTAACCTCGCAACGTTTCGACAAAATTTCATGGTATCATAATGGTCAACAGACATCGAAACGTTGCGAATCTGTCCGACAACGTAATGATGTGCTGATTTGTGTCAAGGTGAACGTGCCAGGAGGGTACTATGGATCGATTCCGGAATCGTTTTCCCCGGGGGGGCACAACCGACGGCTTTACGCTGATCGAGCTTCTCGTCGTGATCGCTATCATTGCGATCCTTGCAGCCATCCTTTTCCCCGTATTCGCCCAGGCTAGGGCAAAGGCCCGCCAGACCGCCTGCCTGTCCAATCTCAAACAGGTCGGCACCGGCATCATGATGTATGCTCAGGACTACGATGAGATGCTGCCCGGAAACTCCTTTACCGCCCCGAATAACTCCGCCGGCGATGCGGGACTGACCAACGCAGCCGGTACACAGAATCCGCGTGGCTTCATGGAGCCCGAACCACAGGTTGGGCGCAACTGGGCGCGCGACATTCAGCCCTACGTCAAAAACCTCCAGGTATACGTCTGTCCAGATACGGAGCCGCGCGGCGCGGGACAAGTGTACGCCGAGACTAGGGTCCCAGGCGGTGGGAACGTTTCCTATCTGCTGAATGGACTCGTTTCCTCTCAGGCGATGGCGGTGATCCCGAATACGGCGGACATCGTCTTCATGCATGAGTACAGGTACATTAGCCGCGTTTCTCAGGTGCGTCCCTACCCGAGCGGCACCATGAACGGGAAGCAGAGGTACATCTCGTTCAACAACGCCTTGTACGACATCGAACACAACGAGGGAGCTAACCTGTTATACTGCGACGGACATGCTAAGTGGAAGAAGAAGACGGCAATCATGTTCAAGGAGTTCGGCGCAGACACGACGAGAGAGTCGAACCCCAACCGTACCTTCTCATTCGATAACCCCGGCCCTGAGGGTAATCCGTTAGGATTTACTGCGGTGTGGTGATTCCCGCGTAGGATACGCGGGAAGCCGATACCGACAACATCCCCCGCCGCAGGGCAGGGAGCGCAAACAGAACCGGGGTGGCACATTGCCCACCCCGGTTTCCGTTCGTGCTCGATGGTCCATCGAGCACAGCGCCGTTAGCGTCGCCACCGGAAGCTATACTCCCGGTCGTCCTCTGCTTTCTCGGCTCGGGCCCCACTAAAGCGGATGGGCCTGTAGTCTTTGGATGGCCTGTCGGACCTGCTCGATGGCGGCCACGTGCGTCTCGCGACGCCTTTCCAGGGTGGGAGCCCAGGGGGCGGTCAGGAACCCCAGCAGACGCTCCGGGGCGATGCGCTCCAAACAGAACTGCACCGTGTCGCCGAAGTTGGTGTCGTTCGCCCAGTTGCCGGTGGGCGTACCTGGTCATACCGGTGCGCCTCCAGCGTGACATAGGCCAGGTGCCCCTTCTTGCCTGGCGGGCTTCGCTCGGCCCCGGCCGCGGGAGTCATGTCAAAGCTCCTCGCCGTAGTACCAGTTGCTCTGCAGCGCGGACCGGGGCATCTTCTCCAGGAACACCTTCGCTGGTGCCAGAGGCGGTCCGACCAGACCCAGGGCGCGAGCCGGCTTCCTCCACTTCCTCAAAATAGAACAGCAGGTCGTGCCACCAGAGCCTCGTACTGGCGCACCAGAGAGGAAGGGAAGTACAGGTGCGCGTGCGTCTCCTCGTCCATGCCCAGGTGGAAGAAGCGCGTATCGAACAGGAGACGCACTCCTGGATCAGGGTTCCGGCACACCTCGTAGTACCCAAGCGTGGACACCATGCGGGAGTAGTCTTTGAGCCAGGCGTCGTGGGCGGCGGAGAAGTTGAGCTTGGGGATGGGCTCGATGCCCATCTGGCGCATCCTGGCGGTTCCTCGTCGCGCAGGCGCCGGGTGCCTCAGGCGTTCTGGACGGCGATCTCGGGGTGGCTGTCGTACTCGACGGCGTCTCCCAGGTCGAGCACCACCATGTTCATGCCGGCCGCCTGCATCTGGAGCAGAAGGCCGTCCAGAGCGAGTCATCGAAGGAAGATACGGCTGGGCGTGGTTGCTGCTGCGGGGCCTCTCGTTGAAATAATGGCCACTGCGCGACATGTTATAGCTGAGGTGGATCAGGTTTGCCCAGACTGCTTCTCGTAGGGGGTGTTTTTCAGAGGCGAGTTGTAGATCGTCGGTGCGTTATCCATGGTTTTCGTACTTTCCGTGCTTGCTGCACATCGGGCCGCGTTCCTGCGCGAACAAACTCCGTCCTGCCAGACCGCGTCCCGTGGTCCAGGTGCTGGGGTAGAACTCAAGCCCCTGGCTCTCTACCAGACTCCGATTGGTTCGCACGCGTTGCGGAGCCGTGCTCCTCGTTCCGGCGCGTGAGGTGGATCTCACGCCCGTCAAACGGCGCGCCGCCATTCACGGGTCTAACGGGTCATAGATGCGCTCCGGCTGTCCGCCGGCGGCGGGAAGCACCTTGCGGCTACGCAGATCGGCGGTGTCCCAGTTGAAAGGCTCCCGGAGCTGAGCCCGGCCCCGCAGCAGCCGCAACTGGTCTTCTTTGCGGCCGCCGAAGTATTTCGGCCAGCCGCCAAACCCGCGGAACTCGCCGCTCTGGTCGAACCAGCTGCCGAGCAGGGCGTTGCGAGCATCAACGGCCTTCGCCACGAGCTCGAAGGTCGTGACGGACGGCTGGATCTGGTAAACACGGTAGAGATGGAAAATGTTCGCCACGCTTTTCGTGTAGTCGAGCTCCACCTGGATCAGCCGCAGGCGGTCCGCTATCGGGCCGTCCGGCTCGGCGGCCTTGGCCGCGTCCAGGTTCTTTTGCAGATTTGCCAGGTGTTCCGGCGGATAGAAGTACGTATACGCTGTCTGCGGGGTCAGGAAGGTCGTCTGCCAGGTCAACGTCGTATCCGTGTAGTGCATGGGGGCGTGAAACTCGGAGTATGCCTCAAGCTTCTTGTGAAGAGCATTGAAAAACGTCTTCATCGGCTCATATGCCTTGCCGAAGGCGCAACGGTAGTATTCCTCCTCGATGTCGGCCGCTTCCAGCGACGGGTCGCCCATGGTCCGCCCGAACACGTAGTAAGCGGGGCCTTCCAAGCCGAGCAGCGAGAAGGCGCCGCAAAGGTAGATCCCCTGCACTTTATTCTTGACGAAGAGTTTGATCTGCTCCGACCCGTAGGCGGCATGCCGTACCGGTGAGTTTCCCAGGGGGTAGAACACTTCCCAGTTATAGATGTAGGCTGTCTTCGGGTTCTTGAACCGGTCCCATAAAGCAAGGTTTTTGGGGGTGTAGTTCGACACCTGAACGACGACGTTGTCCGGCAGTGTATCGAAAGACTTCGGCAGAGACTTCGTCGGGCCGTAGGCGATGGTCATTATTTTGCCGTTCGGTCGGCGCTTCTTCATTTCCAGCGCGAGATCCCGATGGAAGACCCACAGCCGCTCGTCGGGATCGGCATGGATCTTGGCGCACTCCGGGCACTCGCAGGGTACATAGCCATCGGTTTGGGCGAGTTCCACCCACTGATACCCCCGGTCCAGCTGCCGCTCCATCTCCTCAAGCATCAGCCGCCGCACGTCGGGGTTGGAGATGCAGAGATGCCCCTGCTTGCCCAGGTTGAGTTTGCCCAAGGCCCGCTTGCCATCTTTGAGATGGAAGTATTCGGGGTGCGTGGCCCAGTACTTGCCCGAGGGGACCGCGGTATAGTAGGAGTGGCCGCCGTAGGTCTTGACGAGCGGCGTGGGAAAGAAGTTGTTGGCGGCCGCGTAGACGATGTCACCCGGAGTACGGCCGATCACGTACTGGAAGTTGGGCCGGAAGGCTCTGTCGTAGTCGCCGCGTATGCCGACGGTGGCCGCTTTGGGCACGTACGATCCGTTGGGCCCCGGCATCAGAAACCGGACGCCGAACGCATCCTCCAGGAACAGCGTCACCGCCTTGAGCGTGCCGCGGTAGGCGTTCGCCTGGTCAATGTCGCCGGTTTCCGTGCGGACACCCACGGGATTGTCATCCCCCACCAGATAAACACTACGCCCGATAACGGCGGCGCGGCAATTCCAACCCGTGAGCGCATCTACCGGCAAACCGGCCCTGCGCGCCCCGGAGGACTTCCCCAGGAAGAGGGCGGGCGTCGTACCGGAGAAGTCCCTCTCCTCAACGAGGGGCAGGCGAGCGCCGGAAGCCAGTTCCACGAACCGCTGCAGAGTCTCCGCGGCGTGACGCACGCGCCCATTGGTCTGGGCCGTCTCAGCGACAACGATTTGGTAAGAAGATTTGCCCTCCTGCACAAAAGGTATTGTCATCGCACCCCCGGCGGCATAGACTTCAGCGGATGTGATGGCTGTGGTCAGCACAGCCGCAACAAAGATCACTAAACCAGGCAACAACGCCCGCCTCGGGCGAGGAGAGGCGAACACGGGCGATTCGATAAACAGCGT
>JAUJNC010000176.1 GCA_030446525.1 Armatimonadaceae bacterium
TGCCTCCTGGAGGCGTCAGCGTGTCGCCTGGGGATAGAATGGTCTTGAGGTGGTGAGCGAGCAGGAGCGGGCTGAAGGGCTGCGCATCGTCCTGGAAAACGTTCCCTTCGTCGCCTTCATCCCCGTCTTCGCGCGCGACCCGTACGAGACCTTCGTCCTGCCCAAGGCCCCGCGCCGGTCGCTGGCCGACTTCGGCCCCGGCGAGCCGCGCGCGCTCGCCGAGCTCTTGAAGGCGCTGCTCACCAAGTTCGACAACCTGTTCGGCTTCTCGCTGCCCTACATCATGGTGATGCACCAGGCTCCGACGGACGGCGAGGACTACGGCCACTACCTGTTCCACATCGAGTTCTACCCGCCCAACCGCACCAAAGACAAGCTGAAGTACCTGGCCGGCTCGGAGGCCGGCGCGGGCGCCTTCATCAACGACACCCTGGCCGAGGAAAAGGCCGAGGAACTGCGCCGATGCCAACCCGAAGGCACGCGCCCCTGATCGATTCGGAAGACTGCGCCGCCTACCTTGGTCAGGCACTGAGGAGCTCCATCAATGAGCCTTCCTTCCGGCACCGTCACCTTTCTCTTCACGGACATAGAAGGCAGCACCCGCCTCTGGCAGGAGCACCCGGAAGCCATGCGGCGCGCCCTCGCCCGCCACGACACGCTGGCCGGCGGCCTCATCGCCGAGCAGGACGGCACCCTCGTCAAGAGCCGCGGCGAAGGCGACAGCCTGTTTGCTGTCTTCGCCCGCGCGAGCGACGCTGCCGCTTGCGGATGCTTGCTGCAGCGGGCGTTCTTTGCCGAGCCGTGGCCCAGAGGCATCTGCCTGCGCGTCCGCATGACGCTGCACACCGGCGAGGCCGACTTCCGGGACGGCGACTACTTCGGCCCCGCCGTCAACCGCTGCGCCCGACTCCGGGCGATAGCGCATGGCGGGCAGGTGCTGCTCTCCCTTCCCACCGAGGAGTTGGCGCGCGACAGCCTGCCACAGGGAGCCGCTTTGCTCGACCTGGGCGAGCACCGCCTGCGCGATCTTGCTCGCCCGGAGCGGGTGTTCCAGCTCCTGCACCCCGAGCTGCCGACCGACTTCCCCCCGCTGCGCTCGCTCGATGCGCTGCCCAACAACCTGCCGCTGCAAGTGACCTCCTTCATCGGTCGCGAGAAGCAGATCACGGAGGCCCGGGCGCTGCTGGCGAAGGCGCCGCTTCTGACCATCACCGGCTCCGGCGGCGTCGGCAAGACCAGGCTGGCGCTGCAGGTCGCCGCGGAGGAACTGGACCGTTATCCCGAGGGCGTGTGGCTGGCGGAACTGGCCCCGCTCTCGGACCCCGGCCTCGTGCCGCAGGCAGTCGCCACCGCCCTGAACGTGCGCGAGCAGGGCGCACGGCCGCTGACGCAGACGCTGATCGAGCATCTCAAGCCCAGGGCGCTCTTGCTGGTGCTGGACAACTGCGAGCACCTGCTGTCTGCGGCGGCGCAGCTCGCGGAGGCGCTGCTGCGCGCCTGCCCCGGGGTACGGGTACTCGCCAGCAGCCGGGAGGGGCTGGGCATCGCCGGGGAGGTCACGTACCGCGTGCCCTCGCTGTCTGTGCCGGACCCGCGGCACCTGCCGCCTGTGGACGCCTTGGGGCAGTTCGAGGCGGTCAGGCTGTTCATCGAGCGCGCGATGGCCGCCCTGCCCTCCTTCTCGGTGACCAACGCGAACGCGCCGGCCGTGGCGCAGGTGTGTTACCGCCTGGACGGCATCCCGCTGGCCATCGAGCTGGCCGCGGCGCGGGTCAAGGCGCTCGCGGTGGAGCAGATCGCCCGAAGGCTGGACGACCGCTTCCGTCTGCTGACGGGCGGCAGCCGCACGGCGCTCCCCCGGCAGCAGACGCTGCGCGCCGCCATCGACTGGAGCTACGACCTGCTCCCGGCAGCGGAGAAGCTGCTGCTTTCGCGCCTGTCGGTGTTCGCCGGCGGCTGGACCCTGGAGGCGGCGGAGGCGGTCTGTTCCGGGGGCGGCATCGACGACTGGCAGGTGCTGGACCTGTTGACCAGTCTGGTGGAGAAGAGCCTGGTGGTCTATGAGCAGGAGACGGGGGAAGGGCGCTACCGCCTGCTGGAGACGGTGCGCCAGTATGCCCGGGACCGGCTGATGGAGAGCGGCGAGGCAGAAAGGCTTCGCGCCGCCCACCAGAGCTTCTTTCTTGCCTTCGCCGAGGAAGCGATCGGGCATTACTCCGGGCCGGAGCAGGCGGCGTGGTTCGACCGGTTGGAGGCCGATCACGGCAACCTGCGCGCCGCGCTGGAGTGGTGCGGCGAATGCGAGCACGGCGCGGAGTCTGAGCTGCGGCTTGTCGCGGCGCTGGCCCGGTTCTGGGTGGCGCGCGGCCTTTTACGTCAGCGGCGGGAGTGGATTGAGGCGGCTCTGAGTCGCAAGGGGGCCGAGGGGAGGACCGTGGCGCGCGCTGCGGCGCTTCATGAGGCAGGCTTTGTCGCCTTCATGAACGGTTTTCGTGGGGGGGGTGACTTCGCGCAGGCGCGCCGGCACCTGGACGAGAGCCTGGCGATCTTCCGGGAGTCGGGCGAGGAGCGAAGGGCCGCCGACGTGCTGCACACCCTCGGGCGCATAACCCAGGGGTATGGCGATCCCCCGGCGGCCCGTCCGTTCTATGAAGAGTCACTGGTCGCGTCCCGGCGCCTGGGCTATAAGAAAGGGATCGTCTCGGCGCTGCGGGGCCTGGGCGAGGCGACATGGCACCGGCGGGAGGACTTCCCCGAGGCAGAGGCCTACTTCCGGGAATCCATCGCGTTGGCAAGCGAGATCGGGGACAAGCGCTCCCTCCTCTGGGGTGATTGGGGCTTGGGCAGGATCGCCCAAAGGCAGCCCGATCCTGCCGCGATGCGCGCCTGCTTCGAAAAGAGCCTTGCCCGGGCGCGCGAGCTGACATACCAGCACGCCACTGCCGGCTCTCTCAACCACCTTGCCGAGGTGGCGCTGCGCCAGCGTGACTATCCGCGGGCGCTGGCTCTTCGGGAAGAGGCCCTGTCCACCAGGATAGCGTGGTCAGATCCGCAATCGATCGCCTGGGCGCGCTATGGTGTCTCAGAAGCGGCCCAGTTCGTGGGCGACTACCTTTCTGCGCTGGCGCACTGCGAGAAAGCGTGCGCCGTGTTTCGGCAGGTGGGGAACGCGCGCGGCCTCGCCTGCGGGCTGGGGCGCCTGGGCTGGCTCGCCCACTGGCAGGGCGACATCGCCGCGGCGCACCTGCATCTGCAGGAGTCGCGGGCGCTGTTCGAGGGCAGCCAAAACCAGGGCGCGATGGAATGGACGCTGAGCCACCTGGACCGGGTCGCGCAGGGCGGGATGGAATGGACGCTGAGCCACCTGGGCCGGGTCGCCTCGGATCAGGGGGAGACGCCGCCGCGGCGCGCCGGCACCTGGGGGAGAGCCTGCGGTGCGGCGACCCGCAGTGCTGCGCCTGGTCGCTGGCGCGTCTCGCCTTTGTCGCTGCCATCCAGGAAGGACAAGCAGAGCAGGCGGCGAGACTGCTCGGAGCGGTCCAGGGTCTGAGTGACACCTTGCGGATAGAGGGTCCGCTGCCGCCGGAGCCCCGGGAGGGGCATGAGGAGGCGGTCAGCGCAGCGCGGGCCCTTCTAGGTGCGGATGGCTTCTCTGCTGTGTTCGCCGAGGGGCAGGCGATGAGTCTGAGCCAGGCTGTGGATTACGCGCTGGAAGATTCCCTCGCATAAAGGCCCTCGCGCCGGGGTCTACGACAACTGCCTCCATGGCGCTCATCGGCTTATTCCTTATCTCAGGGTCGCCGTCACGTTATTGCGCGCCTCCCACGTGCGCCCGGAGCTTCTCGGCGATCACGGTGCGGGGCACGGCGCCCACGATCTGGTCGACCACCTGGCCGCCCTTGAAGATGATCAGCGTCGGGATGCCCTGCACCCCGTAGCGGGCCGCGATGTCGGACTCCTCGTCCACGTTGACCTTGAACACCCGGGCCTGCCCGTCCATCTGCTCGGCCACGGCGTCCACCTCCGGGGCCACCCGGCGGCAGGGCCCGCACCAGACCGCCCAGAAGTCCACCAGCACGGGCACGTCGGCCCCCAGCACTTCCCTATCGAAATCCGCCGTCGTCACGGCAGCGGCTTGACTCATGTCTAACCTCCCCCGAGGGCACCCCTCGCGCAAAAAGTAGAGAGAACCGAGCTCACAACTCTCTTCAACACCGGTTATACCCACTTGTCGCGGCTTTTGTCAAATGCGGCTCCGGGCTCAGCCGATGACCACCAGCTCCTTGGCGCTCCGGGTCAGGATGTCGCAGCCGTCTTCGGTGACCACGATGTCGTCCTCGATGCGGACGCCGCCCCAGCCCTCGATGTAGACGCCCGGCTCCACGGTCAGCACCATCCCCGGCGCCAGCGTTATCTCCGACTTCTGGGAGAAGCCCATGCCGTCGTGGGTCTCGCGCCCCAGCGCGTGCCCCAGCCCGTGCGTGAACCGCTCGGCCATGGCGGCCTCGGCCAGAACGCCGCGCGCGAGGGTGTCCACGTCCTTGCCCTGCACGCCGGGCCGGATGGCGCCCAGCGCGGCCCGCTGGGCGCGCAGCACGGCGTCGTAGACCTCCCGGTGGCGCTCGCCCGGCGCGCCGCCGACCAGCAGGGTGCGCGTGATGTCGGAACAGTAGCCGTCCACGACGGCGCCGTAGTCGAAGATCACCAACTCCGGTTCGCCGCTCGCGCCCAGCGGCCTGTCCGTCGGCCGGGCGTGCGGGAGGGCGGCGTTCGGCCCCCCGGCGACGATGCTGGGGAAGGCGAGCCGCTGCGCGCCCCCTGTACGCAAAAACACCTCGATCTCCCAGGCCAGGTCGCGCTCCGTAACGCCGGGCCTGGTGATCCGGAGGATGTGGTCGAAGCAGGCGTCCACGAGGGCCACGGCCCGCCGGATCGTGGCGACCTCGCCCTCGTCCTTCACCTGGCGCAGCGCCTCCACCAGGTCGCTCTTGCCGATGAACGAGACATCCTCGGGGATCGCCTTCCGGAGGGTGTCGTAGGCCTTGACAGAAAGGTGCGCCTCTTCGAACGCCACACGCCGGGCGGAAAGCCGCTTCGTCTGCTCGCCCGCCGCCTCGGACAGACTGCCGCTTTGCGGCAGGATCACGCGCTCGAAGCCCGTCACCTCGTCGGCCGACTGGATCGCGTAGCGGCCGTCGGTGAGAAAGACCGCGGCCCCGGGCGTGACGATCGCCAGCCCGCTCGAGCCGGTGAAACCGGTCAGGTAGCGCACGTTCTCCAGGTGCGAGACGAGGACCGCGTCCGCCCCCTCGCGGGCGAGCAGGCCGCGCAGACCCGCGACGCGCTGCGGGAACCGGAACTCAGAGCTTGCCAAGGGTCACTGCCTTCCTGTGACGACGATGTAGCGGGCGGCGTCGAGCGCCAGCAGATACGACGCCGTGCCGAAGCCCGCGATCTGGCCGGTGGCGGCGGGCGCGATGACCGACTGGCGGCGGTACTCCTCGCGCGCGTGGACGTTGGAGATGTGGACCTCGACGGTGGGCAGGCGCACCGCGCGGATGGCGTCGGCGATGGCGTAGGAGTAGTGGGTGTACGCGCCGGGGTTGATCACGACGGCGTCGGCCCAGTTCACCGCGTCCTGGATGGCGTCGACGATCTCGCCCTCATGGTTGCTGTGCACGATGCGGACCTCGACCCCGATCTCCCGGGCGTGCTCGCGTATCTTGCGGTTGGTGTCGTCGAACGTGTCCGTGCCATAGATGTCCGGCTCGCGCAGGCCGAGCAGGTTCAGGTTCGGCCCGTGGATGACGGAGATTTTGAGGGTGCCGGTGGGTGCGATCTGCATGGCGGTGGGCTCAGGGTCCTGTCTTCTCGCGCGGCTGCGTCGTCCCGGTCATCTCGGCCCGGTCCGGGAGGAGCATAAGTATGCCCTCCGAGACGGGGTAGGCCCGCCCGCACCGGTCGCAGAGGAGCTTGTCGCCCGCCGCGGCCGGCCGCAGCGGGGGGCGATCGTCACAGGCCGGGCAGGCGAGCCTCTCGACGAACGCCGGGTCGAGCGGCGCGCCCGGGGCGGCGGGGGTGGGTTCGTTTTCCATCGCGCCAAGTTTTTCGCCGGCGGGGCGCAGGAATCCTGCCGGCGCCCGGGGGCAATTGAAAGCGCCGGATCAATCCGGCGCGCCGGCGGCCTCGTGATAGGCGCGGATCGTGGCCCCGACCGCGCCCTCGGCGGCGATGCGGCCCCCGTGCAGCCAGACGGCGCGCGTGGCGACCCGGCGCACGGAGTCGATGTCGTGCGAGACGAAGACGATGGTGCGGCCCTCGCGGTGGAACGCGGCGATGCGCCCGTAGCATTTCTCCTGGAACGCCTCGTCGCCCACCGCCAGCACCTCGTCCACCAGGATGATCTCCGGGTCGGTGTTCACGGCGACCGCGAAGCCCAGGCGCACGTACATGCCCGACGAGTAGGTCCGCACCGGCGCATCGAGGTAGCTGTGCGGCAGGTCGGCGAACGCGAGGATGTCGGCCAGCCGCGCCCCCATCTGCGCGCGGGTCAGCCCCAGGATGGAGCCGTTGAAGTAAATGTTGTCCATGCCGGTGAGGTCGGGATGGAAGCCCGCGCCGAGCTCCAGCAGGGGGGCAAGACGCGGCCGACCCGCGGGGCTGGCGGGGAAGCGGATCGTGCCCTCGTCCGGGCGCATGACATGGGCGAGCAGGGACAGCAGCGTGGACTTGCCGGACCCGTTGCGCCCGATCAGGGCGAGCGTCTCGCCCGGCAGGACCGTCAGGCAGATGTCGTCCAGCGCCGTGACCGTTTCTATCTCCGGGCGCTGCCCGCGGAGCCGCTCGCCGAGCATCCCTTTGATGCCCGCGTATCCCCGGTGCACCAGACGGAACCGCTTGGTTACCCCGCGCATCTCGATGGCGGCGGGCGCCTCCCCCTTGCAGCTCACAGCTGCTCCACGAACCGCCACTTGCGGCTGTTGAAAAAGGCGTAGCCGCCGATCGCCACCGCCACGCACACGACAAAGGCGATCGCGAAGAAGTGCCAGGGCACCCCGGTGTTCACCCATACCGGCTCGCTCTGGCCCAGGACGGCGACCGGCTTGTCGGGCGGTCTCAGGAGGAAGCTGCGGTAGGCCACGAGGATGACGGTCATCGGGTTCAGCATGAACAGCGTGTAGACCCACTCGGGCACGCGGGAGGCGGTCTGCACCTGCTCCACGAAATAGATGATCGGGACGGCGTAGAAAAGGAGGTCCAGCAGAACGGCGGTCAGGAACTTCACGTCCTCGTAGAAGACGTTGAGGGCCGAGATGAACAGGGCGATGCCCGCGATGAGCAGCGTCTCCATCACGATCAGTACAGGAAGCAGGAAGATCTCCGCCGGCGGCAGCTTGGGCTTGCCGGCGTACCACGACCAGGCGTACAGGGCGGCGAGGTAAACGAAAAGGACGCCGAGCGATAAGAAGAAGTGACGCAGGTTGGCGATGGTGGTGGCCAGCGGCAGCAGCTCGCGCGGGAAATAAACCTTTCTAATCAGGGCCATCTGCCGCGAAACCGACTCGCCCGCATCCAGCACGCCTGTCAGGAAGTAGGTCCAGGGGAAAAAGGCGGCGAGGACATACGCCGAGTAGCTCTCGACGCCCAGCGGAACAAAGAACTCGAAGACGGCCCAGAGGATCAGGGCGCGAACGATGGGGTTGGCGAGAGACCAGACGACGCCGAACCGGGAGTTCTTGTAGCGGACCTGTAGCTCACGGTCGACCAGGTTTTTGAGCAGTTCGCGGTAGCGCAGGGCTTCCCGCGCCTCATCGAGCATTCCCACGGCAGCGACTATTTCACCAAGGACTAGCCGCGCGCGTGCTTCGGAGACGCACCGCCGGTATCCTCGCCCTCGTCGAACAGCTCGCCCCGCGCCGGCTCCAGCAGCTTGAGAAGCTCATCGCGGGGGATGAGGACTTTGCGCTTGCCGGCGACCCGGAACGCCTTGAGTTTGCCTTGCCGGATGTAGGAGCGAATGCTGGACTGGCTGAGTTGCAAGTAGTTGGCGGCCTGCTCCACAGTTAAAAGGTCCCGGCTCTCCGCGTCCATTACGGCTTTGCTCTCCCTCGACGGCGTGGCCGGGGCGAAGCCGCCGACCCTGTAGATGGCGGAGCAGGTGTACCCCACCCCGCACCCCAGAGTATATCGCACGGTGATAAGTGTTGTCAATGATTGTTTCTGGCGTCGGCCCTCCGGCGCCGACACGACCAACAGCCGGCGCT
>JAUJNC010000177.1 GCA_030446525.1 Armatimonadaceae bacterium
CGCCGGCCGAGCCCGACCTCGCCCCCCACGCACCCCCCGCGCTCCCGCAGCCTGGCCATGACCGGGTTGCCCTCGGCGATCCCGAAGGAAAAGGCGAGCAGGCTGAAGATCAGGTCCGCGCCGGAAAAGATCAGGTACAGCGCAGCAGGAAACGCGGCCCCGTGCGGGCGGTCAAGCCGGCGGCCACCAAGCCGGCGGACGGCAACAGCGACTTGCGAAGACAAAGCGGCTCCTCATCCGAAAAGGGAATGCCCCGGCTGCGGGAAGCTACGCCCCTATTATACCTGAACGGCTTTTCCGTTACAACGCCATTTACAACAGGATTGGGAGGGAAGGGGCAGGGGCCTACAGCTCCTCCGCCAGGAGCACGCGGGATACCTCGTCCGTGGTCGTGATGCCGGCGAGCACCTTCCTGATCGCGGACTGGCGCATGGGGCGCATCCCGTCCTGCACCGCCTGCTCCTTGACCAGCACCGAGGAAGCGCGGTTCAGGACCAGCGAGCGCGCGGCGTCGGTCACGGTCATGACCTCGAACACCGCCGACCGGCCCCGGTAGCCCTTGCCGTTGCATTCGCGGCAGCCCTTGCCGCGCGCGATCCGGACCGGCTCGCCCGCCTCCGTGTGCGTCGGCGCCCCCAGGCCCTCCAGCACCGCCGGGTCGGGCTCGTACCACTCGCGGCAGTTGTCACAGATCTTGCGCAGAAGCCGCTGCCCGATCACCCCGAGCACGGACGACGAGATCAGGAACGGCTCGACGCCCATGTTGTCCAGTCGCACCATGGCGCCGGGCGCGTCGTTGGTGTGCAGCGTCGCGAAGACCAGGTGCCCGGTCAGCGCGGCGTTGATGGCGACTTCGGCCGTCTCCTTGTCACGGATCTCGCCCACCAGGATGATGTCGGGGTCCTGCCGAACGAGGGTCCGCAGCCCCGACGCGAAGGTGACGCCGGCGCGGACGTTCACCTGCGTCTGGTTCACGCCCCGCAGCTGATACTCCACCGGGTCCTCGATCGTGGTGATGTTCTTGCCGATGTCGTTGATCTTGTTGAGCGAGGCGTACAGCGTGGTCGATTTGCCCGAGCCGGTCGGCCCCGTCACCAGCACCATGCCGTACGGGCGCGTGATCAGGTGGTTCCACACCTCCAGCTCGTCGGGCCAGAAGCCGATCTTCTCCAGCGCCACCGACATCGCTTCCTTGTCCAGAACGCGCAGGACCGTCTTCTCGCCGTGGACCGTGGGCATGATCGAGACGCGCAGATCGAAGGTTCGGTTGTGGTACACGCGGGAGATGCGGCCGTCCTGGGGCCGCCGCCGCTCGGCGATGTCCATGCGCCCCATGATCTTGATGCGCGACGTCACCGCGGCCTGGTTGGCGCGCGGGATCATCATCTGCTCGTGCAGCACGCCGTCCACGCGGTAGCGGACCCGCAGCCCGTCCTCCTGCGGTTCCAGGTGGATGTCCGACGCGTAGTTCGTGAACGCGCCGTCGACCACGGTGTTCACCAGACGCACGATCGGGGCGTTCTCGGCCTGGTCCAGCAGGTCCTGCGCCGCGGCCTCCTCCTCCTCCGCCGGCTCGATCTCGCGCAGCGCCTCCTGCGCGCGCTCGCGCATGTCGTAGGAGCGGTTGATGACCGGCAGGAGCTCGGCGGGCAGCGCCAGCATCGGCACCACCGTCCGCCCGGTCTGCAGGCGCACCCTGTCGATGGTGTCCAGATCCAGCGGGTCCGCCATGGCGAGCCAGACCTGCTCCTTGTCCGCCCGCAGCGGGAGCACCAGGCGCTCGCGTACCAGGCTCTCGGGGAGCAGGCGCGCGGCGTCGGCCTCGATGGGGTAGGTGGACAGGTCGACGTGGGGCGTGCCGTTGATCTCCTCGAGCAGCGTGCCTACCTGCTTGGGGGAAACGTAGCCCAGGTTCACCAGGATGTGCCCCAGGAACTCGTTGTTCCCCCTGGTGGACTGCACCTCCAGGGCCTGCGCCAGCTGCTGGGGCGTAACAAGGCGCCGCTCAAGCAGCCGGTCGCCGAGCCGGGGGCGGGCGCTGCGCAGAGGGCGGGGCAGATTAGGCCCGCTCGGCGTTATTTTATTGTGGGAACCTTGCGGGTCCGACGGCCGTTTTTGCATAGCGACATTCTACCGATGCTTGATATATGATATCGGATACATTATACCGGATACGCAGAGGACCGCGCCCGCAAACGCGCCGCGCCGCCCGAAACCGGCGTTTCTACGAAGGGATGTGCCAGCGGCCACCCTCGAGCCGGCCCCGGCGGCGGATGCGGCGGGCGCAGCGCTCCACCAGGTGGCGCGCGGAGGGCGCCCGGCCCGCGCCGCGCCCCGGCGGCTCGTCCGGGTCACGCGCCTCCAGGAGGCCGTCGCGACGCCGCTCCCCCCCCCGCGCCGGCCCCAGCTGCAGCACGATCATCCGCGAGGCCTCCGGGTCCACGTGCAGCGCGCCGGAGCCGTTGCGCGCCGCCACCAGGGGCGCACCCTCGTCTGCCGCGGGCCGCAGCCCCCAGGCCGTCGCCCCGTCGTCCTCCGCCAGCCGCTCCAGCAGGGGGCGCGACGTGCGGCGCAGGCGCAGCTCATCACGGGACCCGGCGACGAGCGGCGTCATCAACATGCCGCCCGGCGCGCGCCGCGCCAGGAATCGCAAAAGCCCCTGTATCTCGGACTCCCCCGCCGAGAATCGGATCATCACTCCCACAAGCGTATTATACAGCACCTCCCCGGGCACGGTGGCGCACCCCCGGCCGGCGGTCAGGCGACGAAAAGATGTTAAATCCTTTGAATATTCCTTACCCAGACATGGTATAATGGGGTACTCGCCGGCCGGCGCCATGCCCCCTGGAGACCTCTGCGTATCAGGCACGTCCTTCTCGAAGGTACGATGACTTCGATAATACGACCTGCTGTCAGTAATTTGTCGTGATCGTCTTCCACGCTGGAGGTAAATCACCTACGATGTCGCAGGATGCCACTCGCGACTCCTTTTACAGCTCCTTGTCGTTCCGGCGGACGCAACGTTCGGGGAGGCGTCACGGCAAACAGGATAAATAGATCGATGCAGCACCTCTCTCGCAAACCCGCCCCGGTTCTTGAAGGACAATCGCCTTCCGTTACACGGCTCTCTCCCCGCAGAGTCGCCCGCGTCCTGAGCTCTGTCGTGCTGGGGCTCGTCCTCGCAAGCGTCGCCGGACAGATCTCCCGCTACGTCCTGGGCCACGGCCACCTGTTCGGGCTGGTGGACCTGTTCTACGTGGACGTCGAAGACAACATCCCGACGTGGTACTCATCGTCCATGCTCCTGGTCTGCGCCCTCTTGCTCGGGGCGATCGGCTCCATCGCCCGGCGCGACGGGGACCGCTTCGCCGCGCACTGGGGCGCCCTGTCACTGCTGTTCGTGTGCCTGTCTTTGGACGAGGCGGTCAGCATCCACGAGCGCGTCACCGAGCTTCTCCGTGCCCTGATGAACGCCCACGGCGTTTTGTTCTTCACGTGGGTCATCCCCGGCGCCGCCATGACGGCCCTGCTCGGCCTGGCGTACCTGCGGTTCCTGGCGCATCTTCCGCGCAGCACACGACGTCTCGTCCTCCTGGCTGCCTGCCTGTACGTCGGGGGCGCGCTCGGCATGGAGATGGTGGGCGGGCTGTACGTAGAGCGCTACAACATGTGGAACCTGCCCTACTCGTTCCTTGCCACCCTCGAGGAGTGGCTGGAGATGCAGGCCGTGGTCGTCTTTGTCTACGCGCTGCTGTCGCACCTGAGCGTGCACGGGGGTGGGCTGTATTTCCGCGTTGGCGACGCGTTGCCGGCAGCGCATGACCACAGCAAATGACCGAAACGCCGCCGCAGACCCCTGGATTTATTCCTCGGCGGAAGGCGGCATCTCCCGTGCGAGCGCGGATACCCGGCGAAGCGAACACGGAAGTGTTTGAAAGCCCGTTCGCACGGGTAGAATACCCCGTTACTGTCGGATAGTGCAACGGGATCAGCGAACCTGAGATAGCCCTCGCTCGCGCAGTCTTTGTATCGGGCAACAAAACAGTGGTGTCCCCGCTTCCCCTTCCGTAGCGTTGCCCCGCGCAGCCGCGTTGCTTCCAAATGGCAAGTACCCCGCCCAGCGAACCCGCCTTAGGCGTGGTGGACGGTCGAGAGAAAGGAGGTGCACTGGCGGCGTGAATACATTTGCCCCTATAAGAAGCATATTTATGGTGGCCTGGTTTGCTGTCTGTCTGACGCTGCCGCCGGCGGCGGCGGGCCACGGAGACATCCACGAGCGGGTCGCTGCGCTGACCAAGCAGATCGAGCAATCCCCGGCGAACGCCGATCTGTACCTGAAGCGGGGTGATCTGCATCGCCTGCACCGCGATTGGGATGCCGCCCTGGCCGATTACGAGCGAGCCGCTCAGATCGCTCCAGGTCTGGCTGCCCTGGACCTGCATCGCGGGACGACGTTGCTCGAGGCCGGCTGGCCGCACTCGGCCAAGGTCGCACTGGACCGCTTCCTGGTCAGGCACCCGGATCACGCGGGGGCGCGGGTGGTGCGCGCCCGGGCGCTGATGAGACTCAGCCAGCGCGCGGCGGCGGCAGAGGATTTCACGCGCGCGATCGCGCAGCTGCCCAGGCCCCAGCCAGAACATTACCTCGAACGCGCACAGGCACTGATCGCCGGCGGTGAGGAACGGCTCGACGAAGCACTGCGTGGGCTGGATGAGGGCATGGAGAAGCTAGATCAGCCGATCACGCTCCAGCTCTTCGCGATCGATCTCGAACTCAAACAAAGGCGCTACGACGCCGCGCTGGAACGGCTGGAGAAGATCTCCGCGCAGGCGGCACGCCGGGAAACGTGGTTGGCACGCCGGGGCGAGATCCTGGAGCAGGCTGGGCGGCCCGCGGAGGCGCGCAAAGCGTTCCAGGCGGCGTTGGCGGCGACCGAGTCGCTCCCCCCCCACCGCCGCAACGTCAAAGCGATGTCTGAACTGGAAAAACGCCTGCGCGCCGCGCTCGAACGGCTGGGCGCAGACTAACAAAGGAGCTGGACAGCTGTGACCGGCAAACACGATCGCACATCGACATACTTCGGTTTGAAATCTTTTATCTTCGTCTCTGCGCTGATCTGCTTGCTTTGTGCTTTCTGGGCGCCGCTCGCCTCAGGCGCCGAGGTGACGCGCGGGCCTTACCTGCAGAAGGGTACACCCACGAGCGTGGTCGTCAGATGGCGCACGGATGCGGAAAGCGACAGCCGGGTGCGCTACGGAACCGACCCGGGCGACCTGAGCATGAGTGTCGACGACCCCGCGCCGACCACCGAACACGAGCTGACGCTCACGGGGCTCTCGCCCGATACAAAATATTATTACTCGGTCGGCACGACCACGGAGACGTTGGCCGGTGAGGACGCGGATCACTTCCTGGTCACCCCGCCTGCTGAGGGAACGAGCAAGCCCACACGTATCTGGGTGATCGGGGACTCCGGAACCGCGGATGCCGATGCCCGAGCGGTGCGTGATGCCTATCTTGACTTTACGGGTACGCGCTACACAGACCTGTGGCTGATGCTGGGGGACAACGCCTATAACGACGGAACCGACGCGCAGCATCAGGCTGCCGTCTTCGACATGTACCCTTCCTTGCTGCGGCAGACGGTCCTCTGGCCTACGCTCGGCAATCATGACGGCCACACGGCCGACTCCGCGACCCAGACCGGCCCCTACTACGACATCTTCACCCTGCCGGCGCAAGGTGAGGCGGGCGGGTTGGCTTCTGGAACTGAGGCCTATTACTCCTTCGACTACGGGAACGTCCACTTCATCTGCCTGGAGTCATTTGAAACCGATCGCTCCGCCGAGGGGCCGATGATGACCTGGCTGGAAAACGACCTCGCGTCAACCGCCGCGCAGTGGGTCATCGCCTTCTGGCACCACCCGCCGTACAGCAAGGGCTCGCACAATTCCGATGTCGAGCGTGAGCTGATCGAGATGCGCGCGAACGCACTGCCGATCCTGGAACGTCACGGCGTGGACCTGGTGCTCACCGGGCACAGCCACTCCTACGAGCGCTCGTTCCTCCTCCACGGGCACTACGGCAGATCGGACACGTTGACGGGGGCCATGAAAAAGGACGGCGGGGACGGGCGCACCGACGGTGACGGCGCGTATGAGAAACCCACGCCCGGACCCGCCTCCCAGGAGGGCGCCGTCTACGCCGTGGCGGGAAGTTCGGGGAAAACCGCCGGCGGTCCCCTGAACCACCCCGCGATGTTTATTTCGCTCAACGTCCTGGGCTCGATGGTGTTGGACGTCGACGGTAACCGGCTGGACGCGGTATTTCTCGACAGTACGGGCGCCGTCAGGGACCGCTTTAGCGTCATCAAAGAGCCACAGGCCGCGGGTCTGACCGGCGAGTACTTCGACGATCCGGACTTCACCAACCGGACGCTGACGCGCACGGACGCCGGGGTGGACTTTGACTGGGGGGAGGGCTCGCCGGACCCGTCCCTGGAAGCCGACACCTTCTCGGTGCGCTGGACGGGGCAGGTGCAGCCGCGGCACTCCGAGGACTACACCTTCTATACCACCTCGGATGACGGCGTCCGGCTGTGGGTCAACGGCGAGCCGCTCATCGACAACTGGACCGATCACGGGGCGACCGAGGACAGCGGCACGATCACGCTCGCGGCCGGGCAGAAGTACGACATCGTGATGGAGTTCTACGAAAACGGCGGTGACGCACTGGCCAGGCTGTCGTGGTCGAGCCCCAGCCAGGAGAAGGAGATCATCCCGCAGAGCCAGCTCTACC
The DNA here is from genome assembly GCA_030446525.1 of Armatimonadaceae bacterium. The sequence goes on from JAUJNC010000177.1 coordinate 6,799, forward strand.
CGGATACCCAGGGCGGGGACGCCACGGTATCCCGGAGTGAGGGAAGTATCGGACCGGCACGGTAAATCTGGTATAAGGGGGTACCTGCTGACTGGCGACGTCATGCCCGTTGAAGACCTCTGTGGATCCGGCACGTTTTCATCAATAATAGTGTTATGACGTTGACAGTACAGCCCGCCCCTGGCGCCGCCCCGGAATCCCCCGCAGCGCAGCCCGCCCGGTCTTCCTCACAGCGCATCGTCTGGCTGGACGGCATGCGCGGCATGGCCGCGCTGTTCGTGGTCTACTACCACGTCTGGCTCATGGTCGGCGGCCCCCACCTGATCGTGCCGGTCGGCCCTCTGCACCTGGACCTGCTCCTGCCCTTCACCATCGGCGGGGTGCGGGTGACCCTGTTCCTGGTGCTTTCCGGCTTCCTGCTGTACTGGCCTTTCGCCCGCCCCAAGCCGGGCGCGACGCCCCCGACGCTGGCGGAGTTCATGGGCCGCCGCGGGCGCCGCCTCCTCCCGGCCTACTACGCGGGCCTGGCTCTATCCCTGGCGCTGCCGTACCTGGGCTACTACCTGCTGCAATGGAGCGGGTACGGCAACCCGGGCCTCGTGCCCACCCCGGACGGGGAATCGGTCGGGTCGATCCTGTCCCACGTCCTGCTCCTGCACGGGCTGCGCCCGGAATGGGTGCAGACCATCAACGGCCCCTACTGGACGCTGGCGCTGGAGTTTCAGCTGTACCTGGCGTTCCCCCTGCTCGTGTGGATAGCGCAGAAGCGCGGGATCGTGACCGCCGTGGCCCTCGCGAGCGCCATCACGCTCGCCTACCGCATCTGGGTGCAGGGCGTCCTCAGCCAGATAACGCTTGTCGACCACTCGGGCCTCTACTATTTCACCCTGTGCGGTTTCTTCGTCGGGCGCTGGGCGGAGTTCGCCCTGGGGATGTGGGCCGCCACGAGGATCGCGGAGCAGCGGGTCCCCGCCCTCCCCAAAACCCTGCTCGCCCTCCTGCCGATGACCGTCGCCGGCGTCTGGGTGACCTACCGCTACGGCATGATCTTCGCCGCGAGCGACATGCTGTGGGGGATGATCTTCGTCCTGCTCCTGTTCGCCTGCCACAACTCCCCCGCGCTCACGCGCCTTTTGTCCTGGAAGCCGCTCACCTGGGTGGGGACGATCTCCTACAGCCTTTACCTGATCCACTTCCCGCTGCTCAAGGCCTTCCACGTGGCCCTGGGGTTCGCCCGGATGGAGGAAGGGCTGCTGGTGTTCGGCGTCGTCCTGATCGTGGGTACGCCCATCCTGCTGCTGGCCGCTTACGGGTTCTACCAGCT
>JAUJNC010000178.1 GCA_030446525.1 Armatimonadaceae bacterium
TACCTGCGTGAAGCGGTGCCAGGAATGGCCCGGGCCCAGAACCGTGCGCTGCGGGAGGCAACGGGCGAACTCATTGCCTTCACCGATGACGACGCCGTGGCTGACCGCCACTGGCTGGAGGCGCTGGCGCATGCCTTTCGGATGGCGGAGAACGTCGGGTGCGTCACTGGACTGGTGTGGCCGCTGGAGTTGGAGACGGCGCCCCAGACGTGGTTCGAGCAGAGCGGCGGCTTCAGCCGAGGATTTGTCCCCAGGATCTTCGACCTAGCCTCCCATCGGCCCGAAGATGACACGCTCTTCCCCTACTCCGCCGGTAAGTTCGGCACGGGCGCCAACATGGCCTTCGACGCATCGATACTACGCGGCATGGGCGGCTTCGATGAGGTGCTAGGACCCGGCACTCCGACCCTAGGCGGCTCGGATCTCGCCGCCTTTCTGGAGGTCATCTACCGAGGTCATCAACTCGTCTACACCCCGGCAGCACTCGTCGGCCACTTGCACCGCCGAGACTACGCTGCGTTACGGACCCAGATGTACGCTTACGGCGCGGGCTTCTCGGCGTTCCTGACGCGATCAGTCATTCACCACCCGACGATATTGCCCGACCTGCTCACGAAGCTGCCGCGCGGCGCCGTCCGGCTCCTCAATCCAAACGGGCCGAAGCATGGACGGAAGGAGCATGAGTTCCCGTTGGCCCTGACGCTCTCCGAGCTTCAAGGGATGGCGAGTGGCCCGTTACGCTACGCTCAGGTCGCCTGGAGCACGCGCTCGTCCGAACGCCGCACAGGCCACCTGCAATCTCCATCCGGAGGGCGGACGCCGGCCAGATGATCAAGTACCTGTCTGTAGCTTTCGCGGCACGACTCTTCTCTCCCTCTCCACAGACAGAACGCCTCTATCGTGTGCTGGGGAACTGGCTTGAGGAACATCTGCGGCTCCGGCGTGGTCTCCCCGATGCCTACGTAGCGCGCAGCGAGTTGCTGCTTGAGTTGTGCAGGAAGTATCGCGCAATTCATCCTGGTAGCAAGGTTCTAGAGATAGGCACAGGATGGGTCCACTGGGACGCAACTATCATTGCACTATTTCATGATGTTAACTTGACTTTATTCGATGTCTGGGACAACAGATTACTAAAAGCTTATAAATCATATTTGAAAGATCTTTCTCTAGTTCTGAGTCGATTTCACGGTATAGAATATGAGGATCTCGATAAAGCACACAAGAAGATAGAAGAACTAACTAGTGCAAATAATTTCGAAGATTTGTATTCCATTTTGAGAGCCGAATTTGTCATCAATCCTTTAGGTAAGCTTAATGTTTTTGAATCCGGAAGTTTCGACCTCATTGTTAGCTCAGACGTGTTGGAGCACATTAACAGAGAGGAAATGAAGGAGTTTATTTCTGATAGCTACGGACTGCTGAAAAGAGGTGGAATATGTATTCACAAGATAGATATTCGTGATCATTTCTATTATTTCGATAATAAGGTCTCTCCGAAGAATTATTTAAGATACTCTCCAAAGATATGGAAAAGGTATTTTGAAAGTAGGGTACAATATTTCAACAGAATACAACGAAGTGAATGGTTAAATGTCTTCCGTGAGTCCGGTTTCGAAATCATAGAAGAGTATATAAAAATAGAAGATGTAGGTAATATAACACCCTCTACACTATACACTCTCGACAATCAAGATGCAACGTGTGTCGATATGACCGTCATTTGTCGTAGGGCGTGATGTCGGAAGATATGAAGACCGCCATCGGTCGTCTAACGTTAGCCGGCCCCGGCAGGACCGCCATAAGCGGGATCTCCAGTGGTGAGCGGCCCGGACTCGGTGCCAAGCGGAGCGAGGAGGCTCTGATGAGGGAGCATGTGGTACGTACGGTGACGCAAGTGCCGAATCACCAAGCTTCGACGCGACCAATCAAGGTAGGAGTTCAGGTGGGGCGGGGCGTAGCTGAATAGAACTCGGCACATTCTGTTCAGTATGCGTTCACGACCCCCGGAGGCAGATGAGGCGTGCTACGCGGCGGCGGGAGCCGGCAGCAGCGAGGGAGCGGGCAGGCGGCGCTGGACAGCGGTGCAGGCGTCGGTGAGATAGTCCAGGACCGAGCGGCCGTGCTGGAGGCAGGTGGCGGTGACGGTCAGCAGCCGTTCGGCGAAGCGGGCGCCGCCCTCGACTGGGTGCCGTAGGGAGCCCTTGCGCCACAGGACGGCTGTCCGGAGCGCGCGCTTGGCGGCGTTGTTGGTGGGCTCCACCCCCGTCCGCGTCCACGAAGGTCCACAGGGCGGGTCAGAGCCGGTCCAGCGCCCGGCACAGGGTGGCTCTGAGATCGGGCCCGGCGATGCCGGTGTCAAGCAGGGTCTCGAAGGCGTCCTGGACGGGCTGCATCTGGGTGAGGAGCCCGGCGCGGTCGAGGTGGTCCGCGCGGAACTGGTGCCACACCGCGAACAGACGCGGACCAGCGCGAGCGCGCCGTCCCGACCTCCTGGGCGGCCCTGCCGCGGTCGACCAGTCCGGCGAAGTCCCGTTTGCGGTGCGCCCAGCAGCTCTGGCGGCACGCCTCGTCCAGCCAGGCGTAGGCACCCGTAGCGATCGCTGCCCACGACGCCGTCGTCGTCCTCCCCAGGAGGGCTTTGATGACCCGGTGGCTCCGACTGGTCGCAATCGTGAAGACGGCGGCGAGTCCGGTGGCCACCACCCACAGCCACGCCGTCCGTTCCGCGTGCAGCCAGCGCGTCTCATCCGCGTTGACCACTGGCGACGCCGGCAGCGTGGCGCCTACCGCGGCGACCGGCCCCGCGAGGGCCAGGGCGGTGGCCCGGCACAGCCCGGCGACGCTCCCGGGCGGCCAGGGGCGCATCCAGCAGTGTGCCACACACGTCCGCCACCTGGCGCTGGCCTGCTGGTACTGGCCATGCAGCACCGCCACCATCGCCTGCAGGCGGGGCCCGAAGGCCCGCGCGGGCACAACGCCGGCAGCGCTGCCCGCGTTGTGGCGCCACGGCGGGCACCGCACCCGGTGCAGCCGGTGCTCCGTCACCACCGCCCGCACGGGTGGCAGCTCCGTCACCTGGTGGGCCACGAACTCGTCGCTCGGCACCCCCCTGAGGAGGGGCGCCACGCAGCGGGCGCACGTTGGCGGGCGGCGGTCCACCAGGCGGTCCACCCGGCCCGGAGGCAGCACCGCGCGCTGGTGCGCCACGTGCCCCGGTTGTCCGCCACGCCCCCGCCTGCTCGGGGGGCCGCGGCTGGTGGGGCGCCTGCGGCGGGTCACTCGATGGCGGCCGCGAGGAGGTACCCGAGTGTTGCTCCACCTGCGCCCGCCCGCACCTGGCTGGTGAGCGCCACGACCTGTCCTGCCTACGCGACCAGGACCGCTTGCACCGTTGTGTCCAGCGGCTGCCAGAGTGATTCCGGCAGCAACGGCACCCCTTCCGGCGTGCGCGGGACGTCCACGCTCAACAGAACGTGCCGTGCCCGGCCCCGTAGTGTCCTACCCTGCCACCACCCCGTGAACGGATACCGTGCCAAGGCGACCTGCGTCGTCGCGCCCGAGCCAGAGATCGTTCACGCAGAACATCGCCGCCCCGACGTAGCTCGCGCACAGTGCCAGCCCCACCCCCAGCAAGCCGTAGCGCGTGATCACTGCGCAGACCAGGCTGAGGCTGACCGCCAGGATGAATAGGGCGACACCGAAGGCCCGCTTGAATTCTCGCCGTGCCTGCGCCGCGCTAATGTAGATCGTGCACACGGTCATGGGGATGGACGAGCAGGCGATGGCCACTAAGACGCCACTCCCGTGTTCGACATAACTCTGGCCGAAGACGGAGAGGACCAGGGCCTCGCCCGGCCACGATCGCGATCACCGACGGCACCAGTACGCCGAGGCTGAGACCAACCACCTTGTTCAGCACGTCACGGCTCAGCCTCTGGAACGGCCGCACCATGCACGAAGAGCGTTCGTGACGTCGACTGTGGCACGGTGATGAGGAGCGTAGCAACCATCCAGGTCGTGTAGAAGTACGCGTTCGCTTCGGGCGAGAGAAAGACCGACACGATGAGCGGAAGGACGAGGCCGGGCGCAAGCTCCGCAGTATTCAGAAGGTGATTGCGCAGCGAGAGAGGCAGCATCAAGTCATGTATCGCGCCAAGGTCGATCTGCCACGAGAAGCGGCGCCCGAGTGGGTTGGCGCGGACGAAGAGGACGGTGACCAGAAGCGTCGACATGACCGAACTGATCCCCCAGCCAGCCAACAGGCTGGCGGCGCATCGGCCGATGCCGTGGATGCTATGGAAGTTGTGGCTATCAGGAGCAAGAGCCGAACAACCGAGAACAGCGCATTGCGCAATAGGGCAAGGCTCGTAGCGTTCTCGATGGTGAAGATCTGATCCAGCACGAATCCGGTGCCCCACATGGTGCAGGTCCCGACGAACACGAGCACGCCTGACGCTGAACGCGCGATGGCGCCGATTTCCATATGCGATGCGGCGGCACCTGCGGCTACCAGCAGGCTAAATAGGGCGGCGAGGAGCCCCACCGCCAATAGGACGGCGTTTACGATCGCGGCCCAACGCTGCTGGGCTCCCGGCAGGATGTAGGCAAGGCCCAAGCCCATGCCCATGTTGGCCACCGTCGCGATCAGGAACATGGTCGAAACCAGCGCCGACGTGAGACCAATGGCGGCGACGTCGAAAAGGCGCGCCGCCGCTACCCAGTGCAAACGTATCCAAGCAGGTTCGTCACCAGAGTCGTCGCGGCAAGACCGGCGGAACTGACCGCCACCCTCATAACGGCTCCATGGTGTTCGCGCCCGTCGGCCCGCGCTTCCTGGATGCGCACTCGCAGGGGTTCCGTTGCGGCTGAGTGGGCAGACGGTGCACGCGCGTGCACCTCTGAGGTGAGGGGTGGTGGAAGGCCGCCAGCGCGCCGCCAGATCGCCTGCGCCGCGGCCAGGCGGTGGCGAGGCGCAGGTTCGGCGGCGTCGCGGCGGTTAAGGACGAGAAGCCGCCTCGAAGATTGCGGACGAGGGCGCCCTCGCGCCAGCGTGTCCGCCGAGGCTCCGCGTTTGAAGCCGCGCATCGGGTACAGCCGCTGCTTCAGGTGCGAGTGATCGCGCTCCAGGCCGTTGTTGAGGTACTTCGAGCGGCGGTGCTCCACGCCTGGCAGCACCGCCCGCAGGGCTGGCGGGTAGCACTTCGCCTTGTCCGTCGTCACCCGCACGGGAGTGACCTCGGTCTCCACCATGGCCCGCTCGAAGAAGGCCTGCGCCGCCGCGTCGTTGCGCCGCTCCGAGAAGAACGCATCCACCACCTGCCCGTCCTCATCGATCGCTCTATAGATGTAGGCGTGCTTCCCCTGGAAAGCACAGTAGGTCTCGTCCACGCGCCACTTCTTCCGGACGCGCGTCCGATGCCGGCGGGCCGCCGCCCCGAACAGCGGCAGGAAGCGCTGCACCCAGCGGTAAATGGTACTCCGATCCACAGCAAAGCCCCGCTCCGCCAACCGCTCGGCCACGTCGGCATAACTAAGGCGGAAGCGCGCGTACCAGCGCACCGCCAGCGCGATCACGTCGTTGGGGAACTTGCGCCTCGAGAAGGCACTCGTTGAGCGGGCGGTGAAGCGCCGCCGGCAGGCGTCACAGCGCCAGCGCTGCCCGCCCAACGGAGTCCGGCCGTCCCGCCGTGTTGCGCTGCTGCCGCACCGTACGCACTGCATTCCTGACCCTTTGTCGCTGTACTCAGAGCCCCGTCAGCGTACATGCCCACTCCGCGGCAACGGAACCAGAAGCTATAGCAGATCCGCCGAATCATCACCCTCTTACCTACGGCCACTGCGTTCAGCATCCGGCATCACCCATCACGCGGTGCTAGCCGGGCCGTTGTAGATCATGAATGTGGAGACCGCCGCTTAACAGCAGTTTCCACGTCGCCAACCGGAAAGGCAAACCCGCCCAAAGGCGGGGACGCAACGCCGAGGGTCTAACCCCTACCAGGGTATGACGGCCAGGCTGCCGAAGTGGCACCGCACATCTACGCGTCGGCCTGTGGGCGACCGCATGTGCGGCAGGTCCGCTAGAGCCGCCGTCAGCTCGCTAACGAGGAGTGTGGCGTGATGTTCTGCGCCGTCTCAGCACACAAGCGTTCGCACTGGTTCACAATTTGGAGGCTGGTGGCGGCGAGTGTCTGCGCCCTGATCATCAGCTTGCCCCTGGGGAGAGCCTTGCCTGCCCATGCGCGGTCGTTTCCAAGCGTCACGACGGCTCCAGCCAGCGGTTCACCAGGCGCGTCCGTCATGATCTCTGGCGCCAACTTTCCCAGGAGAGCGCGTGTCGTACTTACTTGGGAGGGATCACGCACCGAAATGCCAACAATACGATCAGAGCGCGATGGTTCATTTAGCATTCAGATCACCATCCCTCTCACAGTGGCCGGTGACCACACCCTGCAGGCACCAGCTGGTACTACGAGCGCAAGCACTACGATTCACGTGATGTCCGCCAGCCCGGCTCCAACTGCATCGGCCACGTCGAGCCCCACGCCGTCAGTAGCCACGGGCCCCGTCCCCTCTTCGACGTCCATGCCTACAGCCACGTCTACACCGAGCCCGACCGCCAGCCCGACGGCAGGCTCGGCCGACGTTACAGTGAGCATCGATCGTGCGCGACCGGTTGGGGTGAGCCAACTGAGCACAGGCGTAACGCACACCCTGCACGACGCCGACCCCTGGAACGACGCGGCGGCGGTGGCCTCGGCCTGGCAGTTGCTGCGGAGCGTCGCCGACTTTCAGAACCAGCCAATGATGGGCGCTGGCCCAGACAACCCTTGGCCAAATCCGGCGGTCGGCGACCCGGCCCGGTGGAACTGGGCTAGCCTGGACGCGCGCATCGACCTCATCAGCAAGACGGGCGGCACCCCGGTCATCACCTTCTGGGGTGCGCCCACTTGGATGGTTGACCCGAACTGGGCCGGCGGCACGGACTGGAGCAAGATCGACTGGGCGCCGCTGCCGTGGCACGAGGCCGACTTCGCCTACCTGTGCCAGCAGGTGGCCCTGCGCTACCCGGACGTCAAGCACTTCCAGGTTTGGGCTGAGCTCAAGGGGATGCACGGCCTTTCGCTCAACGGCAGCGGCCAGAACCGGTGGGACTACGAGCGCTACACTCGCCTGTACAACCTGGTGTGGGACTACGTCAAGGCCGTCCGGCCGGACGGCCTCATCGGTGGGCCGTACGTCTACATCGACTCCCGCCCGGCGGGGGCAGCCGCCTTCCCGTCCCGGCTGACGGGGCCGTTCGGCACCGTTGACCAGCGCGCGCTGGACGTGCTTGCCTACTGGCTGGCCAACAAGCACGGGACCGACTTCATTACTGTCGACGGCGGTTCCTACGACAACACAGCGAGTGATCCGTTCGGGGCGACCCAGAAGTTTGCCGACGTGACGACCTGGATCAAGCAGCAACCGGGGGCCGCCGGGCTGCCCGTGTGGTGGGGCGAGTGGTACGTCACGCCCTGGAACATCACCGGCGTGGAGCCGTTTGACCACCACCTGCAGAACGCCCTCATGACGATGGCGCTCGCCAACATGGCCCGGAGCGGGGCTGCCAACGCAATGAAGTGGCAGGCGCAGGGGGTTGCCACGGACGGCTACGCCGGCAACCAGGGTAGCTTCTGGAGCGACACGCGCAACGCGGGCGGCGGGCAGCCCTTCCCGTTCTACCGCTCAGCCAAAGCGTTTCACGACCACTTCGGCGCGGGCCGCGCGCTCTACCAGGCCACCTCGTCTTCGCCGGACGTCGAGGTCCTCGCCTCGGCGACTACCATCCTGCTGGTCAACAAGAGGGCGACCCTGCTCAAGGTTAGCGTCAACGGCACCGTGGTTACCATGGCCGGCCACGAGGTGCGCGTGCTATGAGCCGACGTGCACCGCCCGCTCCAGCCCAGAGAGGCGGAGCCTTAGGTGGCGTTCTGAGCCATGACCGCGGGCGGGGCGTGGAGTCGGCTATCCTTGGCATTCACCGACGGCGCAGCTCGCCGGTGAACGCTCTGGTGGCACGCTGAAAGCGGCTTCCCGGTCCGTCGGGAAAGCGGTACGGGATGTTGTCCTATCCAGCATTCGTGAGGTGTCTATGATGGAGGCGCTCGACAGAGCGGGCAGCACGGGTGTGGGGCCGCGGGCGTCGGACTGGCGGTTCCCACTGCCGGGGCACCGCCCAGGCGCTTCCGGCACCTGCTGCTGATAGGCGGTCAGCCCGGGCTGGCCGCCCGCCTGGTCGCCGCTGGCGTCGCCCGCGTCCCCGGCCTCGCCCGCCAGTTCCCCTATGCCCTCTCCCTCATGGTTGAACCGCGCTCCGTGGCGCGTGGCGCATGGTAAAAACTACGACAGCTTCCCCGGCGAACTGTGGATGTTCGAGCGGCTGGGGATGCTACGCGGCCCATTCGCCTACACCGCGCAGGGAGCCTGTCGAGCGCTCCGCGCGGCGGTCTTGGAGATGGTGTAACGATGTTGCGCGTTGGAATACGGTACGCTTCGAATCTACTGGTCATGGCAGCGCGGCAGCATGGCTATCTTGCTGCGGGCGCCTTGGGCGGCCGGTTCTTGGTGACCGAGATCAGTAAGCTGCCCAAGGCGGCGCGGCTTGCGTTGCTGGCGCGCCTACGACGGGCCCCGGCCGGCCGCCACCCGACGATGAACTCGGACACCATCGTGGCTGATTTGGCGCGGGTGGGATTGGAGCTGCACCCCTACCGCGTCGACCTGGCCGCGTTCCGCGCCCATGAGGCAGCGCACGGCTACCCGCGCAACTACGCCGGCGGCCCCCTGGAGGAAGGGGGCATGCGCGAGCAGAAACTGCTGGAGTATTTCGTCTCCCTGGACTTGCTCGCCGTCCGGCCCTTAGACGTGGTGGTGGACGTCGCGAGCGAGTGGTCCATCTTCCCGGAGGTGCTCCGCAGAATCTCTGGGGCCACGGTGTACCGGCAGGACCTCATGTACGCTCCCGGGGTTCACGGCGACCGCATCGGCGGCAGCGCAGCGCATATGCCGGTGCCGGACGGATTTGCCGACAAGCTCGTGCTCCACAACGCGTTCGAGCACTTCGAGGGGACCGCAGATAGCGACTTCATCGTCGAGGCCTGGCGGGTGCTCAAGCCGGGCGGGACGCTGTGCATCCTGCCGCTCTTCATGTCCGACCAATACAGTATCCTCACCGATCCCTTGGTCGACCGACGCGATATCATGTGGGACGATGGAGCGCGCGTCATCGAGCTGCCCTGGTGGCACAATCGTTTTGGCCGTTTCTATGATGCCGAGTCGCTCCAGCGTCGGGTGCTTGCGCCAGCCGGCCGCTTCCGCAACATTCTCTACCACATCGAGAATACGACAGAGTTGCATCCGCGTTCCTATCTGCACTTCGCCCTAGTGTTGCGCAAACCAGACGTAGGCACCCGGGTAGATGAGTCCAAAGGCTGAGTCGGAATGACGCCTGGCATGGCCCTGGTGATCAGTCGCGTCGCCCGGGCTGCTCGCAAGCCGCGTGCGGGTCACCCGCCGAGTGGGTTCGGATGTGCAGGGTAACGACTACCCCCTGCGGGAACTGGCCGGGATAGAGCAGCGCCGACGACTGAACTGGGCTACGAGCGCGGCGAAACGGCGATGCTGGACAGCGGCGTGGCGCGGCGTCTGCTCGCTGCGCGAGCGGGGGCTAGCCTGCGGCCTGTGGCAGGCGGTGGCCATCGCGCCGACCATCGGCGCGATGGCCGTGTGGGCGTCGTCGTTGTCCCACGTGGACATCCGGCGGACCACCGATTTGGGCCTGGTTTCTGCGCTGCCACCGTCGGTCTTCTTTGCCTTCGTGCTGCTCACGGCCGGCTTCTGTCTGGCCCTGCGCCAGCAACCCGTGCGCACGCCGCTGGTCCTTCTCAACCTAATGGGATTAGCCTTCCTGCTGTTCGGCACGCCGACGCTCGTCGAGGAAGCGCCGCGCTTCAGCATCACCTGGCGCTTGGCCGGAAACGCCGAGTACGTGATGCGCAACCACGCCGTGGATCCGACGCTCGACGCCTTCTTTAACTGGCCCGGCTTCTTCATCCTGATTGCCTTCGTGACTCAGGTGGCTGGATTCGCGAATCCGATGAGCCTCGCGGGCTGGGCGCCCGTGTTTTTCAACCTGGTCTATCTCGGCCCCCTGATCATGATTCTGAGATCAGCCACGCCCGACGAGCGCCTCGTGTGGCTAGGCGCCTGGTTCTTCTTTCTTGGGAACTGGATCGGCCAGGACTACCTAGCGCCGCAGGCCCTGGGCTTCTTCTTCTATCTCGTGATCCTGGGTGTCCTCCTGCGCTGGTTCAAGGCCGGGAGCCGCGGCCGGGACGAAACGGTACACCTGCGGCCGGGTGCTCACGATGCGCCGGAGTCCGGGCGCGGGCCGCGTTGGGACCTCGTGGCGCGCCTCGGCGCCAGAGTTGGCTACCTGGTGGCAGAGACGGAGGTGCCCAACCGACCGAGCTGGCCAGGCCAGCGTGTTGGGGCGATTGCCATAGTGGTCACGCTCTCCGCGGCAGTCGTCCTCAGTCACCAGCTGACTCCATTCATGATGCTGGGGGCTGTGGCAGCGCTGGTGGTTTTCAGGCGCCTGGTAACGCGGAGCCTGCCCATCCTGATGGCCGTGTTGATTCTGACGTGGATCAGTTACATGGCGGCGCCGTTCCTCGTCGGTCACACCCAAATGGTCACTGGCGACGTGGGACGGGTTGGTAACGTGGTCAACTCGAACGTGGTGGATCGGGTGCAGGGGAGCCCAGGCCACATTTTCGTGGTCTCCATGCGCCTCGTTATGACGCTGGCCATATGGCTTCTGGCGTTGGTCGGCGGCGTCCGGCGCCTGCGACATGGGCGCCGCGACTTGACCCTGGCCATTCTGGCGGTCGTTCCGTTTCCGCTCCTCGTATTGCAGTCGTACGGGGGCGAGATGCTGCTGCGCGTCTATCTCTTCGCTCTGCCGCCCGTTGTGTTCTTTGCCGCCGCCTGCTTCTACACGATCCCAACGGTCGGAGCGTCTTGGCGGACGCCGCTGGCCATTGGTCTGGTCAGTGCCCTGCTCTACGGGGGTTTCTTGTTTGCACGATACGGGAACGAGCGTATGGACTACATGACCCTCGAAGAGGTCGACGCCGTTCGGTACCTGTACCAGGTGGCCCCGCCGGGCTCCGTGCTGGTAGTAGCATCAAACAACCTACCATGGCAGTTCCAAGATTACGAGAAGTACCGCTACCTATCCCTAGGCCGTCGATTCGTCCGTGACAAAGATCTCGATTATGTGGTCGCACAAATGCTCTCGACCGGCGAGACCATCCCGGCGAGGACGCTGTGCTGGACGGCGGGCGTCCG
>JAUJNC010000179.1 GCA_030446525.1 Armatimonadaceae bacterium
CCCGGAACCGTGCCGCCGGACCCGAGCACGGGCAACGCCTGGGATGCCGATCTGGTGATCGATCTTAATCCCGGCACCTACACCATCGCCCTCACCCAATGGGACAACTATGCGGCAGGGCCCAATCTGTCCAATGGGTTCGTGCGCGCCGGCCAGGGCAACCTTACCGGCGGGCCTTTCCGGGACGCGGACGGGAACCTGCGAAACGGCAGCTATACGCTGAGCGTCACCGCCGAGGTCATCCCCGAGCCCGGCACCTGCGCGCTCGCGGCCCTGGGCCTGCTGCCCCTGGCCGGGGCCCTCGCCCGCCGACGCGCGTAAGCGGCGGGAACAGCAAAGGAGTTACCCATGCATCGCCCTTCTCTCGACCGCTTGCTGTCCCGCCAGATCAGTCGGCGCGGCTTCCTGATCGGCGCAGGCGGGCTCGCCGGAGTGGTAGCCGCCAGCCAGCTGCCGGGCAGCGTTTGGGCCGCCAAGCCCACGTTCTCGGTCTACCCGTTCACGCTCGGCGTCGCCTCGGGCGACCCGCTGCCCGACGGCGTGGTGCTGTGGACGCGGCTCGCGCCCGACCCCCTGAACGGCGGCGGCATGCCCCTTCAGAGCGTCCCCGTCCAGTGGCAGGTGGCGACCGACGAGAACCTGCGCAACGTCGTGCAGCGCGGGACGGTGCTGGCGACCCCCGAGATGGCGCACTCGGTGCATGTGGAACTCTATGGCCTGGAGCCGGCGCGCTGGTACTGGTACCGGTTCCAGGCCGGCGACGCGCTCAGCCCCGTCGGGCGCACCCGCACTGCCCCGGCCCTGGGCGCCCCCCTGCAGCGGTTTCGCTTCGCCTTTGCTTCCTGCTCGGATTGGCAGAACGGCTTCTTCGCCGCCTACGGCGCCATGGCCCGGGAGGACCTCGATCTGGTCGTGCATCTGGGCGACTACATCTACGAGTACGGACCGGCGCCCGGGGGGGCGCGCCGGCACGAGGGACCGGAAGTCGAGAGCCTCGAAAGCTACCGCAACCGGCACGCGCTGTACAAAACCGACCGGAACCTGCAGGCCGCGCACGCCGCGTTCCCGTGGGTGCTGACCTGGGACGACCACGAGGTGGAAAACAACTACGCCGACGCCGTTCCCGAGGAGACCACCAGTCCCGCAACCATCCCGTTCCTCCAGCGGCGGGCGAACGCCTACCAGGCCTACTATGAGCACCTGCCGCTCCGCCGCTCGGCTCTGCCGCAGGGACCCAGCCTGCGGCTGTACCGGCGGCTGACGTTCGGGGACCTGGCCGAGTTCCATGTGCTCGACACCCGCCAGTACCGCACCGACCAGCCCTGCGGCGACGGGTTCACCCCGGATCGCTGCGCCGAGGCCTTTGACCCGAGCGCCACCCTGCTGGGCTTCGAGCAGGAGCGGTGGCTCGAGGAGGGGCTTGTCCGCTCGCCGGCCCGGTGGAACGTCCTCGCCCAGCAGGTCATGATGGCCCAGTTCGATTTCCGGGCCGGCGACCCGCAGCTGCTGAACCTGGACCAGTGGGACGGCTACGTCGCCGCCCGTGACCGACTCTTCCGCTTCCTGCGCGAGGGGCGGCCGTCGAACCCGATCGTGCTCACCGGGGACATCCACTCCAGCTGGGCACACGACCTGAAGGCGGACTTCGACGACCCCGGCAGCGAAACGCTCGGGACCGAGTTCATCACCACGTCCATCACGGCCAGCTTCCCCCCCGCCTCGGTCGCCCCCGTACAGGCGGCGGCAGCCGAAAGCCCGCATACGAAGTTCTTCGACGGCGCGAACCGGGGGTATGTGCGCTGTGATCTGGACCGGGAACAGTGGCTGACGGACTTCCGGATCGTGCCGACCGCGGCCAACAGCCAGGTCCTGGTCGAGGAAGCCCCCGCCTCGACGCTGGCCTCTTTTGTTGTGCACAACGGACGGCCGGGCGCCGAGCGTGTCTGAGGAGAGTACCTGCATGGAACTGCTTGACCGGCGGACGTTCCTGCGCCGGAGCGCCCGGATGGGCGGCGCCCTTTGGGGGCTGCACGGTCTCGTTGCCCGTGGTGCGCTCGCCGCATCCGCCGTCAGCCGCGATCCGGCGCCCTGGGGCGCCGGAGGCTACGGACCGCTCTTCCTGAAACGCGCAAACAACACCGGGGAAACGCTGCTGGCCCTGCCACAAGGCTTCCAATACACCGTGTTCGGTGAAGCCGGCGACCGGATGTCGGACGGCAGGATCACGCCGGCCCTGCACGACGGCATGGCCGCCTTTAGCGTCGGCGGCATGGTCCACCTGGTCCGCAATCACGAGTTCCCCGCGCCTGCCGGACTGCCCGGCGCGGTGAGCGTTAGCGGGTCCACGTCGTACGACGCCCGGGCCGGCGGGGGCGCCACGACGCTGGTGGTCGACCCCCGAACGCGCGCGCTAGTTCGGGACTTCGTCAGCCTGAGCGGCACGCTTAACAACTGCGCCGGCGGACCGACCCCCTGGGGCACCTGGATCAGCTGCGAAGAGACCACCCAGCCTCGGGACCTGTATTACCGCCGGAACCACGGGTACTGCTTCGAGGTTTCGGCCTCCGCCGACGGTGAAGGGCCGCCCGTCCCGTTGCGGGCCATGGGCCGCTTCGTCCACGAGGCGGTCGCGGTGGACCCCGCCACCGGCATCGTGTACGAAACGGAGGACCGAGGGACCGCCGGCTTCTACCGCTTCCTCCCCAATGTGCCGGGTACCCTTTCTGCGGGCGGGCGGCTGCAGATGCTGGCCATCAGGCAGCGTCCGGGCTATGACACACGAACCGACCAGCAGGTCGGCGCACCCTTGCCGGTTGCCTGGGTGGATATTGACAACCCCGACCCGGCCGCGGCCGGGAGCGACCCCCTCGCCGTGTACCGGCAGGGCCTCGCCCGCGGCGGCGCGACCTTCGCCCGGCTCGAGGGTTGCTGGTACAGCAACGGCAGCGTCTTTCTGAACGCAACCAGCGGTGGAAACATCGGGAAAGGGCAGGTCTGGCAGTACACGCCTCTTGGCAGCTCCGAGGGCGTCCTCACGCTGCTCTTCGAGTCGCCAAGCGCTGCGGTCCTGAATAAGCCGGATAACCTGTGCGTCAGCCCCCGCGGCGGCCTCGTGCTCTGCGAAGACGGTGACGGCACGGATTATCTGCGCGGGCTTACCCCCCAGGGACACATCTTCGATTTCGCCCGCAACGTGACGCTGCTGTTTGATTCGTTCGAGTTCGCCGGTGTCACGTTCAGCCCCGACGGCCAGACCCTGTTCGTCAACATCCAGACCCCCGGCCTAACCTTCGCCATCTGGGGACCCTGGGAGGACGGCGCGCTATAAAACCTACCCGTTTCGGAGGAGAGAAACTCATGTCCCGTTTTTTGACGCTGGCGCTGGCAACCCTCCTGGCGCTAGCCCTCTCGCCCCTCGGCGCGGCAACCGCACAAACGGTCCGCTTCGCGCAGTTCAACGCGTCGCTGAACCGTGGTTCCGCGGGACAGCTGCTCAGCGATCTGTCAACCCCGGACAACCGGCAAGCGCAGACCGTCGCCGAGATCATCCAGCGCGTCAACCCGGATGTGCTGCTCATCAACGAGTTCGACTATGTAGAAGAGGGCGCCGCCGCCCGGCTCTTTAGGCGGAATTACCTTTCGGTCGGCCAGAACATCTCCCAAATCGGGGCGGCCGCGCCCGTGGGGTACCCGTACTTCTATGTGGCTCCCTCGAACACGGGGGTCCCTTCCGGCTTCGACCTGGACAACAACGGCTCGGTGGTCACGACGCCGAGCGCCCTCGGCTATGGGAACGACGCGCTGGGTTTCGGTGACTTCCCAGGCCAGTACGGCATGGTTTTGTACTCGAAATACCCCATCGTCACCGATCAAGTCCGCACTTTCCAGAAGTTTCTGTGGAAGGACATGCCCGGCGCCCTGCTGCCGGACGATCCGGACACGCCCGAACCGGGCGATTGGTATTCGCCGGAGGAGTTGAAGGTGTTCCGCCTCTCCTCCAAGAGCCACTGGGACGTCCCGATCAACGTCAACGGCCGGATCATCCATGTCCTCGTCAGCCACCCTACTCCCCCTGTGTTCGATGGACCGGAAGACCGCAACGGCACGCGGAACCACGACGAGATCCGGCTTTGGGCCGACTACATCACGCCGGGAGAAGGCGACTACATCTACGACGATGAGGGCGTTTTCGGGGGCCTTCCTGGGGGGGCGAGCTTCGTGATCATGGGAGACCAGAACGCGGATCCGTTCGACGGGGACAGCACCGCGGACGCCGTCCGGCAGCTGCTTTACAACACGCGGATCAACACCAGCGCCGCGCCGGCAAGCCCGGGGGGGGTCGAACAGGCAGTTCTGGACGGCGGCATCAGCCTGTTGCACCGGGCCAATCCGGCGTTCGACACCGCGGACTTCGGCGACGCCGGCCCTTTCGGCCCCGGCAATCTGCGCGCGGACTACGTCCTCCCCTCCCGTGATCTGTTCCCGGCCGGTTCCGGCGTGTTCTGGCCGGTGACGAGGGATCCGCTCTACGCGCTCGTGGGTGACAGACAGGACCCGGCGACAACGCCCAGCTCGGACCATAGCCTGGTTTGGGTCGACGTAGAGCCTGCCCCTAAGCCGCTGCCGATCGTCATCGGCCACCGGGGGGCAAGCGGCCTCCGCCCCGAGCACACCCTGGCGGCCTACGCGCTGGCGATCGATCAGGGGGCCGACTACATCGAACCCGACCTGGTCGCGACCAGAGACGGCGTGCTTGTCGCCCGGCACGAGAACGAGATCAGCGGCACCACCGACGTGGCCGACCGTCCGGAGTTCGCCGACCGCAGGGCCACCAAGATCATTGACGGCGTCCCGATCACCGGCTGGTTCACCGAGGACTTCACCCTCGCCGAGCTCAAGACCCTGCGGGCCGTGGAGCGGATCCCGCAGCTGCGCCCGCAAAACACCGCCTTCGACGGCCTGTTCGAGGTCCCGACGCTGCAGGAGGTGATCGACCTGGTCCGGGCCAAGGAGGCCGAGACCGGCCGCACCATCGGCATCTACCCGGAAACCAAGCACCCCACCTATTTCGATGGGATCGGGCTGTCGCTGGAAGAGCCGCTGGTGCGCGTTCTGCGGGCCAACGGCTACCAGGGACCTAGCGCCCCCGTCTTCATCCAGTCCTTCGAGGTCGGCAACCTGAGGGAGCTGGCCATGTTGACCCGTTTGCCCCTGGTCCAGCTCATCGGCGGGAGCGGCAAGCCCTATGACTTCGTGGTGGGCGGTGACCAGCGAACCTACGCCGACCTGGTAACGTCCGCCGGGCTGGCCGAGGTCGCCACATACGCCCAGGGGGTCGGTCCCGACAAGAACCGGATCGTCCCGCGGGATGCCGCCAACCGGCTGCTGCCGCCCACCTCGCTGGTGGATGACGCGCACGCCGCGGGCCTGCTCGTCCACCCGTATACGTTCCGTAATGAGAACTTCTTCCTGCCGGAAGAGTTCCGGCAGGGCAACCCGGAAGGCCCGACCTACCTGAGAAAACAAGGCGACGCGGAGGCGGAGTACAAGGTGTTCTTCTTGCTCGGCGTTGACGGCCTGTTTTCCGACTTCCCCGGCACCGCCGTCAAGGTCCGGAACGCCTTGCTCCGCCGCTGATTCCGGTTGCCGTTCAGCCCCGATAGCGTTCCCGTGGGGTATCGGGGCTGGCCCTGCTCCTCCAGGAGCTCTCATGGACGATTTCGCCGTCACTAAAGCAGAAGCCGAGCGGTGTGTTCCGGGCACGAGATGCCTTAGGCGCCATGGCAACACCGCCGAAGCCGCTCCCGGCGGCTTATCGGGAAGCGGCAGCAGTGGAAACGGGGACATGGTCCCGACCATCAACGGCATGATGGTGGTCGGCGTGGTCGCGCTGCCGGGCATGATGACCGGGCAGATCCTGTCCGGCGTAGACCCGCTGGTTGCCGTCCGGTACCAGATCGTGATCCTGTTCCTGATCGCCGCCGCCAACACCCTGGGCTGTGTCGGGACCGCCCTGCTGTGTTACCGGCGGCTCTTTAACAATAAACACCAGATCGAAGCGTCACAGATCGTCCGGCGCGGCCCATGACGGTCATGCGGAACGGGCGGAGGACAGTGGAGGACAGTAAGGTTGCACAGGATTGCAGGCTACGGTAGCTTGCCCGGGTCGAAGCACTTGCCGGGGCCGGCATCCGGTGGCGGGCAGTCTCCGGGGCAGTCCGACCAATTCCGGATGTTCCACGGCAGCGCGCCGTCGGCGTTGCGCGTCAAAAGATCGCGCCAGCCGACGCTCTTGACGTGCCCGTCGGCGAAGGCGGCGTTGGCCCGGCCGGCGTGCCGCAACGCCGCCGATTTGTTGTAGCCACCTGTCTGCCGGTCCTCACCGCAGCTCAGGTTCAGGTTCAACTCGTCCAGGAGGTTCGTCCAGTTGTCGGTCCCGTAAACCGCGGCGAAATCCCCCCCGTCGACCAGCATGTAAGTTCCCGCCGGTTCATCGAGGGCGGCCATGCTGCTGCTGTTGCTCAGACCGTAGGTGATGCCGTCGTAGTTGAACACGTAGTTACCTTTGTAAGTGACTGTTTCCCCGGTCCAGTTGGTCAAGCCCTGCGGGTGGACGGGGCTCACCTTCTCGGGGCTGCTGGGGCAGTCGAAGATGTCCCGGTTTTTGACGTACGAGAAGATCATCAACGGCCAGGAGCGGCCGGAATTGTACTTCGTGTTGCGTGGTGGGGGTGCCGCTTCCGCCGTGTTGAAGTTGTGCGGGAACGTCTCGTCGTGGTCCTGCACATACAGCATGAACGCGTTGCCCAACTGCCGCATGTTGGACAGACAAGCCGTCTGCCGCGCCTTCTCCCGAGCCTGGGCGAAGACGGGGAACAGGATGGCAGCCAGGATCGCGATGATAGCGATCACGACGAGAAGCTCGATCAGCGTGAAGCCCCGCCGTGGGCGTTGTTTGTGCATCGGATAGCTCCTCCCTTACAAAGGCAGAATTACGTGCGGAGATCTTGATATTTACGCACCCATCTGTATATACCACAAACACCCGTGGGCCACAGCAGTCCGACGGGTGTTTCTCGCTCTGTGATCGCGCCAGTTTGACTAGGCGTGTGCGCTGTCGCAGGCGTTCCGCCGCCGACGAACCTTGACCGCGGCGCCTGCTAGCCCGGCGCCCAGCAGCAGCAGGGTGGAAGGCTCTGGGATGGGGATGTCCAAACCCTCCAGATCGCCCGGAACGCGCACGCCGTTCTCCGTCACAAAGGCCTGAAACGCCGCGGCCCCGGTGGCGGCGTTCACGGTGTAGATGGCGCCATCCTCACGCAGGGCATACAGCGCGTCGTTGGACAGATCAAAGGCCAAGCCGGAATCGAAACCGAGATCCGACTCCGGAAGGCCGAGGCTGCCGACCAGACTCAGGGCGCCCGTGGCGAGGTCAACCCGGTAGAGCGAGCCCGTGAGCCGGAAGTCCGTGGCAAAAGCCTCCCCGAGGCTGTTGATCGCCAGCCCGTCCGCGTAGAAAGGGCTGAACCCGATGAACGTGGACGCCGCCGTTGCCGGGTCGATGCTGTAGAGGAAGCTCCGAGCGGTGTCCGGGGGAAGGTTTTCGTCGGCCTGGAGATTGTAGATTAATCCCGTGGCCGGACTGTAGGCCGCGCCGGCTTCGCTGCCCAGGCGGGGGCCTGTCGAGCCGACCAGCGTGCCGGGCGGCGTGGTGATGTTGTACAGCCCGCCGGTGCCGTAGTTGGCTTCCCCGACGCCGTAGAGCGTGCCGTTGATGGACGCGAGCCCCTCCAACTCATCGTCCTGGGGATAGTTCAAGACACCCAGGTTGGTCGCGAAACCGGTCAAGAGATCGATCCGGTACAGACTGTTCGTGGTGTCGGAAACGGAGAAGCCGATCGGCCCGTTCTGCGCCCACAGCGCGGACTGCGTGCCGATCAGAAACCCCAAGCCAGCAATCAGTTTCCCTACCTTCATTTTGCTACCTCCTCGTCTATTTGAGCGTGTCGCTCGAACCGTCCGACGATCACGATGTGGCTCACTTTCGCCGAACTTGCAGGAAAGCACCGGCGCAATCGCAGAAGCCGCTCGCACGAACGCACCCATTGTACCGGCACAATGTTAAGGCAAGT
>JAUJNC010000180.1 GCA_030446525.1 Armatimonadaceae bacterium
ACCCGAAGGGCGGCTCCGGCATGCTGGCGCAGGCGCTTGCCCGCGCCCTCGAAGCAAACGGCGGCTTGGTCGGCACGAAAGCGCCGGTCGAGCGCATCCTGGTCGAGGATGGCAAGGCGGCCGGGGTCGTGGTCGTGGGGGGGGAAACCATCCGCGCCAAGGCGGTCGTCGCCGCGTGTCACGTTTTGACGACCTTTAACCGCCTGCTCGCGCCCGGCGACGTGCCGCTCGAACTGCTGCGCCGCCTCCAAAATGTGAACGTCGGCAACGGCTTCGGCATGACGGTGCGCTGCGCGTCGAGCGAACTGCCCGATTACGGCGGCGGCTTTCCGACCGAAGTGCATCACGGCATGCAGCTGCTTTGCCCGTCCGAGGAGTTTTTGCGCGACGCCTACGCCGACTACTTTTCCGGCAACCCGTCGCGCAAGCCGCCCGTACTCGCCATGACGTTTTCCCCGATTGACGACACGCTTGCCCCGCCCGGCAAGCACGTTTTGTCGCTCTGGTCGCAGTATTTCCCCTACAAACGCCGCGACGGCCACGAATGGGATGAGGCCAAAAATGAGGCCGCCGACAGCATCCTCGAAACGCTGTACGGCTACGCGCCTAACCTGCGGGGAAAAATCGAGCAGCAATACGCGCAGTCGCCGCTGGATTTGGAGCGCACCCTGGGACTGATTCATGGCAACGTTATGCACGTCGAGATGAGCCTGGACCAGATGTTCTGCTTTCGCCCCCTGCCGGAGCTGGCGAACTACGCCACGCCGATCCCGGGCCTTTTTCTCTGCGGGGCCAGCACGCACCCCGGCGGCGGCGTCTTCGGCGCCTCGGGCCGGAACGCCGCCGGCGTCGTGGCGCGCGCCCTGAAGCCGGGCTGGCGCCGGATGTTGCCGGGACTATGAAACTCGGGATCATCACCTTCCTCGATGCGGGCGCGACGCGCGAAGACGCCGCGCGCCTCCAGGAACGCATCGCCGCCTGGCTGCAAAGCCAGGGGCACAACGTCGTGGTCGCCGACGCCCTCGTCTCGTCCGGTGCCGCCGCTGCGGCCGAGGCGGAGCGCATCACGAACGCCGACTGCGAGGGCGTCCTCTTTCACCCGGGCGCCGGGGCCGTCGCGGGCCACGTCCTGCCGGCCGCGCTGCGGGTGAACAGCCCGATCCTGCTCGCCGGGAACGACGCCCCCGCCTTCTTCACGGCGGCGGGGGCGCTGCTCGAGGTCGGCATCCCGTTCGGCCGGGCGCCGGGCGACGTGGACGACCCCCGGACACAGGAACTCATCGGGCGCTGGGTCGTCGAGCATTCCCCCACGGAGCGCCAGAAGGGCGAGGACGCGGCGCAGAAGCTGTACGGCATGCGCTTCGCCCTCTTCGGGGACGCCGACCCGCGCCTGGATGGGAGCCAGTGGCTGAGCCAGTTCGGCATCCACGTCGTGCACGCCCCCGCGCTCCCTGCCGAGGAGATCGAGGCGTTCTGCGCCCAGCAGGGGATCGACTTCCACGCCCGGGACGGGGACGCCAACGGCGCGCTCACGGGGCAGCTCCTCGGCCTGATCTCCGAGCAGCCCGTTCCGTCCTTCACCCTGCGCCGCTACGACGCCGGCGCCGACCTGTGGACCGGGGCCGGACCGGAGGGGCAAGCAACGGACACCCGCCCCGCCTTCACCCTCGCCCGCATCACGCGCCGCTCGGGCCGCTTCGTCTGCGCGCTGCTGCGCGGCGAGCGCGTCGGGGACACGGGCCTGCGCCTCCACTGCCCATACCCACTCCTGGCGGACATGCTCGCCGCGCCCCGCCTCCACGCCGCCCCGGGCGACCACGTGGCCGCGGCGAAGGCCGCCTGCGAGGCCCTCGACATCCAGGCGATCGTGCTGCGCTAAAAGCGCCCGGGGACGTCCATGCTGCCGGGCGTTCCGGCGCTGTGCCGGGGGTTTTTGCCTGGGCGGCTTTACCAGGGTTCCGCTTTCGTGCGATACTGATTAGTGCGAGTTTCGGGGCGAGGAACGTCTCGTCCCGTTTTTTGTCCTTAGTGTGGAGTGTCTTCGACTCGACGCTTGCGGGAGGAGAAGAGAGATGGCTTTGCTGCAGGAGGAACAGGTTCCCGGGGGGGAACAGCGCGGGACCGTGGCTGCCACGGTCCCGGGCCAGGCGAGTGACGAGGATATCCTGATCCGTGAAACGGCGGACCTGATCGCCGAGGAGGGGCACCGCTACGGCAGGCGCGAGGTGCGCGTTTCCAAAGCGAAGGTCAGCGTCCATGACGGGGCGGGGGTCGAGATCCTTTCGGTGCCGATGGGCGAGATCAAGACCGCCCGGACCGAGCCGCTGGTCGGCGGCGGGCGGCTGGAGCTGACGACGACGGCCGGCATCGTGCCGGTCGCGGCGTTCTCGGCGTCGGTGGCGGCGCGCTTCTCGGAGATGGCGCGCGGCATCGAGCAGCTCGCCAAGGGCGAGGAGCTGGCGATCAAGCTGAAGCACGAGAAGACGCGCTGCGAGAAGTGCGGCCGGCTGCTGCCCGAAAAGGACGGGCGCTGCCCGGCCTGCGTCAAGCGCGGCGCCGTGTTCCTGCGCATCCTTTCCTATATGGGGCCCTACAAACGGCAGGCCACCCTCGTCGTGCTCGCGTCGCTCGTCACAGCCTCGGCCGCGACGTTTCTGACCCCGGCGCTGACCAAGCAGATCACGGACCGGGTGCTGAACGCCAAGACGCCGCTGACGGTGGAAGCCGGGATGCCGCTGCTGCTGCTGCTGGTGAGCGGGCTGCTCGCCGCGCAGGCGGTGTCCGCGCTCTCCTACGCGGTCAAGGGCTGGAACGTGGCGTTCCTGTCGGGCAACATCGCCAAGGACCTGCGCGCCGACATCTACCGGGCGCTGGAGCGGCTTCAGCTCTCGTTTTACGACAAGAAACAGATCGGCGCGATCACCAGCCGCGTGTCGCAGGATACGGACCGGGTCTGGGGCTTCCTCGTGGACGGCGTGCCCTACCTGCTGACCGGCACGGTGACGCTGCTCGGCGCCATGGTCTACGGCCTGCTCCTGTCGTGGAAGCTGGCGCTCGCCATCTTGATCCCCGTGCCGATCGTCGCCGCGGGCGGCGCGTTTTTATGGAAGCCGCTGTCCGTCCTGTTTCACCGGGTGGGCCAGAAGTGGGCGCGCTTCCACACCCACCTGAACGAATCCATGCACGGCATCCGGGTCGTCAAAGCGTTCGCCCAGGAGGAGGGCGAGTGGAAGAAGTTCGACCTCCGCAACCGCGAGCTCGCCCAGGCGGGCATCACGGTCGACCGCAAGTGGTACGGCTTCGAGGCCGCGATGATCTTCGTGACGGCCTGGGGGCCGCTCATCAACTGGACCTACGGCGGGTATCTGGTGCTGAGCGGGGAGATGGAACTGGGCACCCTGCTCGCGTTCCAGATCCTGCTGTGGCAGGTGTACGGGCCGCTCCAATGGTTCGGCCAGGTCAACCAGTGGTTCAGCCGCGCGATGGCCGGGGCGGAGCGCGTGTTCGAGGTGATCGACGCGCAGCCCGAGGCTTACGACAAGCCGGGGGCCGTCACCCTGACCGACATGAAGGGCGACGTCACGTTCCAGAACGTGCGCTTCGGCTACGACAAGAGTAACCCCGTCCTCAAGGACATCGACCTGCAGGTCAAGGCGGGGGAGATGATCGGGCTGGTCGGCAAGTCCGGCGCGGGCAAGTCCACGACGATCAACCTGATCTGCCGCTTCTACGAAGCGGACGCGGGCAGCCTGAAGGTCGACGGCGTGGACATCAAAGACATCGCCCTGCAGGACCTGCGCCGCCACATCGGTATCGTGCTGCAGGAGCCGTTCCTGTTCAACGGGACGATCACCGAGAACATCGCCTATGGGAAGCCGGACGCGACGTTCGGGGAGGTCATGGCGGCGGCGAAGGCGGCCTGCGCGCACGACTTCATCGTCGCCAAGCCCGACGGCTACGACACGCAGGTCGGCGAGAAGGGGAGCAAGCTCTCCGGCGGCGAGAAGCAGCGCGTCTCGATCGCCCGCGCGATCCTGCACAACCCGCGCATCCTGATCCTGGACGAGGCGACGTCGTCGGTGGACGTCGAGACCGAGAAGAAGATCCAGCAGGCCATCGGCAACCTGGTGCAGGGCCGGACCACGTTCGCCATCGCACACCGCCTGTCCACGCTCCGCAACGCCGACCGGCTGGTCGTCCTGGAAAAGGGCCAGATCGTCGAGGTCGGCACGCACGCCGAGCTGCTGGAAAAGAAGGGCGAGTTCTTCAAGCTCGTCGAGACGCAGACGCAAACGTCGGCGGCCATCGCCCAGGCGGCGGTGGTGTAGGCCAAGGAGAAGCATGGAAACGATCCTGGATCCGCAGACGCTGCGTCTGTTCTACGACCCGCCGGGAACGCTGCGGCTGACGGTGGGGGAGGAGCGCTCCTACCCCGCCGTCAAGCTGTTCCAGGCGGCCCCGCTTTCCAAACCGGGGCGCTACCTCTCGCTCCAGAACGGCAAGAGCGAGGAGATCGTCCTGGTGGAGAACCTGGCGGACCTGGCGCCCGACTCGCGCGCCGTGGCCGAGGAGGAGATACGCCGCCGCTATCTCACGGCGCGCGTGGAGACGATCCTGGGCATCAAGACCGAGTTCGGGGTCACCTACTGGCAGGTCCTCACCGACAAGGGCGAGCGCGACTTCGTGGTGCAGAGCCTGACCGAGTCCTGCGTGTGGCTGGGCGACCAGCACCTCCTGATCATCGACGTGGACGGCAACCGCTTCGAGATCGCCGACCGCCGCGCCCTCGACGCGGCGAGCCAGGCGCAGCTCGAGTCGGTTCTGTAAAGGGGGCCGGCGATGCGCGATGTGGAGGTCCGGGGCGAGTTCATTATGCTGGGGCAGCTGCTGAAGCTGGCCGGGCTGGTCCAAACGGGCGGCGAGGTCAAGGGGTTCCTGGCCGAAACCTCGATCCGCGTCAACGGCGAGCACGACAACCGGCGCGGGCGCAAACTGCGCCCCGGCGACGTGGTCGCGGCCGAGGGCCACGACGAGATCCGCCTGGTCGCACCGGGGTGATCACAAGATCACCCTTTCGGGAGGGGCACCAGGCGCAGCTGGAATCGGGGGTTGAAAGCCTTGTCGCAGCGGCCGCAGGAAGCCCTCGTCAGGCGCTTGCGGCGGAAAACGCGGGCGCGGCAGACCGGGCACTCATAGACGTAGCGGCAGTAGGCGTGGGTCCGGGAAAGGGGCGGCAGCGCGTGGCGGCGCGTACAGCCCAGCCGCTCGGCCAGCGCCCAGAACGCGCGCGAGTGGTCCGGATGGACGATGTGCGCGACCTCGTGGCGGAAGGTGTTGAGCGTCTCGTCCCACCCGTGCTCTTTGTACGCCGGCCACGATAGGACGATCGCGCCTTTGGCCTTGTGGTAGTACCCGCCGTACTGCTTGCGGGTGGACAGCTTGATCTCGCCCAGGACCAGCGCACCATGGAAGAACGCCTGGTTCAGGCGGCCGAACTCCGCCCAAAGCCGCGCCAGGACGGCGGCTCGCTCTTCCTCTTCCCCGTGTGGACTCGTGCCCGGTGGTGTCATCCTCTTAACCCCGTTCGGAAGGCGTGTCCGTCACCATCTTCAGAAAGGCGCGGGCGGCGTGGGTGAGGGCGTCGCCGCGCCAGACGGCCGCGAGGGTGCGCGTCGGCCGCGGGGGCAGCAGCTCCACCACCACGGCCCCGGCGGGCGGGTGAATGGCGAGCCGGGGAAGAAGGGCGATGCCCAGCCCGGCCGCGACCAGCGCCTGCATCCCCTGCGCCGATCCCGAGACGCAGGCGATGCGGGGCGTGAACCCCGCCGCCAGACAGGCGGCGAACAGCGGGTGCTCCGGCGTCACGCCCTCCGGCGCCCAGACCCAATCCTCCTGGCTCGCATCCGCGAGCGCGATCGCCCCGCAGGCGGCGAACGCGTGTCCTTTCGGCACGACGAGCGCCAGCTCCTCCGTGAGCAGGACCTGCCGCGTCAGGCCGTCGACGTCGCAGGGGAGGTGGACGAAACCCAGGTCGGCCCGCCCCGCGGCGACGGTTTCCCCGACCGCCCACGCGGGCACGGCTTCGCGGACACTGATCTCGATGCCGGGATGCGCCTGCCGAAACGCGGCGAGGACCGGCGGCAGGAGGTGCTGCCCCAGGGTCGGCAGCGTCCAGAGTGACAGCCGCCCGCGCTCCAATCCCACCACCGCCCGCACCGCCCTCCGCGCCGCCGCCTCCTGCTCCAGGAGGCGCTCGGCGTGCTCGTACAAAACCGCGCCCGCGTCGGTCAGGCTGACCGAACGGCCGTGCCGAGTGAACAGCGCCGCCCCCACCTCCTTCTCCAGGTTCGCGATCTGGAGCGAGAGCGACGGCTGCGAGACACAGACCTCCGCGGCGGCGCGCGAAAAGTTCAGGTGCCGCGCCGCCGCGGCGAAATAACGCAGCTGAAACAGTTCCATCTTCCTCACTATACCGCCGATCCTGCCCGCGATCTACACCTGCGAGCGAGCGCACGCTCGCCGGCATCCGGTAAGGCGAAATCAGCACGACGAAAACGGGCCGCGCATACGCGCGGCCCGTTTTTCGTGCGCACACATGACGTGCCATAGCGTGTACCTATAGCTTCTATTGAAGATATATGTTGGACGACAGCCCGAGATTAGCTTATAATGGTTACCATAACGCCAACGCTTTCCCGTCCCGGCATCGGGAACTCTTCACCTGAAAGTGTCCGGTGCGGGTAACGATACGAACAACGAGGATGACAATGATTGCTGCCGTTAAGCCGCGAACGCTGTTTGAAAAGATCTGGGACGCCCACGTCGTGCGTGAAGAGCCGGGGCAACCCGCGCTGCTCTACATCGACCTGCACCTGGTGCATGAGGTCACGTCGCCGCAGGCGTTCGAGGGGCTCCGACTTGCCGGGCGCACGGTGCGGCGGCCGGAGCGCACGGTGGCGACGATGGACCACAACGTCCCCACGACGGACCGGCGGCTCCCCATCGCCGACGAGATTTCGCGCAAGCAGATGGAGACGCTCGCCCGCAACTGTGAGGAGTTCGGCATCACGCTCTACGACCTCCATTCGCCGCGCCAGGGCATCGTGCACGTGATCGGGCCGGAGCTGGGGCTGACCCGGCCGGGCATGACCATCGTCTGCGGCGACTCGCACACCGCGACGCACGGCGCGTTCGGCGCCCTCGCGTTCGGCATCGGCACGTCCGAGGTCGAGCACGTGTTGGCGACGCAGTGCCTGCCGCAGGCCCGCCCCAAGACGATGGAGATACGCGTGGGTGGCGCCCTGCCGCCCGGGGTCACGGCCAAGGACATTATCCTCGCCGTCATCGGCAAGATCGGCACGGACGGCGCGACCGGCTATGTGGTCGAGTACACGGGCGAGGCGATCCGCGCGCTTTCGATGGAGGGGCGCATGACCGTCTGCAACATGAGCATCGAGGCGGGCGCGCGCGCCGGCATGATCGCCCCCGACGAGACGACGTTCGGCTATCTGAAGGGCCGCCCGCACGCCCCGCAGGGCGCCGACTGGGACGGGGCCGTAGAACAGTGGAAGGCGCTCGCGACCGACCCGGGCGCGACCTATGACACGACCATCGAGATCGACGGCGCATCGCTGGCGCCGTACGTCTCGTGGGGCACGTCGCCGGGCATGGTGGTCCCCATCACCGAGCGCGTGCCGGACCCCGCGGCGATCGCGGACCCTTCCGACCGCCGCGCCGCCGAGCGCGCCCTGGAGTACATGGGCCTGGAGCCCGGCACCCCGATGGGGGAGGTTCGGCTCGACACCGTGTTCCTCGGCTCCTGCACCAACGGCCGCATCGAGGACCTGCGCGCGGCCGCCCGCATTCTGGCCGGCAAGAAGGTCAAGCCGGGCCTGCGCGCCCTGTGCACAAACGCGTCCGGATCGAGCAATGCATCGAGTCGCTCACGCGCCGTCTGCTTCCCGCGCTCATGCTGCTTGCGTACGGCCAATGGGTCAGTCGTCGCCGCCTGCGCGCGGCGGCGCCGCAGCTCCTCGATCTTCTGCTGTGTCGAACTGCTCATAAGCTCGCGCATGGGAGCAGGACCGCCTGGCCCGAACTCCCTTAACCCCTTCCGTGGCTCGTC